>JAABTI010000136.1 GCA_011389955.1 Paracoccaceae bacterium | reverse complement strand
CCTGAGCGGCCGCAGCGATGCGGGCATAGACCTGCACGGCCTGTTCCTTCCCGCCGAACTTTGCCTCGAGGTAGGCGCGACGATCCATGCCTTCGGCGGGCATCTCCGGATTGAGTTGAAAAGGATGCCATTCGATCTCGAAAGGATGGTCGTGACGCTCCGACAGGGCGCGGTCCAGTTGCGCCTTTCCGATATAGCACCAGGGACAGATCGGGTCGGACATGATGTCGAGTTTGACCATTAGCGGCCTCCGGTGATTTGCGTGTATTGTTCGCGAAGCGCGCGGCGCAGAAGCTTGCCGTTCGCCCCGGTCGGCAGGGTTTCCAGGTAAACATATGCGCGTGGCTGCTTGTAGCGCGCGAGCCGTTCCGACGCAAAGGCGCGCAATTCCGCTTCGTCCACCTCGGCCGGTCCCGTATAGAAGGCCACGATGATCCGGACATCGCGCTTGACCTCGATATCGGTCACGCCGATTTGCGCGATGCCGGTATGGGTGGATAGCGCCGCCTCGACCTCAAGCGGCGAAACGCGAAAACCGCCCGCGTTCATCATGTCGTCCGCGCGACCCATGTATGTTATGTGGCCGTCCCGATCCATCGCGCCTTGATCGCCCGTCAGGAACCACTCTCCGCGCATCCGCTCAGCGGTGTCCTCGGGTGCGCCCAGATAGCCCAGCATCAAGCCTGGATCATCACGCGATACCGCGATGGTGCCTTCTTCGCCGATATCGACGGGCTCGCCATCGGGCGTCACAATGGCGACGCGGCGCCCCATTTGCGGACGGCCCAGGGTGCCGGGATGGGCTGGTTCGAACGGGCTGCCGGAAATGAATGTCGAGCACTCCGACATGCCATAGGCCTCGAATATTTCCGTGCCGGTGGCCGCCACCCAGTCGGCGCGGAGTGTGTCCGACAGTTTCTCACCTGCCGCGAGGCCGTGACGAAGTGCGGGCAATTCCATACGACTGTGCGCGGCGAGAACCTTGCGATAAACACCCGGAGCAGCGGCAAAGATCGTGGCGTCATGGCGACGCATCAAGTCGGGCAGGGCATCCGGGGAAACACCTTCGGCGGGGATCAGGGCGGTTGCCCCCACTGTCCAGGGATCCATCAGGCCGGTTCCCAATGTGTAGGTCCAGTTGAAGGCGCCCGCATGCATAAGCCTGTCTTGGGGTCGCAGGCCGTACCAGCCGTCATGCATCATTCGCCGGGCCCAGATCGCATGGTGCGCGTGCTGAACCGCACGCGGCACCCCCGAGGTTCCGGAGGTGTAAATGATATAGGCAGGCCGCTCGGGATGGCCCATGGCGAATTCTGCGGCCGGCAGGTCGCGCATCTGGCTTAGGGAAGCGGTGTCTATCACGGGCAGGCCGGTACCGTCGGGGCAGGATACGTGCGGGTCGCGCAGGATGCCGGCCGGCGACAGGCCAAGCACCATCTTGGTCACTTCGTGCGCTGTCAGTTGCGCGGCCGTTGGCACGGGCACCAATCCGACCGAGATCGCACCCAGATAGGCCAGGGGAAAATCCACCGTATTGCCAAGCCGCATGAGCAGGATATCGCCGGGTTCAAAGCCAGCCCGTAGAAGTCCGGTGCCGGTGCCAAGCACAGCGGCCTGCAGTTCCCGATAACTCCAGTCGCTCGTAACGCTTGGAGACATGATTGTAAGAGCCGTTTTCTCCGGCAACTGATCCGCGCGGCCCAAGACATGAGCCGCAAGATTGAAGGGGGCGGGGCAGGGGGCGTGATGGCCCTGATCGAAGATCGCTTTCATGATGTCTTGCTATGCGCGCCGCAACGCAGTTGCAAGCGGCCGAATCCCTGCGCCTGAACAAACAAGATCCTCCGTCAGCCCCGAAGGCCCGGATCAGGTTTTCGCGCGTATCCTGCGGTGCTGCGCGCAGCGAATCGCCAGGGTCGGAATCTCATCTGCGCGGGTTGCGAAACACAGATGGCCTGACGCCGGACCACGCTCTGGGATGCGCCGGACCGGACACCATCCGATTTCGATGTCTAAAAGACCCGCGATGATCCGTCTGGTCAAATCGCTGAAGTGAAAACCATTGTCTTGACAGTTGATTGTGCCGTGCTTCGCGTCGCGGCTGCGCAGCGCCACTCCGGATTCACGGTCGTGATGGATGGCGGGTCAGAACCAACTCTGAACCCAGCGAGCGCCACCGGATATGTCCTGTCCCATGCCGTCCACCGTCGCGCAACCGGCCAGCAGTGCCAACCCGATCAGCGCAATCACCCGACCAACGGGATTTCCTGGTTTCATCTGCTCTACTCCTCGTGCCACCAAGCATCGGGCATCCACCCGATCCGGTCACCATAGACTGGTATGTTTTCGGGATATTTCAGGGTCTTGCTGTGCGCGATGCGATCCACCGAAGAGGTCCATATCGGGATCACGTAGCGCCCTGCCATCAACGCACGATCAAGTGCGCGTGCGGCGGCAACGAAATCGGCTCGGTCACGAGCGTTCACCAGCTTGTCGATCAGGGTGTCGACGGCTTCCGAGGTGACACCCATGAGGTTGCGGGTGCCCGGCCGTTGCGCCCCTTCAGACCCCCAGTACAATCGTTGCTCGTTTCCGGGCGACAGCGACAGACTCCTGCGTATCGGGATCATGTCGAAATCAAGCTGCGCCTCACGTTGACTGAACTGGGCGTTGTCCACGGCAGAGATCACGACGTCGATACCCAGGCGCGCCAGTGCTGCACGGTATATCTCGAACACGGATTGCGCCGTGGCGTCGCCTTGGCGTAACAGGATCTCGAAGACGAACGGCTGCCCGTCGTCATCGACAAGGCGCCCCTCTTCTATGCGCCAGCCCGCCTCACGCAAAAGGCGCGCGGCCTTGCGCAGGTTGTTACGATTGCGCGCGGTGCCATCGCCTTTGGGCAGCGAGTAGCCTTCAAGTGCACCGGGGGGCATGTCGTCGGCGAAGGGAGCCAGGAACGCACGAACATCGCCCCTGGCCGGCCCGTGCCGCATTGCCAGTTCGGAGTTTGAGAAATACGAGGTGATCCTCTGCTGTCTGCCGCCAGTCACGGTGCCGTTGATGTAGTCGAAGTTGAACGCAAGCAGCATCGCCTCCCGCACTCGCCAGTCATCAAACAGCCGATTGCGCGTGTTCATTGCATAGCCCGATATGCCCGAGGGACGCTCATGCGGAATCTCCGACTTGACCACGTCGCCGCGTTGAACCGCTGGAAAGTCGTATTGCGCCGCCCACTTCTCGGCGTTGCTTTCGCGGTAGGCGGTCAGGGCCCCGGACTTGAATGCTTCGAACAGAACGGATTCGTCGGCGAAGAATTCTATGCGGATCTCGTCCAGATTGTTGGTTCCGCGGCGAAACGGCAGGCCGCGTCCCCAGTAGTCTCGATCACGGCCAAGCGTTACATATCGACCTTGCTCGTAATCCGTCACGACGTAGGGTGCAGTTCCGATCGGGATATCATCCAGGGTCGAAGCGCCAAAATCCCGGTCGGCCCACTGCGCCTTTTTCAGGATCGGCCGCATCCCCGCAATCAGCGCCAGTTCGCGATCAGCGGTATTGAACGTGATACGCAGGCTGCGCGGACCGGTTTTCTCGATGCTCTCGACCTTCTGGGCAAATCCCAGGTACCGGGGGTGCCCGCGCTGTCCGAGAATGTCGTAGGACCACATCACGTCCTCGACAGTGACGGGGTTGCCATCGGAGAAGCGAGCCTCCGGGCGAAGGGTGAATTCGACCCATTCACGGTTCGGACCGACCTCGACCGATTCGGCCAGAAGCCCGTATAGCGAGAATGGTTCGTCCCAATTGCGTCCCATCAGGGATTCATAGGCGAGAAACCTCAGTTGCCACGGCGGGGTGCCTTTCAGGACGAAGGGATTGAGCGAATCGAAGCCACCAGTATTGCCCATGACAACGCGCCCTCCCTTGGGCGCATCGAGATTCGCGTAGGGTAGAGATACAAAATCTGGTGGTAGGGCAGGGTCTCCATACATTGCCAAGCCATGACCGCCCTCGGCCGCCGCTGCGCCGGTCAGTGCAAAAAGCACGAATCCGAGCACGCCACGGCGCCAGCCTTGGAAAAAATCCGCCTTCATTTTGGCAACAATCCTGCTCTGCCCTTGTTTTTATAATCCTTACATTAGCCGTAGATTGAAGGTTTTTCAAACTTTTAGCTTGGAAGAAGGCGTTGAATTGCTTATAAAGAACTTACTGCTCGATAGGTTTCTTGCCTGTATGAAACCTGCCTCAATAACTGGACGCCCGCCTTGCGCGGGCGTTTTTTTTATGGCCATCGCCATGATGCCGCGCGGCCTCTGCCGATGTGCGAATCGTGAGTCGGCGCGTTCCCTTCGCCGCAATCTCCCGATACTGTCTGCGCGACAGCAAACGGAGGGAACTGGATGTCACTCAAGGGAAAGACCGCAGTTGTAACCGGAGCGAACTCCGGTATCGGCTTGGGCGTTGTGCGCGAATTGGCCCGTGCAGGTGC
>JAABTI010000135.1 GCA_011389955.1 Paracoccaceae bacterium | reverse complement strand
GGATGCCGGGTTCGCCACACGCCCGCCAGCGTCGGATCACACTGGTTCGGACTTGGTGGGCTTGGGGGATTTCTTCGCCGCTCCGGCGGTTTCCTCCATCGCCTCGGCCTCGTTCGTGGCGGCAACATTCGTGCAGCGGCTCATCATCTCCATGTAATCCTTCGCGTCATTCGCCAGGCGTTCCATCGAATGTGCCTGCCAATCCGCGATGACCTTCATTGCCGCCGCAGGATCGGATGCACCGTTCGATGCGATTTCCTGACTGGCGCGCAGGGCGGACTGGGTCGCCTCGTGCCGACGCTTCATCCACGCCGATGAGAATTTCTCGGCCTCGGTAAGCATGCGGTCCTGTGCTTGCCAGAAATGCTGGGCTTGCGAACTCAGAGCCGTGTTCGCGGTGAATATCGTTCCGATGGATTTCATCGGTTCGAATATCCCCTTCACGGAAGTGTCGGATTTGGCCATGGTCGCGTCCTTTCCTGTTGGGTCCTTTACCCCGCGTCGAAAACACATTGCGCCACGGATCGCATTAACCCCGGTCAATCCCGAACCGCAGGGAACCAAAAGCCACCGGCGGAGTTGACCCGTGGGGCCACGCTGTGGCTCCGCGAGTTGTGTAGGTTCAAATCTGCAAGCTGGATCTGCCTTTGCGCGGACGAGAGGGGGGCAAATGATCCGTGACATACGAAACGGCCCATCCATGACAGGGGGGCTATCGCCGATGCCCGGAAAGACCGTGCACGACAAGCAGCGCGTCTTGATGGAATTGAATCCCGATCTGCGCGAGCAACGCGCCAAGCCGGGCGATACCATCGTTTACGAAGGCGACGTGGCGAGTTTTTTCCTTTTGGTTGTCGAAGGCTGGGTGGCGCTGACGAAATCTCTTGAAGATGGCGAAACGCAAATCGTCGATGTGCTGATGGATGGCGATTTCGCGTTGATCACGGCCAACGGCGCAACGCTGCTGCCCTATAGCGCCGAGGCGCTGGACGAGGTGCGCTATGTCGCGTTCACGCAAGAAATGATCAACGGTCCCCAGCCAGAAGCCGCCGCGCTGCGCAGCCACCTTGCCGCAAACATCGCGGTCACGCAGTCAAGGACCGCGGAGTTGCTGCTGCGCCTTGGTCATGGCACTGCGGAACAGCGTGTTTGCTATGCCTTGCTGGAGCTTTTCCTCAGGCTGGAAGCGGTCGGAAAGACGCAAGAGGCCAATTTCAGCATCCCCATGACCCAAAAGCAGCTTGGGATGTTCACCGGGCTGTCAAACGTGCATATCTGCCGTACGTTGCGCCGGTTTGCCCGCAATGGCCTGGTTCGGACCAGGGGCCGCACGAAGGTGGAGATCATCGACCTCGAAGCGATCTGCCGCATCGCCGGCGTGGATCTGGAGATGCTTCGTTCCGAGATCATACTCGACGAATCCGCCTGACGCCTGTCACCGGAATTCGACGACCTCGCCCAGAACTTCGCCGGCGGTGATCTCGCTGGCATCCCGGGCGATATCACCCACCGATACGGTGCCGGCAAGCTCCCCGGAGTCGTCGAGCACGATCAGCCGGCGCACCTGGTGATCGCCCATGATCCCCGCCGCATGTTCGATGCTGTCGGTCGCGCGGCAGGTGACCACGGGTTTGGACATGATTTCGCCAACCGGCACATCGGCGGCCGTGCCGGATCTGGACATCAACCGAACCACCAGATCACGGTCGGTGATGACACCTGCCAGTCGACCATCCTCGAACACCGGCAACAGACCCGTGTCTGCCGCCTCCATCAGCGCGGCGGCCGCGCGCGTCGATGTTTCTGACGTGACCTTGGCGATCGATCGTTGCATGATCTCGGTTACACCCATTGCCAATACCTCCAGACCTCGAGCTGGGTCAGCTATCGTAACGGGTTTCGGCATGACAGGCATTAACCGGCGTAAACCTCCGGGCGCGCGCCCCTGCCGCGATGCGCGCCCGGAGCGATGCGGGGGGCGACGCTATTGCGCGGTATAGCCGCCGTCGATCACCAATTCGCTGCCGGTGACGAATTTCGCGTCGTCGGAGGCAAGATAGGCTATCCCGGCCGCGATATCCTCGGGCTCGCCGACATGGCCGACAGGGTGCAGCTTGTCGAGTTCGGCGCGGAAGGCATCCACGCCCTCCTCGGATTCCTTGCCCATCTGTTCGACAAGCGGCGTCCAGATGAAACCGGGATGGACCGAGTTCACGCGTATGCCTTCCCTAGCGTACAGAATCGCGTCGGTCTTGCTCATCTCGCGGACAGCGCCCTTGGACGCATGATAGGGGGGAATGTCCGGAGCGCCGATGATGCCGTAGATCGAAGACAGGTTTATGATACTGCCGCCACCCTGCTTGCGCATGAGAGGAATGGCGGCGCGGGTGCAATAGAAAACGCCATTCACGTTCACATCCATTACCTTGGCCCAGTCCTCGGACTTGACCTGGTCGGTCGGGGCGTTAACGCCGGAAATGCCGGCGTTGTTGACGATCACGTCAAGCCCGTCGTGTTCCTTCGCGACGGTTTCCAAAACGGAATTCACTTGCGACTCGTCGGTGACGTCGAGGTGGTGATACACCGCCTTGCCGCCGGCGGCCGTGATTTCATCGACCAGCGCCTGACCGTCCTCGTCGGTCAGGTCGGTGGCGGCCACGAACGCGCCCTCGTCGGCCATGCGTTTGCAGGTTGCCTTGCCGATGCCGTGGGCGGCCCCGGTCACCAGGCAGGTTTTTCCTTCGAGGCGTTTCATGCTGTACTCCAATATGTGCGTTTCGATTCGGCGAGCACCGGCAGCCCGTGTTGCTCCGCCGGAAGGTCATCATCGGCGGCACTTCGGGTCATTAACGCGCGTTAATGTTGGTTCATGGGGGACATGCGATGCGGTATCGCACCCAAGGGGAGTCAGGGTCGGCGCATGAACAACGGATCAAGGGCAAAGGAGGCGGGGCAGGGCGCAGACCCCCTTCACCGCACATGCGTGGAGGACGTGATCGACGCCCAGGACGTCGATCCCGCTCAGGGCCTGTCCACCGAAGAGGCCCGTGCAAGGCACCGCGAACACGGCCCCAATCGCCTGAAGGCCACGCAACGCAAGAGCGTTTGGACGATTCTTCTCAACCAGTTCAAGAGCCTTGTCGTGACCCTGCTCTTGCTGGCGTCCGGCGTGGCGCTGGTTTTTGGTCAGATGGTCGAGGCCATCGCGATTTCTGCGGCGCTGGTCATCAACGCCGCGATCGGCTTTTTCACCGAACTGTCTGCGATCCGCTCGATGGAGGCCCTGCAAAAGATGGGCCAGGTGACCGCACGGGTCGTGCGTGGCGGTGAGCAACGGGAAGTCGAGGCGAGCGAGCTGGTTCCCGGTGATATCGTCCTGTTGCGGGAGGGCGAAGTGGTGTCGGCCGACATGCGGCTGATCGAGGTTGAAACCCTGCAAACCAATGAATCCGCGCTTACCGGAGAATCCGAGCCGGTCACCAAGCAGACCGACCCGCTACAAGACGATGACCTGCCCCTGGCAGACCAGGCCAACATGGCCTTTCGAGGCACCGGCATCAGCCGTGGCGAGGGGCGCGGTGTAGTCGTGGCCATCGGCCTGAACACCGAGATCGGCCAGATCTCGGAGATGGTGGAAGAGGCGGAAAAAGACACCGCGCCGTTGCAGAAACGGCTGGAAGGGCTGGGTAAGCGCCTGGTCTGGCTGGTCGCGGGTGTCGGTGTCGTGGTTGCCCTGACAGGTATTGCCGCGGGCGAAGACATGGCGCTGATGATCGAGACGGCGATCGTTCTGGCAATCGCGGCGGTGCCCGAGGGCTTGCCTGTGGTCGCCACCATCGCGCTTGGTCGTGGCATGTGGCGGATGGCCAGGCGGCAGGCATTGGTGCGGCAACTGTCGGCCGTCGAGACCCTTGGGGCGACCACGGTGATCCTGACGGACAAGACCGGAACCCTGACCGAGAATCGCATGACCGTGCGGCGCATCGCATTGGCCGAAGATGACATCACGCTCGGCTCTGACGAGGCCGGCGCGTTCAGGCGCGACGGCGAAAGGATCGATCCGGCCGATGCACCGGCACTGATGGAGGTCTTGCGGGTCGGCGTGCTGTGCAGCAACGCCGGGTTGGCCGGGGATGACGATGACGCGAATGGCGACCCCATGGAGGTCGCGCTGTTGCGCGCGGGGCGCGATGCGGGGATGCACCGCGAAGACCTGTTGGACAACACGCCGGAAGAGCGCGAGGAAAGCTTTTCTTCCGACACCAAGATGATGGCGACATTCCACGAAAGCGGGGAGGGCTATCTTGTCGCAGTCAAGGGCGCGCCCGAGGCGGTGATCGCCGCCGCCACGCATCAGGTGCAGGCCGATACGGCCGAGCCGATGGACGATGCCGCGCGCGACGACTGGCTGCGCCGTAACGAGGATCTGGCCGGCCACGGGCTGCGCGTTCTGGCCGCCGCCCGCAAGACCACGGACAGCATCGAGGCGGCGCCATATGATGAATTGGAGCTATTGGGCCTCGTTGGGTT
>JAABTI010000134.1 GCA_011389955.1 Paracoccaceae bacterium | reverse complement strand
ACGGCCAGGGTGATGTCACGGGCCATCGAAACATCCGAAACGCTACTGGCTGAGCCAACATGTTGATCTGTTGTTGCGTCCACGCCGTTGGCTCCCGTTCAGTTCTTGGTTGTTCTCTTTTGCGTGCACGGTTGCACAGCCTGCCGGTCTTGACCAGACCGCACAGCTGCGGGAGGACGGCGCGATCGCAGTGGCGCGCAGGGCGGCAGGGTATCGACGCTCGACGGAGGCTTTGCTAGCCTTTGACCGAATTGATTTGC
Source organism: Paracoccaceae bacterium (assembly GCA_011389955.1). Taxonomy (GTDB): domain Bacteria; phylum Pseudomonadota; class Alphaproteobacteria; order Rhodobacterales; family Rhodobacteraceae; genus Sediminimonas. The sequence goes on along the minus strand of JAABTI010000134.1, from coordinate 4,306 downwards.
AAAAGGGTTGTCAACATATGTCATTTCGCGGTTTTTCCGTCACGAGCGCGAGTTCGGTGCTGGCACTCATGCTGTTGCCCGTTTCGGCGCCGGCCGCCGACAAGACGCGGGCTTTGGACCGGTGCATCGAGATTGCGGGCGCGCCCGATGCCGGCGTGCCGGTCAGCCGTGCGGCGATGGCCAGGTACCTCAAGGCTTTGTCGCGTGCGCGGCCCCATTGCGAAAGCGCGGCGCAGGCCGACCCGCCGCCTGCCGCGGCGTTGTTCAACCTCGCCGCCGCGCAGCAGCGCTCTGGAGATCACAAGCGCGCCGTTGCCAACCTGGAGCGCGCCGCGCAGGCGGGTCTGGCCGCCGCGCACAGCAAGCTGGGGGATTATTACAATTTCGGGATCGGCCCGGTGCAGGAAGATCACGAGCGCGCGGTCGACTATTATCGCGCCGGCGCCGAGGCGGGGGATCTCCCCGCGATGACAACGCTGGCACTGATGTACCGGCTGGGCCGGGGGGTGACGCAGGACCACGCGCAGATGATCGCGTGGATGGAGCGCGCCGCCGAAGGTGGCTATCACTTCGCCCAGGTGCGGCTGGCGGAGTTGAACCTCGAACCAAAGGGAATCGGCCGCGAAGAGGCGGCGGCGCTGGGTCTGCCGGATCCAGGCAGGGCCGCCGAGCTGTATGCGCGCGCGGCGGCTCAGGGAAACCTGTCGGCGATGCTGACGCTGGCGGGACTTTACGCTGATGACGGCTCGGGCGTGCCTGCCGATCCGCAACGTCACGCGAAATGGGTGAAGCGCGCCGCCGATACCGGAGAGCCGGGCGCGCTGGCTGCGCTGGGCCTGCTTTATGAGCAGGGCCGCGGGGTAGAGCGCGACCCGGCGCGTGCGGCGCAGCTATATGTTCGGGCGCTGGAAACCGGCGACCTGAACTTTGCCCAGTTGCGAGAGACGGGCGGCGCTCGTGCGCCACGCTGGGACCGGGAGACAGCGGTGGAGTTCCAGAAGATCCTGCGCGAGCGCGGGCTTTACCGTGGTGCGCTTGACGGGGTCGTGGGGCCAGGTACCAGCGCCGCAGCCCGCGCGTTGGGTGACGGTTGAACTTCGCTGTTCACGAGGCGCGCTGACCCGCGAACTGCTCTTGCCAATCGGTGCGCGCCTCGTCCGTGATCTTGGCGAACAGCACATCGGGCACCTCAAAGCTGTGTCCCGGCGGCAGGGCGGCCAACGCTTCGGCGACATCATCGGGCCAGGTTGCATCCGGCGCCTTCATCGCCGCCAGCATCCTGTCCGAGGCGCCGGGGATGAACGGCGCCGACAGGATCGCGTAGAGCCGGATGAGGTTCAGCGCCAGGCGGATCTGCATCGCGGCGCGTTCGGGGTCTTCCTTGAAGCTGGCCCAAGGCGCGGCCTCCTGCAAGTATTCGTTGCCGGCCACCCATATGGCGCGCAATTCGTTGGCCGCCTTGCGAATATCCATGGCTTCCATATGCGCTTCGTAGGCACGGATGCGGCCACCGAGCGTATCGATCAGGTCCGACTCATCCGCGCCCTGCGTGCCGCCCTCGGGCACGGTCTCGCCAAACTTGGAACGGCAGAACTTGGTCACGCGGCTGACGAAATTGCCGAGCACGTCGGCGAGATCCTTGTTGACCGATTGCTGGAAGTTTTCCCACGTGAATTCGGCGTCAGAGCTTTCGGGCGCGTGGCTGAGAAGCCACCAGCGCCAGTAGTCCGCCGGCAGGATTTCCAGCGCCTGATCCATGAACACGCCGCGCCCCTGACTGGTAGAGAACTGCCCGCCGTCATAGTTGAGGTAGTTGAACGACTTGATGTAGTCGACCAGCTTCCAAGGCTCGCCGGACCCCATCAGCGTGGCAGGGAATGATAGCGTGTGAAACGGGACGTTGTCCTTGCCCATGAACTGCGTGTAGCGCACGTCGTAGGCGCCCATGTCGGTACGCCACCAGCGTTGCCATGCGGCATCGTCCAGGTCATTGGCTTCGGCCCATTCGGCGGCACAGGCGATGTATTCGATGGGCGCGTCGAACCAGACGTAGAACACCTTGCCTTCCATGCCCGGCCAGTCGCTGCCATCTTCGCGGCGCACGGGAATGCCCCAATCCAGGTCGCGGGTGATGCCGCGATCGCGCAGGCCGTCGCCATCGTTGAGCCACTTCTTGGCGATCGAGGTGGTCAGGATCGGCCAGTCGGTCTTGGAATCGATCCAGTCCTCCAGCGTCTGACGCATCTGGCTTTGGCGCAGGTAGAGGTGCTTGGTCTCGCGCACTTCAAGATCGGTGCTTCCGGAAATGGCGCTGCGCGGGTCGATCAGGTCGGTCGGATCAAGCTGCTTGGTGCAGTTCTCGCACTGGTCGCCGCGGGCCTTGTCGTAACCGCAGTTGGGGCAGGTGCCCTCGATATAGCGATCGGGCAGGAAGCGGCCATCGGCGTTGGAATAGACCTGCCGTTCGGTCACTTCCTCGATCAGGCCATTCTGGTAGAGCGTCTCTGCAAGGTGCTGTGTCAGGCGGTGGTTCTGCGGGCTTGACGAGCGGCCGAAATGATCGAAGGACAACCCGAAGCCGTGGGCGATGTCTGTCTGGACTGCATGCATTTCGGCGCAGTATTCGGCAACCGGCTTGCCCGCCTTGGCGGCCGCCAGTTCGGCGGGCGTGCCGTGTTCGTCGGTGGCGCACAGGAAAAGCACTTCGTGTCCGCGTCCACGCAGGTAGCGTGCGAACAGGTCGGCGGGTAGCTGGCTGCCGACCAGGTTGCCCAGATGCTTGATCCCGTTGATGTAGGGTATCGCCGATGTGATCAGATGCCGTGCCATTTGCCCTTGCCCTTCGAACCGGTTTCGCCCCCTTTAGACCATGCCGCGCGGTGGTTCCAGCGTAAGAACGCGCGACGTTGGAATTGCTGCGGTGCTGGGCCTAACGGTCGTCGCGGGTTTGTCCCGTCAGTCGACCGATCAGGAAGGATGTGCGTGGCGACCAGATATAGCGCGTGCGCTTTTCCGCCGGTCCCCTGGCGCTCATTCGGACCAGTCCGAACACCACCAGCACGGCATGCCCGACCGCGATCATCACGAACATCGCGGGCGGTCCGAACCCGGCGATCAGCCACGAGGCAATCAGGGGCGCGGCGATCGCGCCGAGCGCGAAGAAGAACATCAGCGCCGCCGACAGCTCGACCCGTTCCGCGGCATCGGCGTAATCATGCGCGTGCGCGGCGGCGACCGAATAGATCGGAAAGGTCGTCAGCCCGAACAGTCCCGCCGTCAGCAGGATTCCGGTTGTGCTCAGGTCATGGGTCAGCGCGGTCAGCGTGCAACTGCCGATGGCTGCCACCGATAGCCAGATCAGTACCTGCCGACGGTCGTAACGATCCGCCAGCCAGCCCACCGGGATTTGCGCCAGCGCTCCGCCGGCGACGAAGGCGGCCAGGAACCAGGCGATCTGGTCGGCGGCCAGACCGACCTCTTGCCCATAGAGCGGTCCGACCATGCGAAACGATGCGCTGGACAGCGCCGCGACGATCACGGCTGCGCCGGCAAGCGGAGAGCGCGTTATCGCCAGCATCGGGCGCAAGCGCGGCATTGCCGGGGTTTCGGGTTGCCGCGTGCGTGTGAGGGTGATCGGCAACAGTGCCGCACAACAAAGCAGCGCCAGCAGGTTGTAGGACACGTAAGAGGCCGGCTCGAGCACCGAAATCAGCATTTGCGCGACCAATGACGCCCCCATGTCCACCACCCGGTAGCTGCCCATCGTGCGTCCGCGCGTCTCGTTGGTCACGCGCGATTGCAGCCATGCCTCGATCACGGTGTAGCATCCGGCCACACACAAACCCGACGCGACGCGCATTGCCGCCCAGGCCCAGGGGTCAATCACCAGCATATGCGAGATCAGCCCGATCGCCCCAGCTGCGGTGAACGCGGCAAAGGCGCGGCTATGTCCTACCGTGCCCATCAGGCGCGGCGCCCACCAGCATCCGATGAAGAACCCCACATAATGGGCCGACCCCAGAAGGCCGATCTGACCGGTGGAGAAATTCAGCACAACGCCAGATAGCGCGTCGAGCGGTCCCACGCCCCCGGTGGAAAGCTGAAGCAGGATCACGGACAGAAACAGGGCGGTGAAGGATATGATCAGGCGCATGGCACGCTCAGCATCGCATGACCTTCGCCGATTGCCAGCCCCGATATGACTGTCACGATGTCGTTTTTCGCTGCTGCTGCACTCAAGAACAAGAAAACGGGTTTGCGAATACCAATTTTCCTGAAGCTGTGGCAGGGTGTCGCAGAGCCTCGC
>JAABTI010000133.1 GCA_011389955.1 Paracoccaceae bacterium | reverse complement strand
AAACTTGACCGTGTCTTGCGCGCACTGGGAAAACAGTAAAACTCTCGCAATCAGTTGTGCGATTTGCGGCGGGCAGCTAGACTGTCGCCGAGGTAAGAGTGGTGTTGCAGCATGTCCGATCCCGTAACCAACGTGGAAATCGAGGATATCCTGTCGTCCATCCGGCGTTTGGTTTCGGATGAGGACAGATCCGATGAAGAAAGCGAAAATAGCGAAGACAACCGTCTTGTGCTGACGCCATCGTTGCGCGTGCACGCTGGAGAAACAGCAGAATCCGAAGAATCGACCTCCGATGAAGAGCCCCCCACGGAGGAGGCATACGAGAGCGGCGCGACGAATTCGGAAGATGAGGCTGCCGAGACTGAAACGCATGACATCGGTACCGCGAGTGCAGGAGAAGCGGATGATCTGGAGCCTGACGGGTTGCGTGCCCGTATCGCCGCGCTTGAGGATTCCGTTGCAACGCGAGAAGATCAATGGGATCCGGATGGACCGTCCGATGACGATTACGCCGGCGGCCCGGTCGAGACGCTGCCATGGGAGGATCATTTCGAAGAGCGCGATGAACCCGATGAACCTGTCGAGGCTGAGGCTTTGCAGACCTCGCAATATGCCGGTGAGCATCCGGAGGAAGACGAGGTCACTCCGACCTTCTCGGAGGGGCAGGCAGAGTCCAGATCCCATCCGTACCGCGTGCACAGCGAACAGGAGTCGCTGGGCGGGGACGATGCCGGGACCGAGCAGGAGGCCGCCAGCGGCGAGATGGCCGAGTTGCTTGGTGGCGATGACGCGATTCTGGACGAAGATGCACTACGCGAAGTTATTGCCGAAATCGTTCGACAGGAACTCCAGGGCAGCTTGGGCGAACGAATCACGCGGAATGTGCGCAAGTTGGTTCGACGGGAAATCCACCGCGCGCTGGCAAGTCATGACCTGAACTGAGCAGCCGCTTCTAAACTTTCGCGGCGATATCCAGTAACAGGTTGAGATCCAGATGGGTTTCAACGTGCTCAGCGACATCATCCAACACTTGATCCAGCTCCGCTTCATAGGCGACCGACGAGATACCTCCGAGATCTGTCAAGTAAGCCTTGCGCAATGCGTCCGAGGTGAACAATCCATGCAGGTAACAACCGCGCACGCGCCCATCGGCAGATGCCGCGCCATGTGGCGCGCCATCGATGTCCAGCCAGGGGCGCGCGCAATCCGGGCCGGCGGTTCGGCCAAGATGGATTTCGTACCCATTCACCCTTGCGCCCGTCGGCTTGTAGGTTGCGGTGGTTTGGGTGAGGTGTTTTTGGGGATGCATGACGGTCGAGACGTCAAGGAGCCCCAAGCCGTTAACCTTGTTCCTGGCGCCTTCGACTCCCTCGGGGTCGGTGATGTCGCGGCCCAGCATCTGGTAGCCACCACACAGTCCCAGCACATGGCCGCCGCGCCTAACATGGGCTTCGAGATCGATGTGCCAGCCTTGCGCGCGGAAGATTGCGAGATCAGCGATCGTGGATTTCGAGCCGGGGATCAGGACCAGTTGCGCGTCGCCGGGGAGGGGACGCCCCTGGGGTATGATTTCGAGCGTGACGTCCGGTTCGGCCGAGAGGGGATCGAGGTCGTCGAAATTGGCCATGCGGGGCAGGTGGGGAACGGCCACCTTGACCGGGCCGCCGGGGCGCGAAGCGATATCGAGCATGTCCTCCGCAGGCAGGCGCCAGGCGTTGTCGAACCACGGCAGCACCCCGAGGCAGGGCCAGCCGGTGCGCGTTTCGATCGCCGTGACGCCTTCTTCGAACAGACTGATGTCACCACGGAACTTGTTGATTGCAAACCCCTTTATCCGTGCGGCGTCGGCGGGTGAAAGCACCGCTTGGGTGCCCACGACCTGTGCGATGACCCCGCCGCGGTCGATATCGCCCAACAAAACGACAGGGGTGTTCGTGGCTTCGGCGAAGCCCATGTTGGCGATGTCGCGGGCGCGCAGGTTGATCTCGGCCGGGCTGCCGGCGCCCTCGACGATGACGACATCCACGCCATCGCACAGGCGCCGGAAGCTTTCCAGAACTGGCGCCATGAACTGGTCGCGACTGGACGCGTAGGCGCGGGCGTCGCGGCTGTCCAACCTCTTGCCCTGCAATATGATTTGCGCACCGGTCTCTGATTCCGGTTTCAGCAAGACGGGGTTCATATCGGTATGCGCGGGCACGCCCGCGGCGCGGGCCTGGACGAATTGCGCACGGCCGATTTCGCCCCCTTCGGGCGTGACGGCGGCATTGTTGGACATGTTTTGCGGCTTGAACGGCCGCACGTCGAGGCCACGATTTCGCAGCGCGCGCAGACAACCCGCGACGATCATCGACTTGCCGACATTGGAGCCGGCGCCCTGGATCATGATGACGCGCGCCATGACCGTTCCCCGAGAACAGATTTCCCCGACAACAAAAAACGCGCCCCGACAAGGCGCGCTTTCAGTCGTTTTCTTGCGCCGGGCGGCTCAGGCGGCTTCGGCCTGTTCGGCGGCGTGGCGGCGCTCGCTTTCCTCGCGCGACAGCGCGACGGATGTGCGCACACCCTTGGAAACGAAGTCCATCAGGCCGGTGACCACCCGCTCGTTAGGGTCGATGCCGGCGCAGGACAGCACTTCGCGGCCGTCGCGCGAACGGGCCCAGCGGGCAATCTGGTCAGGACCATTGCCGTATTTCTTGTCGTCCGCAATAGCGTCGTCAAGTGCAGCCAACACAACAGCTGCGAACAGTTTGCGGGCACGGTTGCCTTGCTCATTATTGAAGGCAGAGCCATCAACGAAATCTCGCATGTTTCGTCCTTTTATTGGTCTTGTATTTTCCGGCGTGGCGTTCCTTATGACGGATCGCACTTGATTCGAATAGCCCTATGATGCATGGCTGCTATGCGGTGGGCGCATGAATTGCTGCGGTCGCAGCACGATATATCGGTTACTTGTCTGGGCCGACCACACAAGATATAGGGACGTCCGAAGTCGTATCAACCTTTGCGAAAGGTTTATCCAATGCCCAAGATCAATGGAAATGAAATCCGCCCCGGCAATGTCCTGGAACATAACGGCGGCCTGTGGGCCGCGGTGAAAGTGGACCACGTCAAGCCCGGCAAGGGTGGGGCCTTCGCCCAGGTGGAAATGCGCAACCTGCGCAACGGATCGAAGGCAAACGAAAGGTTCCGCAGCGCCGACAAGGTCGAGCGCGTGCGCCTTGAACAGAAGGACCAGCAGTTTCTCTACGAGAATGACGGGATGCTGGTGTTCATGGACGCGGAAACCTACGAACAGATTGAATTGCCTGCGGAAATCCTGGGTGAGCGTCGCCCGCTGCTACAGGATGGCATGACCATCACGGTGGAGTTTCACGAGGACGAAGCCCTGAACGCGACGCTGCCGCAGAAGGTGGTTTGCAAGGTCACCGAAACCGAGCCGGTGGTGAAGGGGCAGACCGCCGCCAACAGCTTCAAGCCGGCGGTCCTGGACAATGGCCTGAAGGTCATGGTGCCGCCCTTCGTGGGGCCGGACGAGGACATCGTCGTGAACACCGAAACCATGGAATACGCCGAGCGCGCGTAAACGCGCCGCGCGCCCCGTTCATGATTGGCGGTGGCGCGCAAACGGGCGGTTCGACGCCTCAGGCATACGATTCGTACGGAGCCGGGCGGCGCATGGATGACGCAACGTCATCCCGGGCTGCGCGCGGTCGCGCAGTCTTTCGTCAAGGTCGCACCGTCAGGATGGGCGGCCCGACTGGCGAAAGAGGCATGGCATGTTCGAGACAGGCACCCTGAAAACACTGAGCACGATGGCACTGCGCGACCGGATGTCGGCGGCCATCAACGAGGTGGTGTATCGCAACCAGCGGTTTCTCATCACGCGGCGCGGCGAGGGAGTGGCGGCCCTGATCGCACCCGGAGATCTGCGCCAGCTCGAGGAGTTGTGGCGCAAGACGCTGCGGCAGAAGGAACTGGAACAGTTGCGGGTGATGGAGGCGTGGCGACGCGCCAAGGCCGCCGGCGACGACGCGCCGCCGGACGGGGGCGGACACCTGCATGCGCCGTGAGGCGGCGGCCGTGCCGGCGGATCAGGCGCGGCGAAGCGTGGCCTGATCGGCGGTCATGTCGGCGGTGGCGCGGTCGAAGCGCAGGTAGGCGATGGCGCGATCACCCGAGCGGGTCAGCAGCGTGCCGGCGGCCTTGTCATCGGCGCTGGTGATGGCGGCGCCGGGTTCGGCGGGGCCGTCGATGGTGACGGTGGCCAGACCTTTGCGCAGTTCGGTCTTGTGGTGCATGCGGGCGGTGACCTCTTGCCCGACATAGCATCCCTTGCGGAAATCGAGGCCGTTCAGGCGCGCGAAGCCGGCCTCGAGTATGAAGGTGTCGGGGGTCAGCTCGATCCCGGTTTCGGGGATGCAGTGCGCGACGCGGATGGCATCCCAATCGGTGCCGTCATCGCCGGCCGTGTCGCCGTATAGCCGCCAGCCCATGGCCGGGTGGCGCGGATCGTCGAAGGCGCCTTCGGGGGCCGGGCCGGTGCCGCGCCGCACCTTGAGGTAGGTTTCATCCAGC
>JAABTI010000132.1 GCA_011389955.1 Paracoccaceae bacterium | reverse complement strand
CCGGGGTTTACCCGGACATGGACGGCTTCGCCGAGCAATGGGCGCTGGAACGGCGCTTTGTGCCGCAGATGGACGAGGCCACCCGCACCGCCAAGACGGACCAGTGGAAAAGGGCGGTCGCGGCCACGCTCAGCGTGTGATCGCGCCGCCGCCAAGACGGGCGCTCAAGCGCCCGGAAATCGAAATCGCCCGGTGTTGTTAGCGCTAGCAGCGTTGCATCGGAAAGCCAAGGGAGACACCAAATGACCATCAAGCTGGCAATCAACGGGTTCGGGCGCATCGGTCGCGGCGCCCTGCGTGCCTGGGTGGAATCGGGCCGCGACGATATCGAGGTCGTCGCCATCAACGATCTCGCCCCGGTGGAAACCAATGCGCATCTGCTGGAATTCGACAGCGTGCATGGCCACCTGAACGCCGATATCACGGTCGAGGGGAACAGCCTGGTCGTCAACGGCCATGCCATCCGCGTCACCGCCGAGCGCGACCCCGCCGCCCTGCCGTGGCACGATATCGACGTGGTTCTGGAATGTACCGGCGTGTTCACCGCCCGCGAAAAGGCCGCCGCGCACCTGCAATCGGGCGCGGGCCGGGTGCTGATCTCTGCGCCCTCTGCGGATGCGGACCGCACCATCGTGGTGGGCGTCAACGACGACATGCTGGCTGCCGATGACCTGATCGTGTCGAACGCGTCATGCACTACCAACTGCCTCGCGCCGGTGGCGCAGGTTCTGCACGACGCCTTCGGCATCGAAACCGGCTATATGACCACCGTGCACAGCTACACCGGCGATCAGCCGACCCTGGATACCATGCACAAGGATCTCTACCGCGCGCGCGGCGCGGCGATGTCGATGATCCCCACTTCGACCGGGGCGGCGCGCGCCGTGGGGCTGGTCCTGCCGGACCTCGAGGGGCGGCTTGACGGCTCGGCCATCCGCGTGCCCACGCCCAACGTGTCAATGGTGGACCTGACCTTCATGCCCACGCGCCCGGCCAGCGCCGAGGCGGTGAACGACGCCGTCACCCGCGCCGCAAACGGCCGCCTGCGCGGCATCCTGTCGGTCAGTGACAAGCCGCTGGTCTCGTCCGATTTCAACCACGACCCCCATAGCTCGGTCTTTGCGCTGGCGCAGACCCATGTCACCGCCGGCGGCATGGTGCGGGTGGTGTCGTGGTATGACAACGAATGGGGCTTTTCCAACCGCATGCTGGACGGCGCGGTGGCGATGATGCGCGCGGCGCAATCCTCGCCCGAGCGCTTGCGCGCCTGATGCGCGCCTGACTTGATCCCGGCGCGCGGGGCGGGCAGACTGCATCACCGCACCGTCAGGAACACCGCCCATGTCCACGCCAGACGCCACTCCCCGCCCGCCGGCCGTGATCCTTGCCGGGGGGCAGGGGCGGCGCATGGGCCATGCCGACAAGGCGCTGTGCCTGCTGGCGGGCAGGCCGCTGCTGGATCACGTCATCGCGCGACTTGGCCCGCAATGCGGCGCCCTCGCGCTCAGCGCCAATGGCGACCCCGGCCGCTTTGTCCGTTTCGGCCTGCCCGTGCTGGCCGACGCCACGCCCGATCACCCCGGCCCGTTGGCCGGGCTGCTGGCCGGGATGGACTGGGCCGCCGCACGCGGGGCCGGGATGATCCTCAGCGCGGCGGTCGATACCCCGTTCCTGCCGCCGGACATGGCCGCGCGCCTCATGGCGGCGGCCGGGCAGGGCGCCGCTATCGCCGTCAGCTCGGATGATACCGGCCGGATGCGCGCGCACCCGACCGCCGGGCTGTGGCCGGTCGGCGCGCGCGCCGACCTGCGCGCTGCGCTTGCCGCGGGCGACCGTCGCCTGATGGCCTGGGCCGAGGCGCAGGACGCCGCGCATGTGCCGTTCGCGGCCCAGCCGGTCGACCCGTTCTTCAACCTGAACACGCCCGGCGACGTGGCCATGGCCGAACGGCTGATCGCGCCCTGACGTCGCGCGGCGAAAAAAATTCGTCCGATAGTGAAACTCTTTCCCCGCGCTACCCGTGTCTGCTCCTGACCGTCGCCAGGAAGGCGTCGGATAAACGCAACCGGAGGAAAGAAAATGACCATCAAGACAATGATCCCCATGATCGCAGCCCTCGGCCTCAGCGCCGGAACCGCCCTGGCGGAGAATCCCATGGTCGGTGGCGCGCCGATGTATGCAGACAAGAACATCGTGGAAAACGCCGTGAACTCGGCCGACCACGAAACGCTGGTCGCTGCGGTCAAGGCCGCCGGGCTGGTCGAAACCCTGCAAGGCGAAGGACCGTTCACCGTCTTCGCCCCCACCGACGAAGCCTTCTCGATGCTTCAGGGCGGCACCGTCGAAACCCTGCTCAAGCCCGAGAACAAGGCGACCCTGCAAAAGGTGCTGACATGCCATGTTGTCGCGGCTGACGCGATGTCGGATGCCATCATGGGCATGATCGACGATGACGGCGGCATGCACCCGGTGCCAACGGTTGGCGGCTGCACGCTGCAGGCGCGCTACAACGGTGACACCATCATGCTCGAAGACGAGCGCGGCCGCTCCGCCACGGTGACGATTGCCGATGTCGAGCAGTCGAACGGGGTCATTCACGTGATCGACACGGTTCTGTTGCCCGCGATGTAAGGGGTCAGGGCGCCTCCGGCCACCCCCGGTCGGCGGGCAGCCCGGGTCACGTGAATGTGTGCCGCCCGTGCTTGCGGAACTGCGGGCGGCACACCATCCTTTTACCGGATACAGGAGGCGAAAGATGCAACGACGATCCTTCATCACTACGGCCATGGCGCTTGTGGGGGCGGGCGGATTTGCCGGCGTCCGGTGGGCGGGCCATGGCAATGCTGCGGAAAGCTTCGAGGTCACCCGCACCGAGGCAGAGTGGAAAGAGATGCTGACCGACCTGGAATATCACGTCATGCGCGAAGAGGGCACCGAACGCGCCTTCACCTCGCCGCTCGACAAGATCTACGATCCCGGCCTGTATCACTGCAAGGGCTGCGACCTGGCGCTGTATTCTTCCGAACACAAGTTCGATAGCGGCACCGGCTGGCCCAGCTTCTGGAAGGCGCTGCCGAACGCCATCGGCACCAAGGAAGACAACACCCTGTTCACGAAGCGCACCGAATGCCACTGTCGCCGCTGCGGCAGCCACCTCGGTCACATCTTCGACGATGGGCCCGAGCCCACGGGCAAACGGCACTGCATCAACGGGGTGTCGCTGGTGTTCAAGCCGGCCTGACGATCGCCCCTTGTTAGGCACCCCCGCTCACGCGCGCCGGATCAGATCCGGGGCGCGTTTTTCATTGCACAACAGGTTTCGCTCCCGGGCATCGCCGCGAATGGCCCAAACGGACGCTTCAGGCCCTGAAACGTCCGTTCCGGGCAAAACGCCAATCGTTAACGCCCCGCGCGCCTGGGGCCTGCAATCACTTGAAGCTGCGGCTGTCCTTGATCTGATCCCAAGCCCAGACAACCTGCTGAAGCTGCTCTTCCTGGCTGCGGTCGCCGCCGTTCATGTCGGGGTGAAGAACCTTGATAAGTGCCTTGTAGGCCTTGCGAACTTCGGCTTTCGTCCAATGGTCACGCGCTTCGAGGATTTCGATCGCGCGCCGTTCGGTCGGGGGCAGTCGGCGGGTATGCCCGGTCACGGACTTGCCCGGATTTCGCGTCGCGTTCTCGCCCAGAACCTCGTGCGGATCCTCGATCCCCAACCGCGCCCACGCCCGTGCCTCGGGATCGGACATGGGCTTCGTGCGCCGATCCCAGACCTTGTCCTTGGACATCTGGGCGTTCATCTCGGCCTCTGTGGTGCCGTCGAAGAAGTTCCATTTCAGGTTGTACTCGCGCACATGATCCTTGCAGAACCAATAATAATCATCCAACACGTCGGGCGCCTTGGGCGCGCGATATTTACCCGGCTCCTGACAGCCCTCGTGCTCGCATACACGCTGCGACGTCTCGAACGCCCCCGTCATCCCGCGCCGTCCGCGCGGGTTTTTCTTTTTGGCGGAAGAGACGGACATGTCGAAGCCGAAAGGGTCGGTCTTGGCCATCGGAACACCTTTGCAATTGGGAGGCTGGAGTTTAACCTATTTGCCGCCGGGATAAAGGGGTGAGGACAAAAATTTATGCCCATAGCAGACGAAATCCAAGCCGCGCTTGAGCGCGAATTCAGGCCGCAACACCTTGAAGTTGTTGATGAAAGTGAATTTCATCGCGGACATGCCGGATACCGTGAGGGCGGCGACAGCCATTTCAGAGTTAGGATGCGCGCGGACGCGTTCAAGGGGCACTCGCGCCTGGCGCGGCACCGCGCGGTGCATGCGGCGCTCGGCCCCGAGCTCATCGCGCGCATTCATGCGCTCGCGCTGGAGCTGGAACCGTAGTCAGCCGCGCTGCTCCTCGTCGTCGTCGCGCGCGGCGCCGGGTGATTCCACCCGTGGCCCCGGACCCGGGTCGTGACGGACCGCGCCGCTCAGCGGTGGTGTGGTCGCGGGGGCGGTATCGGGCGCCAACTCCGTGCCGGCGGCCTGCATATCCGGCGCGACCTCCCGGTATACCCGAAGGTAAAATACGACGGATCACTAGCTCCTACTTTCGTATCTGTTTGACTTGTAGGTCTCACAGTCAAGCTGGCTTATGCGCTTGC
>JAABTI010000131.1 GCA_011389955.1 Paracoccaceae bacterium | reverse complement strand
GTGACAAGCGGCCAGACCGCCAGCATCAGATAGGCCAAGGCATTGGGCATGACGCGCCGGGCACCCCTGTGATCTTACGTCGTTGAGCCGTCCCTGCGCGACCCATGGGATTGAGGCCCGCCCCCGGCAGGGTTGATTTGAGTGACAGTCTATGCTCCAAGAAAGGCTGATATCAACAAATTCAACAGTCTAAAGCCCGATTTCGCCAGTGCGATGCATCAATGCCGCCCCAAGGCGACGATTGTTCCCACGGCAAGAGGATCGCCCGGCACATGCATGAGGACCGCCCCCTCAAAATCGCCTATCTCTGCGATCAGTCCCCCGAAGACCGGTTCACCTATTCCGGCGGCAATCAACGGATCTGCAATGCCCTGCGCAATCATGTCGGCGAGGTCACGGTGCTCGGCTCCGGCTGGCACGCGGCACAGCCGGTTCGGGCGTTGATCGAGGCAATGCCCGACCGGATCACCATGCGGGCCGATTGGCGGGCGCATCTGGCCCTCGCGCGGATCATCGCACGCGGGGTCCGGCGCGAATTGGCCAAGGACCGCTATGACGTCCTGTTCTGCGCCTACAGCTTTCAGTCGCTCATGGGGCTGAACCTGCCCTACCCGATGCTCCGCGTCTTCAGTTCCGACGCCACCCCGACGGCCTACAAACGCTCCGAGGTGGGACAGGAATTCGGCTCTTACCTCCGGATCGCGCGCGTGTTCGACCCATTGATCCTGCGCGCGGAACGCCGGGTATTTCGCAGTTGCGACCTGCTGTTCTGGCCCAGCGCATGGCTGAAATCAGAGGCGGATGCGCTCTATGACCTCGCTCCCACGGCCTCGTATCTTGTCCCGTGGGGCGCCAATATCGACGATCCGGGCACGGCTGCCCCGGTGCCGATCAACGCGGGCGCGCCGCTGCACCTGTTGCTGCTCGGGCGCGACTGGTATGCCAAAGGCGGGCCGATCGCCCATGACACCATGCAGGCCCTGCGCGACCGCGGTCTCGACGCGCGCCTCACGGTCATCGGATGCACCCCGCCCGATCACCACCGCAACGCCCATGTCACGGTGCACGCGCATCTCGATAAGGCCAGGGCGGACGAGCGCCGAACCTTAATGCACCACCTCCAAACGGCACATTTCATGGTCATGCCGTCCTACGAATCCTACGGCTTCGCCTTCTGCGAGGCCTCGGCGCATGGGCTGCCATCGCTTTGCCTGCGCGTGGGCGGGGTTCCGGTGCGCGATGGCATCAACGGCCACGCCCTGCACCCCGGGGCCACGGCGGCAGAGTTCGCCGCCTGCATCGCACGCTATGTCGATGACCCCGACAGCTACGCGAAACTGCGCCAAAGCAGCCGTCAGGAATACATGACCCGCCTCAACTGGGCATCGTGGGGGGAAACAGTGCGCGCGCGGCTTCTCGCGGCGCGCGCCTCAGCTTCCGGTGCCGCGCAGCACCACACCGAAGGTCCGCATCATGACCCGCAGATCGGTCAGGAATGACAGGTCCCGGAAATAATGCGCGTCGAACTGCGCGCGCTCGGCAAAGCTGCTCTCGTTGCGCACGGAAATCTGCCAGAACCCGGTGATCCCCGGGCGCATCGCGTAATAGGCCACCCCGGGATACAGCGTTTTCTGACAGGGCATCATCGGGCGCGGGCCGACGATCGACATATTCCCCACCAGCACATTCCAAAGCTGCGGCAACTCATCGAGAGAGGTCTTGCGGATGATCCGGCCGATCCGGGTGATCCGCGGGTCATGGCGCAGTTTCTGGTTCACCGCCCATTCCAGACGCCGCGCCGGATTGGCATCGAGATGCGCCTGCAGACGTGCCTCGGCATCCACCACCATGCTGCGCAACTTGAGCATGCGAAAGAGGCGGCCATGCCGCCCGACACGCTCCTGCACAAAGAACGGCGAATGCCCGTCCAGCATGATCAGCGCGCACAACACCCCCACGATCAGCAGAACCGGCGGCGCCGCGACCAGCACGATGACGATGTCCATGATCCGCTTGATGCGGTCCGCATAGAGCAGATGGCCCGTAGCCTGGACCGGAATACCATTTCTGAAATCACCAGTATCGGGGCGCGGATGCGCCCATAAAATATCAAAAGGCATGGCAGCACTCCCCAGCACTCTTCGAACCCCGCACTCGTCACATCCCCGCACCGTTACCCACCGGATTGGACACCCCCTGTGTCCCGACGCGCCGGAGGTCCCGGCGCACCCAGCTTAATCAAGCCCGAAATGTGGCAAGAACCGCGCCTAAATCGGGCGACACGGAAATACACGTATTCCGCATCCTAGCGCATATGACGTTACGTCACCTCTTCGCTCAACGCACCTCCCGCATTGATGCCCCCACATCCCGGAACGCGCATTTTCTTTAGGCTCAAAAGCGACTTAGCAAAGAATGCGCCCTGCTGCAGATCAAGTCAATACGAGGAAAATTTTACACCTTTTGGTTGCAACTCACCTGTGGGCAAACGTGGAATCACCACTCTGAGCCCTGGCGCCGCGTCCAGAAAACGCCGCATTTCAGGTGGCACCGAGCGCCACCGCACGTCACGAATTTGCCGTATTTCCGCCACAAGTTTCGCCGGAATTGTTGCGTGTTTCCCGAACCCACAGATCACGAACGCCGCGCACTGTTGCCGCGCCGGAAACAAAACTCACGATACCGTGAGATTGAACGGGTCCAATTACGGAAAAGCGGCCGGGCACCCCGAATTCGGTAGCACGGCGCGACGGCACTGTTGCGGCTCAGAGAACACCGGGGGCGGTCCGGGCTGCGCGATCGGCGCAACATGCAGAAGGCGGACCCCCCGCTCCAAATTCGGCCACAATTTCGACACGTTTAAGTAAAGCGCTGTGCGCGGGTCACTTTGCCATCACAGTCCAAGATGCCCCCGATACCCCCGAATCACAGGCTCAAGAAACGCGAAAACCGCCCGGCGGATTGCCGGACGGCCCTACTCTCGTCCCGGCCCAAAAGGTCAGGCGCGCACCAGCGCCTCGTAGGCCTCCGAGATGTCGCGCGTCATCGCGCCCACCTCGAAACTGTAATCCCCGATCTGTCCCACCGGCGTCACCTCGGCGGCAGACCCGGTCAGCCAGCACTGCTCGAAGCCCTCCAGTTCCTCGGGCATGATGTGCCGCTCATGCACCTTGACCTGACGATCCCTGAGCATGCCGATCACCGCCTGCCGGGTCAGCCCGTTCAGGATCGCGTCGGGCAGCGGCGTATGCACCTCGCCATCCTTGACGAAAAAGATGTTGGCCCCCGTCGCCTCGGCCACGTAGCCGCGATAATCGAGGAACATCGCATCGGAACAGCCCTTGGCCTCGGCGGCGTGCTTGGACATGGTGCAGATCATGTAAAGCCCCGCGGCCTTGGCCGCGACCGGGATCGTCTCGGGGCTCGGGCGCTTCCACTTGGCGATATCGAGCTTCGCGCCTTTGGTCTTGGCGTCGCCGTAATAGCTGCCCCATTCCCAGGCAGTCACCGCCATGCGGATCGGGTTGCGCGCGGCGGCAACACCCATGTCCTCACCCGCGCCACGAAACGCCAGCACCCGCACATAGGCGTTGCTCAGCCCGTTGGCCTCCAGCACGGCGGCCTTGGCGGCCTCGATCTCGTCTACCGTGTAGGGGATCGGCATATCCATCAACTCGCCCGATTTCAGCAGCCGTTCGGAATGCGCGCGGCTCTTGAACACCTTGCCGTCATAACAGCGCTCGCCCTCGAAGACCGAACTTGCGTAATGCAGCGCATGGGTCAGGATATGCACATTGGCATCGCGCCACTCGACCAGCTTGCCATCCATCCAGATCTTGCCATCGCGATCACCATAGCCAGACATCTTCCGTCTCCTTTGCGCATCTTTTGCATTTGTTGCGCTCAATACGTCCACTCCGGACATAAAATTGCGCTAAAACTGCGATTCGCTACCAGTTTGCCCTTGGAATGTCAATAAAGCTGACTTAATGTGAAATCGAGGCGCGTGATTTGTGAACGGAGCGGTGGCATGGCCGAATTACAGGGCGGCGAGAACCTGCTTTTCCTGACTGACGAACAGTTGCGTCAGGGGATCGAGGCGATGTTCTTTGCCTATCAGGGCTTTACCGCCGATCCGGATCGCATTCTCGCCACCATGGCCTACGGCCGGGCGCATCACCGCGCGGTCCACTTCATCGCCCGCAGCCCCGGCACCACGGTCAATAACCTGCTCGCCACCCTCGGCGTGACCAAACAGTCGCTCAACCGCGTCCTGCGCACCCTGATCGAGGACGGTCTGGTCGAGAGCCGCGTCGGCACCACCGACAAGCGCGAACGCCATCTCTACCTGACCGAGGACGGGGCCGCGCTCGAACGCAAGCTGTCCGATGCGCAGCGCGCGCGCATGCGCGCTGCCTATCGCGCCGCGGGTCCGCAATCGGTTGCGGGGTTTCGCCGCGTCCTCGAGGCGATGATGGACCCGGACATGCGCCGCCGCTATCACGCCATACGGGAGAGTGACACATGAGCGAGCCAGCGCCGCACCTCCTGATCGTTGACGACGACGAGCGCATCCGCGACCTCTTGCGCAAATTCCTCATTCACAACGGGTTTCTCGTCTCGGTCGCCCGCGACGCCGCCCACGCACGCCGCCTTCTGGGCGGGCTCGACTTCGACCTGCTGGTGATGGACGTGATGATGC
>JAABTI010000130.1 GCA_011389955.1 Paracoccaceae bacterium | reverse complement strand
AACGAGGCGCGCGCGGGCGACAACGCCGAGGATATCGCCGCGCGCCTGCCGTATTTCTGCGCCGGGTGCCCGCACAACAGCTCGACCAAGGTGCCCGACGGCAGCCGCGCCTATGCCGGGATCGGCTGTCACTACATGGTGCAGTGGATGGACCGCGAAACGACCGGCTTTACCCACATGGGGGGCGAGGGCGCCAACTGGATCGGGGAAGCGCCGTTTTCCAAGCGCGGCCACGTGTTCCAGAACCTGGGCGACGGCACCTACAACCACTCCGGCATTCAGGCGATCCGCGCCGCGCAGGCGGCGGGCACGACGATCACCTACAAGATCCTGTATAACGACGCCGTTGCGATGACCGGCGGGCAGGCGAACGAGGGTGGGCTGGACGCCTACCGCATCGCCGCCGAGGTGCAGGCCATGGGCGTGGAGCATGTCGCGGTGGTCTACGACGAGAAAGAGGAGGTGGACCTGAGCCGCTTTCCCAAGGGCGTGGAGACCTTCGAGCGGACCCGGATGCCCGAGGTGCAGGAGAAATTCGCGGATCTCGGCGGGGTGTCGGTCATCATCTACGTGCAGACCTGCGCCGCAGAGAAACGCCGCCGCCGCAAGCGGGGGCTGTTTCCCGATCCCGACAAGCGCGTGTTCATCAATACCGACGTGTGCGAGGGCTGTGGCGATTGCGGCGTGCAATCCAACTGCGTCGCGATCGTACCCGAGGAAACCGAACTGGGCCGCAAGCGCGCGATCGACCAGTCGGCCTGCAACAAGGACTTTTCCTGCCTCAAGGGGTTCTGCCCGTCCTTCGTGACTTTGGAGGGCGCGACGCCCAAGAAGGCCGCGACCACGGCGCTGGAACTGCCCGAGGACATGCCGCAGCCCGACCTGCCCAGCATCGACGGCACCTTCAACGTGGTCATCACCGGCGTCGGCGGCACCGGCGTGGTGACGATCGGCGCGGTGCTGGCACAGGCGGCGCAGATCGACGGCAAGGGCGCGGGCATGATGGAAATGGCCGGCCTGGCCCAGAAGGGGGGCGCGGTGCACATCCATTGCCGCATTGCCGAAAAGCCCGAGGATATCAACGCGGTCCGCGTCGCAACCGGTGAGGCGGACGCGCTGATCGGCGGAGACCTGGTGGTGTCGGCAGGGGCCAAGACCCTGGGCCTGACGCGGCCGGGGCGCACCGGTGCGGTGGTCAACAGCCACGAGATCATCACCGGCGATTTCACCCGCCAGCCCGAGTTCAAGCTGCCGACCGAGCGGCTGCAACTGGCGCTGGAGGCGCGGATGCAGGATCGGGCGCTGCTGTTCGACGCGTCGGACCTGGCCAAGGTGACGCTGGGCGATTCGATCTTTTCCAACATGATGATCTTCGGCGCCGCATGGCAGCGTGGACTGATCCCGCTGAGCTATGACGCGCTTGCGCAGGCGATCGAATTGAACGGTGCGGCGGTGGAGCGCAACCTGCGTGCCTTCGAGATCGGCCGTTGGGCCGCGCTCAACCCCGACCAGGCGGCGCGCATGGCGACGCCGAATGTCAGCGAAAAGCCCAAGAGCCTGGAAGAGAAGATCGCCTTTCGGGCCGATCACCTGGTGGCCTACCAGGGCAAGCGACTGTCCAAGCGGTATCGCAAGCTGGTCGACAGCGTCGAGGACAAGCGCCTGCAGGAGGCGGTGGCCAAGGGCTATCACAAGCTGCTCGCTTACAAGGACGAATACGAGGTCGCGCGCCTGCACCTGGAGACCCGGGCCAAGGCGGCGGAGCAATTCGACGGCGATTTCAAGATGACGTTCCACCTTGCGCCGCCGGTCCTGTCCAGGACGGGCGCCGACGGGCGGCCGATGAAAAAGCAGTTTGGTCCGATCATGCTGCGGGCGTTCGGGGTGCTGGCGCGGCTGAAGTTCCTGCGCGCCACGCCGCTGGACATTTTCGGGCGTTCGAGCGAGCGCAAGATGGAGCGTGCGCTGATAAGCCAGTACGAGGCCGACATGGCCGAGGTGCTGCCCAAGGTCACGCCCGAGACGATGGACGCGGTTGTGGCGCTGGCGGAATTGCCCCTGTCGATCCGCGGTTTCGGCCCGGTCAAGGAAGAGAACGAGGCCAAGGCGGCCAAGCGGCGCGAGGAGTTGCTGGCCACGATCCGGCACGGTGGCCCCGACGTGGCGCAGGCCGCCGAGTGAGCAGGAGCGTATCGGGACGGAACGGCGTGTCATATAACGGTCATCGGGATGTGACATGGTCGCAGTCATCGGGTTGACAGGGACGCAAGACAGACGATGACATTGATGCCCGGCCCATCTGATGCGGCACCACGGCCGCGCGATATCGCGCGCGACATCAGTTACGCCCATTCCGCGCAGACGCGCGGGGGGCGGGCCGTGATCCGCATGATCGAGAATATCACCGGCAGGATCGGCCTGATCCGGCGGGCGCGTGGCTATGAGGGCGACGTGGCGGCGGGGCGCGATTTCTGGCAGGTGATGGTGGAACGCTATGGCCTGTCGCTGGATATCGCGGGCGGATCGCTTGACGCTATCCCGCGTCAGGGTCCGTTGATCGTGATCGCCAACCATCCCTACGGCATCCTCGACGGTCTGGTTCTGGGGCATATCCTGGCGCAGGCGCGGGGTGATTTCCGCATCCTGGCGCACCAGGTGTTTCGCAAGGCGCCGGATCTGGAGCGGGTGATCCTGCCGATCGACTTCGACGAGACGCGCGAGGCTGTGCAGCGCAACGTCGCGACGCGGCGCGTGGCGCTGGATTACCTGCGCGACGGCGGGGCGATCGGTATATTCCCGGGCGGCACGGTATCCACCGCCGCGCGGCCGTTGGCGCGCCCGATGGATCCGGGCTGGCGCGCGTTTACCGCGCGGATGGTGGCCAAGTCCGGCGCGACGGTGGTGCCGATCTGTTTCGACGGGCATACCAGCCGGCTGTTCCAGATCGCCAGTCACATGCATTATACCTTGCGCATGGGGTTGCTGATAAAGGAATTCGCACGTCGCGTGGATACCCCCGTGCGGGTGTCCATCGGCGCGCCGATCGATCCCGCGCAGATCGCCGCGCACGCCCATGACAGCAAAGCAATGATGGATTTCCTGCGAAAAGCCACGTATGAGCTGTCGCCGACACCGATCGAATCCTATGACTACGGATTCGAGTTCGAGGACAGGCACAGGGCGTAGAGCCCATCAGGCGGGCAGGACCATGGCGGTTGGCATTTTCGATTCGGGGCTGGGCGGGCTGACCGTGTTGAAGGCGGTGCACGCGCGCCTGCCCGATCTGCCCCTGGTCTATTACGGCGACAACGCGCATGCGCCTTACGGGGTGCGCGCCACGCAGGACGTGTATGACCTGACCAGCGCGGCCGTGCATGGCCTGTGGGAGCAGGGGTGCGACCTGGTCGTGCTGGCCTGCAACACCGCCAGCGCCGCCGCGCTGCGTCGCATGCAGGAGGCCGGCGTGCCGCCGGGCAAGCGGGTGCTGGGTGTGTTCGTGCCGCTGATCGAGGCGCTGACCGAGCGGCAATGGGGCGACAACAGCCCCCCGCGCGAAGTGGCGGTGAAACACGTGGCGCTGTTCGCGACGCCGGCCACGGTGGCCAGCCGCGCGTTCCAGCGCGAGCTGGCATTCCGGGCCATCGGCGTGGATGTCGAGGCACAAGCCTGCGGCGGGGTCGTGGACGCCATCGAGGAGGGCGACATGATCCTGGCCGAGGCATTGGTGCGTAGCCATGTGGATGCGCTGCGCCGCAAGATGCCGCAGCCGCAGGCGGCGGTTCTGGGCTGCACGCATTACCCGCTGATGCAGGAGGTGTTCCAGGGCGCGTTGGGGTCCGATGTGCAGGTGTTCAGCCAGGCCGACCTGGTCGCCGACAGCCTGGCCGATTACCTGGAGCGGCACCCCGGCATGACGGGCGCGGGGGCCGAGCACCGGTTCGTGACCACGGGCGACGCGCGGCGGGTGTCTGACCGCGCCACGCAGTTCCTGCGACGCCGCATCACGTTCGAAGCGGCGACTTGATCGGGGTCAAGGCAGCGATCGCCGCCCCGTGCCAAAACCCGAGACATACCGCCCCACGCTACGGGTCGGCGGCGGAAAGGAAGACGAGAGATGACGCATAAAATCGCCATTCTGGGCGCCTCGGGCTATACCGGGGCGGAACTTGTCCGGCTGATCGCCACCCATCCGGGGATGGAGATCGCCGCATTGGGGGCCAATTCCAAGGCCGGGCAATCCATGGCTGCGGTGTTTCCGCATCTGCGGCATCTGGACCTGCCGATGCTGAGCAAGATCGAAGAGATCGATTTCGGCGGCATCGACCTGTGTTTTTGCGCCTTGCCGCACAAGACCAGCCAGGAGGTCATCAACACCCTGCCCGGGACGCTGAAGATCGTGGACCTGAGCGCCGATTTCCGGCTGCGCGATCCGGTGGACTACGAGAAATGGTATGGCAACCCGCACGCGGCGGAGTTGCAGAAACAGGCGGTTTACGGGCTGACCGAATTCTACCGCGACCAGATCGCCGCGGCGCGCCTTGTGGCCGGGACGGGATGCAACGCGGCCACGGGGCAGTACGCATTGCGCCCGCTGATCGCGGCGGAGGCGATCGATCTGGACAATATCGTGCTGGACATGAAATGCGCGGTGTCCGGAGCAGGGCGGAGCCTGCGCGAGAACCTGCTGCACGCGGAGCTGAGCGAGGGCTATCACGCCTATGCCGTGGGCAGTGTGCACCGGCACATGGGCGAGTTCGACCAG
>JAABTI010000129.1 GCA_011389955.1 Paracoccaceae bacterium | reverse complement strand
GCACTTCCCCGTCATACGTCCGTGTTGCGCTGCGTTCCATGTATCCCATGGCGATCAGGCGGTTGCGCAGGTTGACCACCGCGTCGCCCTGCGCCCCGGGTTCCAGCGTGCGGCTTTGCACCGAAGACCCCCAGCCGCCGCCCTCCATCACCTTCTGAAGGCGCATCCTTTCCTTCATCAGGCGAGTATATTCGCGCGACTGCGGTGGCAGAGACTTCATGAAGTCATGCGGATCACTCTCGATGAAGTTCACCAGGTATGACAGCCGGTCACGGTACGGCACCTGCCGGACGATCCCGCTGTCGGCATTGCTGGGAACGATGACCCCCGTTTGGATGTCGCGCGCGTAGGAAAGAAAGGCCTTCGACAGCGCCACTTCGGCGCGGCCAATGTCACGCACGGTGCGCGCGGACTGTAGCAAACGCATCAATTTGTCGGCATCATAGGCGCCATATCGCGGCAACCCGTGAACGGGGGCGCTTTCGAGAGCGCCAAAAAGCGCCTGGCGCCGCGCCTTGTCCGCAGCGTTGGAACCAGTCCATATCGGCGCATACCCCCTGTCGCGATAGAATGCAGCGATGTCGCGATCGGAGGCCGCCGTTTCGGCCACAGTCTGCTTGAACGCTGTCATCTGCGCGACTGCGGGCGAGCAAGCCAACACGATCAACGCGCAAGCTGCCGCAGCCAAAGCCAAGTATCCGCGCAACTGGCCAAATCCGAAACGGGGGGTGGAAACTATCATCGCATTTCTCTTTCTGTTATCGAAACCTTTTCAGGCCGACACGATTTGAACGTGATCCCGGGGACGCTGTCCATTCACATTTTAATCAGCACGTGCCGATATCGGCACAAATGCACATTTTGAACACGCCTCGGAAACACTCCCTTCGTATGCACGTGCCAAGCAGAATTTGGGGAAATATGGCAAAAATCCGCCGGACGTGGAAAAATCGGGTTGGTTGGCGAATCGTTTTGTGCAAGAAAAATACCATTACTCGTGGAAAACGAAAGCGAACCGTGTTGTAGCACGGTCACAGTCAAAGCGACGGGACAGGCGCTGAGCAACATGACAGAGACAGGCAATTCCGGAATTTCGCGCCGAAGCGCGCTCTTGGGCGTGTTTGCGGCGACAAGCCTCGCTGCGGCACCAACCTATGGCAATGCTGCCGGGTTCCTCCGGGGCGCGGGCGATATACGCCGCATCAGAATGTATAACGGGCGAACCGGCGAAAGCCTTGATACCATCTACTGGATCGAAGGGGATTATATCCGCGACGCCCTCAACGAGATCAACTTCTTCATGCGCGACTGGCGCACCGACCAGGTCAAGTCGATCGACACCCGGACCATCGATATCGTCGCGGCGACCCATGCCATCCTGGACGTGAGCGAACCGTACCTGCTCCTGTCCGGGTATCGTAGCCCGCAAACCAACGCGATGCTGCGCCGGCGTTCAGGGGGAGTCGCCAAGAATTCCCTCCACCTCAAGGGACAAGCGAACGATCTGCGTCTGGGATCGCGTAGCGTGAACCAGATGGCACGCGCTGCGATATCGTGCCGCGCGGGCGGGGTTGGCAGGTATTCGCGGTCGGATTTCGTGCATATGGATTGCGGCCCAGTGCGCAGTTGGGGCGGCTGAACGGCCTCCAAGCAATCACAGCATGACGATAACACCCGCCCGGCCTGTGCCGTGGCGGGTTATATCGTTCCCTGTTCAACTCACTGAATCGTGCGGGATCGTGATCCGCGCACGAGGCGCGTGACTGTTACGCTTGCCAGACATCGCAAACCGTAACGGGAGGACAACAGAAATGACATGGAAATTCGCTGCTCCGCTTGTGCTGGGCACCTTTGCCGCAACGATCACCATGGCGCAGGACATGGCACCGTTCGGCACCGACAAGGACGTCGCCTATGCCGACAGGGTGTGGGAGGCCATGATGGATCAAAACCTTGCCGGCGACGGGGCGATACGCTCCTTCCCCTATGACGGGCTCGAGCCGCACGGCCTGATGCTCGAGACATTCTACACCTCGGCCACCATCGACGGGCACGAAGGTGCCCTGGTGATCAAGCGCAATTACGGTCCCGAGGGCGTGACCGCCGACGATGTCTTGATGGCGCCCGAAGATCACCTCGGCGCGGTCACGGTGATGTTCAAGCGTGAAGAGGGCTATGACTCGGACAACCAGAACTGGTTCTGGGCCAAGTATCTGCCTGATGGTTCGCTGGACAAGAACCCCAAGGACATGCGCCTTGCCGGGCGCGTTGCCAAGGGAATGGATGCGGGCTGCATCGCGTGCCATACCAGCGCGCCGGGTGGCGACTACCTGTTCACTACCGATCACATACCCAAGTGATCGCAGGACGGTTCACCGGATAGGCACTACGCACAAGGGGGCCGATTGGCCCCCTTGTCACGTCGATCAAGAAGTTGCTCAGCCCCGGCGACGGCGGCGTCCGGTGCCGCGCCCGCCACCTGCGCCGGTGTCGGCGTCGGGATCCTTGTTGAATCGGATCCATGCCGCACCGGAGGGGTCGTTGTTGGTCAGGAAATTTGCCGCGCGGATGGCCTCCATTTCCGAGCCTGCGCGTGGCTTGGTGCTGCCAAGACCGGTGAGCTTGCAAAAAAGCTCAACGTCCATGTCATCGGGCACGACGATACCGGCAGCGGCCAGCGCCGCCTTGCGCTCCTCGATCCTGGCCATCGGCACCGGCAACGCCACCGGGTTCATGATCGCACTCGTCATCCCCGCGCCCATGGCCATCGGGAGGAACGCGTTGTTAATGCCGTGCCTGTTCGGCAAGCCGAAACTGATGTTCGATGCGCCACAGGTGGTGTTGACGCCCAGCTCCTCGCGCAGGCGCCTCACCAGGGCAAACACCTGCAACCCGGCTGTGCCCATGGCACCTACCGGCATCACCAAGGGGTCAACCACGATATCGTTCGCAGGAATGCCGAAATCGGCGGCGCGCTGCACGATCTTGCGGGCAACTTCGAAGCGCACATCGGGATCCTCGGAAATGCCGGTGTCATCGTTGGAAATTGCCACCACCGGCACGTTGTATTTCTTGACCAGCGGCAAAACGTATTCCAACCGCTCCTCCTCACCCGTCACGGAGTTCAGAAGCGGCCGCCCCTCGCACGCCTGAAGACCCGCCTCCAATGCCGCCGGCACCGAACTGTCTATGCACAAAGGCACGTCGACCAGCCCCTGAACCAACTCGATAATCTTGGTCATCAGCGGCGGTTCGGTCTCGTTGGGATTGGGGTTGGAGTTGTATACAACGCCTGCATTCACATCCAGAACCGTGGCCCCCGCCGCGACCTGCGCCAGCGCATCCTTTTCCACGGTCGAGAAATCGCCCGCCTCCAGCTCGGCTGCCAGCTTCTTGCGGCCCGTGGGGTTGATCCGCTCACCGATCACGCAAAACGGCTGATCAAAACCGATGATGGCTGTTTTCGTCTTCGATTCAACGACTGTCCTGGTCATTTCTTATCCTTGTTGGGTTTGCGAGGCGGGCACGCCCGACGCCCCACCGTTTTCTATGGCCCATTCGGCATTGGATTTGATTCCGCCGAGCGGGAAGAAGTGAACACGCTCGACATTGAAGTCCGGATGCTCTGCCTTGTGGGCAGCCAGATCTGCCAAAACCTCTGTCGGCTCGTAAGGCAGCAACAGCTTGGACACATCCATAGCACGCTTCTGCAAGACCTTCAGCGACGGGCCAACCCCGCAGGCAATCGCGAACTTTATCAGTGTTTGCAACTTCGCAGGTCCCGCGATGCCGATATGTACCGGCATCATGATTCCTTCGGACTTCAGCTTGTCAGCCCACGCGATGATCGGTTTCGCATCGAACGCGAATTGCGTGGCCAGCGCCATCTCCACATTGGTCGCATCGCAATAGGCCTGCTTCCAGCGCAACGCTTCCGACACGTTGTCATGGCTTCCATCGGGATCGATGTCGCGGTTACCCTCGGGATGACCCGCCACGTGCAATCGCTTGAAACCCGCCTTCTCGAAGAGGCCGGTCTGCATCAATTGTATTGAACTGTCGAACGCACCATGCGGCTTGGCGACCCCGCCGGCCAGCAGCAGCGCCTGATCAACACCGGCCTCGCCCTGATATCGCGCGATCCAATCGGCCAGCATGACCTCGTCCGCAATAATCCGGGCCGGGAAATGCGGCATCACCGGGTAGCCCTCGCGCGTCAGGCGCCGGGCCGTGGCGACCATCTCTTCGATCGGCGTACCCTCGATATGCGCGATGTAGACACGCGTTCCCTCGGGCAGCAGATCGCGGAAACTCTCGACCTTTTCGGCGGTGCGTGGCATCACTTCGATCGAATACCCCTGCAAGAAGGCCTCGATCTGCGGGTTGACCGGTTTGGCGGCATCCGCGCGCTTCTTGAAATTCAACAGACCCATCACGGCCTCCCATAGTGTGGCTGGGGTCACCCCCATCAGGCAGCGGCCCAACCATCGTTTGCGATCAGCGCCTTGATACGCTCCTGATCGTATTGCGTCTCCAGTCTCGTGGCCTCGGCCTCGGCGACCTGCTCCGGCTCTCCCTCCACCGGATACGCGGGCGCCTTGCGCCACTCGGCAAGGTAGGCATCAGTTCCCGCCGCGCCGGTCTTCATCGCCGCGCGGTCGATCGCCTGCTCGAACCGTTCGGCCAGCGGCCGCTTGGTGCCGCCGCGCCCCTTTCCGACGATGACCTGTGCGGGAATATCCCGCCAGTAAACTATGGTCACATCTGGCATAGCGTGATTCCCTTCCT
>JAABTI010000128.1 GCA_011389955.1 Paracoccaceae bacterium | reverse complement strand
GGATGGGTCGCGGAAGGCAATGACCCTCCTATGAAATGCGCCAGAAACAGAACAGGAGTGCACATGCCGCTTTATGAGCATGTCTTCATCTCGCGCCAGGACTTGTCCAACACACAAGCCGAAGGCCTGATCGAACATTTTTCCACTGTACTTGCGGATAACGGCGGCAAGGTCGTCGAAAGCGAGTACTGGGGCGTCAAGACGATGGCGTTCAAGATCAACAAGAACCGCAAGGGCCACTATGCCTTTCTGCGCTCGGATGCCCCCGCAGGTGCCGTGCACGAAATGGAACGCCTGATGCGCCTGCATGACGATGTGATGCGCGTTCTGACCATCAAGGTCGACGAACATCAGGAAGGGCCTTCGGTCCAGATGCAAAAACGCGAAGAACGTGGCGATCGCCGCGAACGTCGCTGATCAATCGCTTCAGGAAAGGACGCTAGGTCATGGCTACAAAACCATTTTTCCGTCGCCGTAAGGTTTGCCCCTTCTCGGGCGATAACGCTCCCAAGATCGACTACAAGGACACGAAACTGCTGCAGCGCTACATCTCCGAGCGCGGCAAGATCGTGCCCTCCCGTATCACCGCCGTTTCGGCCAAGAAGCAGCGTGAGCTGGCCCGCGCCATCAAACGCGCCCGCTTCCTCGCCCTGCTGCCCTACGCCGTGAAGTAAGGAGTTCGCGACATGCAAGTTATCCTTCTGGAACGAGTGGCCAAGCTGGGCCAAATGGGCGACGTCGTCGACGTGAAGCCCGGCTATGCGCGCAACTACCTGCTGCGTCAGGGCAAGGCGCTGAGCGCCTCCGAGTCCAACATCGCCGACTTCAAAGAGCGCAAGGCCCAACTCGAAGCGCAAAACCTGGAAACCCGCAAAGAGGCCGAAGCTCTTGCCGAAAAGCTTGATGGCAAGCACTTCACGGTGATTCGCCAGGCATCGGACGGTGGCAATCTCTACGGTTCGGTCAGCACCCGTGACGCGGCAAACATCGCCACGGAACAAGGCTTCTCCATTGATCGCAAGCAGGTGATCATTCGCCAGCCGATCAAGGAACTGGGCCTGCACGAAGTCGAGGTGCACCTGCACCCCGAGGTCATGGTGACGATCGCGCTGAACGTCGCCCGTTCGCCTGAAGAAGCCGAATTGCAGGCGTCCGGCAAGACCATCCAGGAACAGGCCGCCGAGGACGAGGCCGCCGCCGACTTCGAGATCGCGGAGCTGTTCGAGGACATTGGTGCGGCAACCTCCGAAGACGAGGGTCTGGCCGAGACCGTCGAAGGCGCGGACACCACCGATAGCGGAGAAGACACCGCATCCTGAACAGGACTCTTCAGTCTCGGCAATGCGCCGCGACCAGAGTGAATATCAAGGCCGCGCGAGGTGATTGCCTCGCGCGGCCTTTCACTTTTCCGCGCACTGCATCCCAGCACCTCAGGAGGCGAAATCCTGCCCGGCCTCCTCTGGTGCCATCCGGATCAATCGTGACTCCGCCACTGCGGCCTGACGATGCTCCATCGCCTGCCGATACTGCGGATCCTTGATCATATCGACGAACGCGGCGGGCGATGGATACTCGGCAATAAAGCACAAATCCCACGCTTCTTCCTCCGGGCCGATCAGCATTTGCTCCATCTTGCCGCGCCAGACGATGCGACCGCCGACGCGCGCAAGAACGGGCGCACTCTCGCGCCCGTATGCTGCATAGGCCTCGGCCCCCGTGCCACCACGCCCATCCGGATATTCGGCCTGCGCGCGCAAGCGAACAAGATTCAGCATGTGCACCGGGCCGGGCCGATCATTGGCACGGAAGGCGGCGAAACCCTCGCGGGTGAAACTGGTATGGCTCACGATATGTCCCTCTTGTGTATCGATAATCACGGCCAGGCCCCTTGCCGATGCCGGGCCGGCGGAGTTTCCGGGCGCTGACGACGAAACCACCCCGCTCAACTCGCGCCGCAAGAAAAACACAGCTTCTCACACCCGGCAAGCGACACCCATTCCCAAGGCGACTTCCGCCGCCGCCCGCGGCATTCCATACACGGCCAGCACCTGCAACGGAAACGGGCCGCCCGACATGGGCGGCCCGTCAAACTCTACAGCAACGGGGCAGATCACTCTTCGTCGAGCGCCTCGACTGCCTTTTGCAGATCGTCCTTGGACGCCTTCTTTTCGGTCACTTCCGCCTGCTCCGCGATGTGATCGACAACCTTGTCCTCGAAAATCGGGGCGCGCAACTGCTGCTGCATCTGCTGGTTTTGCTGCACGAATTCAAAGAACTCACGTTCCTGTCCGGGATACTGGCGCGCCTGGTTCATGATCGCCTGCGTCATCTCCGCGTCGGAAACCTCGATCTCGGCCTTGCGGCCAAGCTCTGCCAACAGCAGGCCCAGTCGAACACGGCGTTCCGCCAGTTTCATGTGTTCGTCGGTGGGCTCCACCTCGGGGTGGTCGTGACCTTCCACATCCGGGTTTTCCTCGTGCCACAGCTGATGGGCGATCTGCTTGGCCTCGGATTCCAGCAAGCTGGGTGGCAGGTCGAACTTGACCATTTCATCCAGCTTGTCCAGCAGGTCACGCTTCATCACGGCACGCGCCGCGCCGGCATACTCTGCCTCGAGACGTTCGCGGATCTGCGCCTTGAGCGCCTCCAGGTCCTCGGCGCCGAATTTCTTGGCCAGTTCGTCATCGATCTCGGCCGCCTTGGGCGCCTTGACCGCCTTGATCGTGCAATCGAACACAGCCTCCTTGCCGGCCAGGTGCTCTGCGCCGTATTCCTCGGGGAAGGTAACGGTCACGGCCTTTTCGTCGCCAGCCTTGACGCCGACGAGCTGCTCTTCGAAACCGGGAATGAAGCTGCCCGCGCCGAGGGTAAGCGGGTAATCCTCCGCCGACCCGCCTTCGAACGGCTCACCGTCAACCTTGCCCACGAAATCGATCACGACCTGATCGCCGTCCTCGGCCTTGGCGCCCTCTTCGCGGTCCTCGAACTCCTGCGCGTTCTCAGCCAGGTTGGCCAGGGCCTCGTCCACTGCGGCCTCTTCGGCTTCAACCGCCATACGCTCCAGCTTGATGGCGCTGTAGTCGATCTCGGGAATGTCCGGGAGGGCCTCGTAGGACATGGCGACCTTGACATCATCGCCCTCTTTCCAGTCTTCGCCTTCCACCATCGTGACCTGCGGCTGCATCGCGGGACGATCGCCGCTGTCTTCGAAATGCTGGCTCATGGCCCCGTCGACCGCTTCCTGCATGGCCTCGCCAAGCAAACGCTGGCCGAACTGCTTTTTCAACAGAGCCATCGGCACCTTGCCCTTGCGAAAGCCTTTCATTTCAACTTCGGGCTGGGCATCGGCCAGCTTTTCATTGACCTTGGCGTCAAGCTCGTCCGCGGTCACGGTGATCTCGTACGCGCGCTTGAGGCCTTCGTTTTGGGTTTCGGTGACCTTCATTTTCCGTCGTCCTTTTGTCATGTTCATGGTGCGGGTGAAGGGATTTGAACCCCCACGCCTTGCGGCGCCAGAACCTAAATCTGGTGCGTCTACCAATTCCGCCACACCCGCAAAAATCCAAGCAGGCGGCCAGAAACCACGGGCCGCCTACGGTTGCCGCGCTATCTAGCAAACCAGCGCTGCGGATGCGAGAGGAAAATGAGTGTCCGGAAATGGCCGGGAGATACAGAAAAACCGGCGACAAGGCGGGCAATCTGGCTTATGGTCGTGCCATAAACGAGGCAAAAATCGAGCATACGCCCATGAAACCGAAAACGGTCGGGCGCTACGGCGGGCACAAGCCCGCGACGCGCGCCCTTATGCAGGATGCGGGCCTGCTGGCAGGCACGTCCATCCTGACGCTTGACGGGGAACTCCCTGTCGAACACCTGACTCCGGACGATCGCATCATCACCCGCGATGCGGGCGCGGCCACGCTGCGCGATGTGCAGGCGCTCCGCCTGTGCGGGCAGGCCGTGCGGATCAGTGGCGGCACGTTGGGCGACATGCGTCCAGACCGCGATCTGATCGTGCCTGCCGCTCAGCCATTGCTGGTCCGTGACTGGCGCGCAAAGGCACTGACCGGGCGTCATGCGGCATTGATTCCAGCGCGGGAACTGGTGGATGGAGAGTTCATTCGCCTGCTTCCGGCGGCCGAAATGACGCTGTATCAATTGGTCATGGATGCGCCACACGTCATCTACGCGGATGGCATGGAGCTTGCCGTGCCAAGCTGGGCGCCGGCAGCCGCCCGGGCAGCCTGACCGCTTCAGCGCACGCCCAGCCGGCGCAGCACCCCGGGCAACTTCTCGGGCAAATCCTCGGCAATCAGGGCGGGACCGCGGCGACGCGCGCATTCGACATGGAGCCACGCCCCGGTCTCGGCCGCCTCCATCGGGGCAAGACCCCGCGCCATCAGGCCGGTGATGAGTCCGGCCAGCACGTCACCCGCGCCGGCCGTGGCAAGCCAAGGCGCCGCACGGTCGTATTGTGCCGAATTGATCGCACATCGCCCTGCCGGATCGGCAATCACGGTATCGGCGCCCTTGAACAACACCACGCAGCCCGCCCGCTTCGCCGCCGCGCGCGTGGCATCCACCTTTGAATAGGCCGGGCCTGCGGCGGGATCAGCGTTCAGTTTGTCGGCAATATCCGGAAACAGTCGCGCGAATTCGCCTGCATGCGGTGTCAGCACGCAATCGTCATGCAACAGGGCGAACAAGGCGGGCGCGTCGGCCTTGAACGCGGTCAAAGCATCGGCATCCAGAACCCCCGACCTGCCGGCACGCAACGCCACTGGCACCAACGCCTGCGCGCGGTCCACGCCCAGCCCCGGACCCAGGCACAA
>JAABTI010000014.1 GCA_011389955.1 Paracoccaceae bacterium | reverse complement strand
GGTCCGTCGCCTCTCGTGACCCCGCCGCCGCCGCCGGAAGGAACACTGGACGCGGATTTCGACGTCGTCACCCGCGGCGAGACCCTGGGCGAACTGGTCGAGGCGATCAACGGCACCTTGTCCGCCGAAGCCCGGGATGGGCGCCTGACGGGCGCCGACGTGATCCTGACGTTGGAGAGCCTGGCGGACGGGCGCATAATCATGACCAAACAGGACGGGCCGCTGGTTCCGGCCGCAGGCCGCACGGATTATGACACCGCCCGGGCAAAGATTGCTTTCCGGGCGGGCGCTGCGCATCTCGATGCGCTTCGCATTCGCGGCAAGCGCTACGCGATCGACATGGACGGCGAAGCCGACCTGAGGCTGGGAGAGATGCACGGCCAAGGCCAGGCACGGCTTCATCCGGAGAGTGCCGACGCGGAGCCGCCGCCCGAACTCGTGGTGCTGCCCTTCGGCCTTGGCGGCACGCTCACGGCGCCGGTTGTGGCGGCCGGGGTGCCTCGTCGAGATATCGCGCCCGACACGGTCTCCGCCGGACAGGGAGGCGCCGAATGACACCGCCACGGGCCCAGCGACGTCGTCCGGTTGCGGCGCCATGACGGTGGCGCAGCATGAACCGTTGCGCGTGATCCCTCCGACGCCGTCCGAGGCGCGGCGCCGGCTGACGCTCTGGACTGTCGCGCTCGGCCTCTTCGCCTTCTGGGCGACATATTACACATCCTGCCTGTTCCCGGGACTCGGCGGCGTGATGAATCCGGGCGACACCGCCAAGTTCCAGGCGCTCGGCCATACCCAGATCCTGGTGCATGGCCCCGGTTACCCGATGATCCAGATCATCGGCACGGTGGTACGCGCGCTCGACCTGCCGATCGAGCCCTGGCGCGCGATGACGATCGCTATGGCGGCCCTTCCGGGGGCCGTTGCCAACACGTTGGCCTTTCTGATCGTCGTGCGCGTGGCACACAGCCTGCTGTTCGCAATCGCGGGCGCGCTCCTGCTCGGCAGTGCGGGGCTGATGGCGATTCAATCCACCGAGGCCGAGGTCTATCCGCTGGCACTGGCCTTCGTCCTGGCCACCGCGTTACTGCTGATCGTGTTCGTGCAGACCCGGCGGCGGGCGTACTTCGTTGCCGCTTGCGCCGTCTACGCGGTCTCGTTCGGCAACCACCTCATCATGATCATGCTGGTGCCCGCGTTCCTGGTCGTGGCGGCGATCTACTGGCGGGACTTGCTCCACTGGCGGGTGGTGGCACCGGTGCTTGCCTTCATCGCGCTTGGCGCCAGCCAGTATCTCTACCTTGCCTGGATCACGCATGATCCGGCGACGGTCTATTCCGAGTATCTTCCATTGGAACCGACGGTGACGGAATTACTGCGCTATATCACCGGGTCCTATTTCAATGACCTTTACGGCTCCGGTCTGCGGTCGACCTACACTTCTGAAACGCTGCTCGTGACGCTGGGTTCGGCGCATCCGTGGCTTTCGGGGCCGCTCATCGTGGCGGGCCTTGTGCTGTTCGCGGTAGGCTGGCCGCGGCGCGATGCCGGCTGGGCGGGTGCGGCGATCATGTTCGGCGTGGCGCTTTGCTTCGTGCCGTTCATGATCTGGTATGGCGCCTACGACATCCAGGCGTTCCACCTGCCGGTGCTCGGGCCGCTTCTTGTCGGTGCCACGGGGGCGATCGGCTGGTTCCTGGGACGCTGGCCGATCATCCGAAGCGGCGGGGCGCTTATGCTGATCGCGGCCGGAGCGTGGCGCGCCACTGTCATGGCCGAGGGCCTGAGCGCGCGCGAGCCGCTCTACACCGATCTGCCGGACCGGATCGCGCCGCTGGTCGCGCAGGCCCCGAACGAGAACCCGCTGGTATCCATGACCTACAACCTGCGGATGGCGACGCTCTACCACGAACTGCGCGGCGACATGCCCCGCGCCCGCTACCGGGTTCCGTGGCGGGCCGAGGGTTCGACCCCGGTCGACGCCGAGGAGATCAGCGGAATCGTCGTGCCAACAGATGGCGAGCAACTTCTGCGCTGGATCGAGCATCGCCACCCCGATCTTGCATGCCGGGCCTGGCCCCTGGAGCAACCGAAGGAAACGCCGTGGCCGGCCTATGCCTTTCGCTGCGATGACGACTCCGCCACCGGGACGCGCAACGACGATACCCGCTGATCGCGGAACATGCGCGCACAATGCCACTGCTCTTGATCCGGTGCATCATCGGCCGGCCCCCGCATCAGGCGGGCAAACCGCCGCTACAGTCCCGAAAGTGGTCGCAACGGGCTGCGCCCGCGACCGGACCATGCGCCAGAATTTGCGTGACGAAGGTCAAGGGTGTTTAATGCCGCCGCCGAAGGTCGTGTGGCAAGACGCAAAGAGAGTTCCTTATGGGTGAGCGACAAGGACTTGATGCGACCGATATTCGCATTCTGAGCGCGGTTCAAAAACACGGCCAAATAAGCAAGACCAAGCTTGCCGAACTCGTGAACCTGTCCCCTACCCCCTGCTGGGCGCGTCTGACCCGGTTGAAGGAGGCCGGTTATATCCGCGGCTATCATGCCGACATTGCGCTGGACCGCATCGCCGACTTCACCCAGGTCATCGTGACCATCGCCCTCACCCATCACCGCAGGACGGATTTCGACAGGTTCGAAACCTATATCCGCGGTGTCGACGAAATCACACAATGCATCGCCACCGGCGGCGGCACGGATTACGTGATGACTGTCTTTGTTCCCAGCCTGTCGGTCTTTCGCGGGTTGATGGATGACTTGCTGTCGGCCGATATCAACATCGACAGATACGTTACCTATATCGCGACTCGGCAGGTTAAAGCCGGTCATCCCGACCTGGCTAAACTCGCCGCCAAAACCGGCCGCTAGGGCAACAAGACCGATCAGTCCGGCGCAGGCACGTAAAATAGCCTGATCGGTCTCGCCGGGGCCGATTTTCAGAACACGATTGAGCGCCTGATACGTTATTTTGGGATCAGGGAGAAGACACGCCACGGCATCGTGCCCGGGTGGTCAACAAGGGTGGATGACATGACACAATCAGACGATTTCGGCTTCGGGACTCAGATCCGCAAATCACCCTATTTCGACGCGACTGTTCGATGGGGCGCGCAGGGCTTCTCGGTCTATAACCACATGTATATTCCACGCGATTTCGGCGACCCGGAGCAGAACTTCTGGAACCTCGTCAACGACGCGATCCTGTGCGACGTCTCCGTTGAGCGGCAGGTCGAAATCACCGGCCCCGATGCGGCGAAATTCGTCCAGATGCTGACGCCGCGCGATTTGACGAACATGGCCGTGGGACAGTGCAAGTATGTCCTCATCACCAATGCCGATGGCGGCATCCTGAACGATCCGATCCTGCTCAGGCTCGATGAAAATCATTTCTGGCTGTCGCTGGCCGACAGCGACATCCTTTTGTGGGCGCAAGGCGTGGCGGTGCATTTGGGGCTGGATGTCACGATACGCGAACCCGACGTCTCGCCCTTGCAACTGCAAGGTCCGAAATCGGGCGAAGTGATGCGGGCGCTGTTCGGCGACAGCATCATGGACCTGCGCTATTTCTGGCTGCGCGAGATGGAGTTGGACGGCATTCCGCTGATCGTGTCGCGCACCGGCTGGTCCAGCGAACTGGGCTACGAGATATACCTGCGGGATGGATCGCGCGGTGACGCGCTATGGGAACGGATCATGGCGACGGGCGTTCCGCTCGGGCTCAAGCCGGGGCACACCTCAACGATCCGCCGGATCGAGGGCGGGATGCTGTCGTATCACGCGGATGCGGATATCGATACCAACCCGTTCGAACTGGGCCTGGGCCGTCTGGTCAATCTCGATACGGAGGCAGACTTCATCGGCAAGTTCGCATTGCAGCGCATCCGCGACAACGGGATCACGCGCCAACAGGTGGGCCTACAGATCGACTGCGAGCCGCTCTCGGGGCCAAATACCACGTTCTGGGGCGTGTACCATCGCGGCGTTCAGGTCGGCAAGGTGACTTCTGCGGTCTATTCGCCGCGCCTGCAAAAGAACATCGCGCTGGCGCTGGTGTCGTGCGAGCATTCCGAGCTTGGCACGGAATTGCAGGTCGTGACGCGCTCGCGCGCGATCGGGGCCACCGTGGTCGAACGGCCCTTCTACGACCCGAGGAAAAGCCTTGCCGTCGCCCAGTCCGCGCAATCCGGATCAACAATGGGATCATAGTCGCAGACATGTCCGACCTGTCCATCGACCTGCACTGGCATCGCACGGAACCCGGCCTGAAAACCGGTGCATATTCCAACGCGCACACGGTCCAGTACAACGCCAGCCATGACATCCGGGTAGATGCCGCCCCGGACTGGGGCGGCGATCCCGACAACACCAACCCGGAGCAGGCACTCGCTTCGGCCTTGTCCAGTTGCCACATGATGACCTTTCTGGCCCTTGCCGCCAAGGCCGGCTGGCCCGTGGCCAGCTATCACGATTGCGCCGTTGCCCATCTTGGCAAGAATCCCGAGGGGCAGATGTCGGTGACGCGCATCGACCTTCACCCCGTGGTGCGCTTTGACACGGGCTTCGCGATCGACGCGGGCGAACTCGAACAGATGCAGCACCGCGCGCATCGCTACTGCTTCATTGCCAACACTCTCGCCGGCAGCGTGGAAATCAACATACTCTAACCCGCCAGGAAGGACTCAACCCTTGCAAGATAGCGATATTCTGCTGCGTGATCTGGATGACGACGGCATCCTGCGCCTGACCCTGAATGACACGGGCCGGCGCAATGCCCTGTCCGAGGCGATGCTGGCAGAACTGGGCGTGACCCTGGCGGCGGCGGGGGAGGACGCGTCGGTTCGCGTCATCGTCCTGGCGGCGAACGGGCCTGCCTTCTGCGCTGGTCACGACCTCAAGGAAATGACCGCAGGCCGCGCGGCCCCGGACGGCGGGCGCGCCTATTTCACCAAGGTCATGACGCAGTGTTCGGGCGTGATGCAGGCCATCGTGAATTGCCCCAAACCCGTCATCGCCGAGGTCACGGGCATCGCGACCGCGGCGGGATGCCAGTTGGTGGCCAGTTGCGACCTCGCCATCGCGGCGGATACCGCGAGGTTCAGCACGCCCGGCGTTCACATCGGCCTGTTCTGTTCGACGCCGATGGTGGCGCTGTCTCGCAACACTAGCAACAAGCACGCGATGGAGATGCTGCTGACCGGTGACATGACATCGGCGGCGCGGGCGGCGGAAACCGGCCTTGTCAACAGGGCCGTCGCCGCGGAGGAAGTGCAGGATGCCACGATGGCGCTGGCGCGCAAGATCGCCGCCAAGTCCAGCATGACACTGGCCACCGGTAAACGTGCTTTCTACGCGCAACGCGAGATGAGCCTGTCGGACGCCTATGATTACGCCTCCAGCGTGATGGTGGAAAACATGCTTGCCCGCGATGCCGAGGAAGGGATCGGGGCCTTTATCGAGAAACGCGCGCCTCGCTGGCGCGATCAGTGAGTCACGTCTTGGAAAACCCTTACAACACCGATCTCGACCGCACCCCTGCAAACTTTCAGCCGCTTACGCCTCTGACCTTCCTGGAGCGCGCGGCCAGCGTGTTTCCCGATCATACCGCAATCGTCCATGGCAAGCTGCGGCGCGATTACGCGGCCTTCTATGCGCGGTCACGGCAACTGGCATCCGCCTTGTCGCAATGTGGCATTGGGCGTGGCGATACCGTGTCGGTGCTGCTGGCGAACACGCCGGCGATGCTGGAATGCCATTATGACGTGCCGATGTGCGGCGGCGTGCTTCATTCGATCAACACCCGGCTGGACGCATCGACCGTCGCGTTTCAGCTCGATCATGCCATGTGCAGGGTCGTGATCGTGGATCGCGAGTTCATGCCGCTGATGCGCGAGGCGCTCGGCCTGGCGCGGGCAACGCCGCTGGTGATCCAGCATGACGATCCCGAATACGCCGCGCCGGACACCGGGGATGACGCACCGGATTACGAGGACTTCCTTGCCTCGGGCGATGCGGAGTTCGCCTGGCTGATGCCCGAGGATGAATGGGACGCGATCTCGATCAACTACACGTCGGGCACCACCGGCGATCCCAAGGGCGTCGTCTCTCACCACCGGGGCGCATACCTGTTGGCGCAGGGCAATGCGCTGACCACTTCGATGGCGAAACACGCGGTCTACCTGTGGACCCTGCCGATGTTTCACTGCAACGGCTGGTGCTTCCCATGGACGCTGTCGGCCATCGTCGGCACCCATGTCTGTCTGCGCCAGGTGCGGGCCGAGCCGATATGGACAGCGCTGGCCGAGGCGGGCGTGACCCATCTGTGCGGGGCGCCCATCGTGATGTCGTTGATGATTTCGGCGCCCGACGACATCAGGCGCAAACTTGATCACACCGTGCAGTTCTTCACCGCCGCCGCGCCACCGCCCGAGAAACTTCTGGCCGAGATGAAGGCCGCGGGCTTTGATGTGACCCACCTGTACGGCCTGACGGAAACCTACGGCCCGGCGGTTGTCAACGAATGGCACGATCACTGGTCCGGCCTGTCGGCGACCGAACAAGCCGCGCTGAAGTCACGTCAGGGCGTGCGTTATCTGCCGCTGGAGCAGCTGGAGGTGATGGACCCCGAGACCATGGCGCCGGTGCCACATGACGGCGAAAAAATGGGCGAGGTCATGTT
Organism: Paracoccaceae bacterium; assembly: GCA_011389955.1. Lineage (GTDB taxonomy): Bacteria > Pseudomonadota > Alphaproteobacteria > Rhodobacterales > Rhodobacteraceae > Sediminimonas. The sequence continues at coordinate 13,967 of JAABTI010000014.1, read as the reverse complement.
CCGCGGAAACGTGGTGATGAAGGGGTATTTCCGAAACCCCGAAGCCACGCAAAAGGCCTTCGCGGGTGGGTGGTTCCATTCCGGCGACCTGGGTGTCGTCCACCTCGACGGCTATCTCCAGCTCAAGGACAGATCCAAGGACGTCATCATTTCGGGAGGCGAAAACATTTCCTCCATATAGGTAGAGGAAGCCCTGTACCGCCACCCGGCCGTTGCCGTTGCCGCCGTCGTCGCGATGCCACATGAAAAATGGGGCGAAACGCCCTGTGCCTTCGTCGAGTTGGCCACGGGGCATCAGGCGGATGCAGACCTGCTGCATGCGTGGTGCCGAGATCATCTCGCGCCTTACAAGGTGCCCGGCAGGTTCGTTTTCGCCCCCATCCCGAGGACGTCGACCGGAAAGATCCAGAAATTCGTACTGCGCGAGCAGGCGAAGGATATGGCGCACTGAAAGGTCGGTCATCCCGATATTGCTTGTAATCCGGGATGCGTCGCTGCGATAGTTGACCGACGGTGCAAAGCGGCGGGTCGCGCGGAACAACGGCATTTGCGAAAGGGCGCTGCATGGTTCAAGTGTTGTCAGGGGTCTGGGCACTGCTGATCGGCATCGTGCTGATCATGTTGGGCAACGGCATGCATTTCACCCTGATCGGCCTGCGCGGCGGGATCGAAGGGTTCTCGGCGGCGGAACTGGCCATTGTCACCTCGGGCTATTTCATGGGTTTCCTGTCGGGCGCGCGGCTTACGCCGTTGCTGATCCGTCGGGTGGGGCATGTGCGTGTCTTCGCGGCGCTGGGCAGCTTCATGTCGGCAGGGCTGATCGCGTTCCCTTTGCTAACCGAACCCTGGGCCTGGACGGCGCTGCGCCTGCTCATCGGTTTTTGCATGTCGGGGATTTTCGTTACCGCCGAAAGCTGGCTGAACCACGCGGCGACGAACGAGACGCGCGGCAAGGTGCTGTCGGCCTACATGATCGCGCAGACACTGGGCATCATCGGCGCGCAGGGGCTGCTGACGCTGGGCGACGCGGCCACCTCTGTGCTTTTCATCGGCGCCTCGATCCTGGTATCGGTGTCCTTTGCGCCGATTCTTCTTTCCGCCATCCCCGTCCCCGCGGTCGAAGTGGCGCGCCCCATGTCGTTGCGAAAACTGTTCATCAACACCCCGCTCAGCACCGTCGGGATATTCCTGCTGGGCAGCGTCTACGCGACGCAATCGGGCATGGGCGCGGTCTTCGGCACCCAGATCGGGATGTCGGCATCGCAGATCGCGCTGTTCGTGGCGATGCTTTTCGCGGGGGCGCTGGTGCTGCAATATCCCATCGGCTGGCTGTCTGACCGGATGGACCGGCGCCGGTTGATCCTCGGGGCAGCGGTTCTGGGCGCGGTATCCTGCACTCTGGGTTGGATCACCGGCGGCGGGCTGTGGCCGCTGATGACATCGGCCTTCTTCGCCGGCGGGGTGACCACACCGCTCTACGCGCTGTTTCTGGCCTACACCAATGATGCCCTTTCGGCGGAAGACATGCCATCCGCGTCCGGGGGGCTGGTCTTTACCTTCGGACTGGGCGCGATCACGGGTCCGCTGGCAACCGGTTGGGCGATGCAGGAACTGGGACCGTTCGCGTTCTGGCTGGTGTTGGCTGTGACTTTTGTCGCCATCGCGCTTTATGCGCTTTACCGCATGACGCAGCGTTCGAGCGTCCCGATGGACGAGACCGAAAGCTACCTCGGCGTGCTGCCCACTGCCTCGCCCCTGGCAGTGGAAGCGGCGGGCGCTTGGTCGGCCGAACAGGCCGAGAACGAGCGCGAAGAAGACGCGCCGTCGTGATGACGCCCGCGGGTCAGGATCACATCACAGGCAATCCGCGAAGGACCGCGCGATGGAGCGCAGGAACGCGGGGTAGAAACCCGGACCGGGTTCCACCTCCGTGCCTTGCGGATCGATCACGACCGTGTGCGCGTCGGTCCCGGAAAACACCGCTTTCAATATGCCGGGATTGAACTGAGGCTCGGCGAAGGCACATGCGATGTTCTGTTCGGTGACGAGCGCGCGTATTTCCGCGACCCGGGCCGCACTGGGATCGCTGGCATCACTGAGCGCAATCGATCCGGCGGCGGTGATATCGAAATGCGCCTCGAAATACTGATACGCGTCATGAAAAACGATGAACCGGGTGTCGCGCAAGGGGGCGAGCATTTGAGCAATCTCGCTGATTGCCGCGTCGATCTCCTGCTTTGCCTGCGCGGCATTCGCGTAGTAGACGCCCGCGTTCGCCGGATCGATCTGCGACAGTTCCGCCGCCATGACATCCAGCCACGCCTTGCCGTTCTCGGGGTCCAGCCATGCATGGGGGTCCACGTCGTCATCGGCATGCGCATGTTCATCCCCGTGCCCGTGCTCATCCGCATGCTCACTCTCGTGCCCGTGCTCGGCCTCGTGCGCGTGTTCGTCGTGCTCTTCCTTCATGTCATGGCCATCATCATGGGCATGGTCCTGGAAGGTGGCGCCGCTGCGAAACGCCCGGGTCACGGTTTGCGGGTGGTCCAAAAGCGTCACGACCCGCGCCTGTCCCGCAAGCGTTTCGATGGCATGGTCAAGCCAGGGCGTCAGTTCGTCACCGACCCAGAACACGACATCGGCCTGCTCAAGCAGCCGCGCCTCGGATGGGCGCATGGAATACCCGTGCGGTGAAGCGCCACGCTGCACGATCCGGCCGGGTTCGCCGACCCCCTCCATCACGCGGGCGGCAAGCCCGTGTACCGCCGCGATGTCGGTCGCCACGCCCGGGCTTTCCGCCCACCCCGATGTTCCCAGCGAAACGGCCATTCCGGCCCCAAGCAATACGAGTTTGAATCGATGCATGGACATGGCTCCATCCTGTGATTATATAACATTGCGATCAAACTCATATGAGATACAGTATAACATTGCAACCTCATATTTCGGTAGAGGAGCCTTCCCCATGACCACTCCCGGTTTCGAGGCGCATGACCACGGCAGTTGCGTGGCCGAAAGCCTGAAAATGGCCGAGAAACACTGTGCCGAGAAGCGTTTGCACCTTACACCGTCGCGCCGTCGTGTGCTGGAGATCCTGCTGGAAGGGCACAGGTCGATGGGCGCCTACGAAATCCTTGATCGTCTCCGTGCCGAGGGGTTGGGATCGCAACCGCCCGTGGCCTATCGGGCGCTGGAATTCCTGACGATGCATGGGTTTGCCCACCGGATAGAGGGGCTGAACGCCTTCGTCGCCTGCACGCATCTCAGCGACACGCACTCACCCGCTTTTCTGATCTGTCGCGCCTGCAACCGCGTCCTCGAGGCCGAAGCCGGCCTGACGTCGGGGGAACTCGGTCGCGCGGCCACCGAAGCCGGTTTCGTCATCGAACGCAGCGTACGCGAGGCGATCGGCCTGTGTCCGGCTTGCGCACGGGAGGCCGACACATGACCACCCCGCTGGTACGGATGGAAAGGCTGAGCGTGCGATACGGTGCGAACACGGTGCTCGATCACGTGGATTTCGCAATCGAGCCCGGCGAAATCGTCACCGTGGTCGGCCCCAACGGGTCCGGTAAATCAACCCTGTTGCGCGCCGTGATCGGCGGCATCACCCCATCGGCCGGACGCGTCACGCGTGGCGCGGGGCTGCGTATCGGGTACGTACCGCAAAAGCTTGTGCTCGATTCGACGCTGCCGATGACGGTGGGGCGGTTTTTGTCCCTGCCCCGACGGGCAAGCGATGCGCGCACGCGCGACGCACTGGACCGCGCCGGCGTGCCGGGTTTGCAGGCGCGCCAGATGGCGGCCTTGTCGGGTGGCCAGTTTCAGCGCGTGCTGCTGGCACGCGCGCTACTGGTTCAGCCCGACCTGCTCATCCTCGACGAGGCGACCGCCGGCCTGGACCAGCCCGGCGCGGCGGCCTTTTACCGCCGGATCGAAGAGGTCAGATCGGAAACCGGCTGCGCGGTGCTGATGGTCAGTCATGACCTGCATGTCGTGATGAGCGCCTCGGATCGGGTGATTTGCCTGAACGGTCATATCTGCTGCGAGGGCACGCCGCAGGTCGTCGCCGAGGCGCCGGTCTATCGCGCGCTGTTCGGCGAAGGCACGCAAGGCACGCTGGCCCTTTACCAGCACCACCACGACCATGACCACGAGGCCCACAGCCACAAGACCCCGGAAGACGCACACTGATGCTGGATGATTTCATGACACGCGCGGCGCTTGCAGGCGTCGGAACCGCACTGGCCGCCGCCCCGCTGGGGTGTTTCGTGGTATGGCGGCGCATGGCCTATTTCGGGGATGCCACGGCCCACGCGGCGATACTCGGCGTGGCGCTATCGCTGGCCTTGTCGTTGCCTGTATTCGTCGGCGCGGTGATAATCGCACTGGTGATGGCGGCCGCGGTCACGCTGCTGACGGGGCGGGGCTACGCGATGGACACACTGCTGGGCGTCATGGCGCATTCGGCGCTGGCCTTTGGCCTGGTGGCCGTCTCGTTCCTGTCGGGCGTCCGGATCGACCTGATGGCCTACCTGTTTGGCGATATCCTGTCGGTGTCGCGAATCGACCTTGCGGTGATTTGGGGGGGTGCGCTTGTGGTCGTGGCGCTGGTTGCCTGGCGCTGGTCGGCCCTGCTGACCGCGACGCTCAACCCCGATCTGGCCCGCGCGTCGGGGATCGCGCCACAGCGTGAACAACTGGTGCTGACCGTGGCTTTGGCCGTTGTCGTCGCCGTCGCGATCAAGGTTGTCGGCGTGCTGCTGATCACCGCCATGCTGATAATCCCCGCAGCTACCGCCCGCCCGTTTGCGCGCACGCCCGAAACGATGGCGATCATCGCGACGATCCTTGCCATGATCGCGGCATGGGGCGGATTGCAGGCGTCCTACCAGTTCGACACGCCGACAGGACCGACCATAGTCTGCGTCGTCGCGGCCATGTTCGCCGTCTCGAGCCTGTTCGACGGGGTGCGCCGTGCGGGATGACCCCCGCATTTGGTGCGACGCATTGGCCCGGCCACAGGCCCTGAGGACATATTTGATCTAACGCAAGGTAACAGACCGCCGAATTGGTACACCGTGCATGAAAGAAACAAAGGAATGCACTGATGTCCCACGACCTTCCCAATGACACAGGGCGCCGCCGGTTCCTGGGCCTGGCCGCCGGAGCCGGCGCCCTGGCCGCAGCAGGGCTGCCCGGTCAATCCAATGCTCAGGTCGCGACCAAGGCCAAGATCGTGATCCTCGGCGCGGGCGCGGCGGGCACGACACTGGCCAACCGGCTGGTGCAGCGCCTCGACGGCGCGCAGATCACCGTCGTCGATGGCAGCAAACAGCACTGGTACCAACCGGGTTTCTCGCTCATCGCCGCCGGGCTCAAGCCACAGGATTACTCTGTCAGCCGCACCGACGAATGGCTGCCCGCCGGTGTCACGCTCAAGCCCGAGAACGCCGCCGCCATAGATCCCGAAGCCCGCACCGTCGACCTGCAATCGGGCGAAACGCTGAGCTACGACTACCTGGTCGTAGCCACCGGGCTGGTGCTGGACCATGACGCGATCGACGGCTTCAGCCTCGATATGGTCGGCGAGAACGGCATCGGCGCGCTTTACGCCGGGCCGGACTACGCTGCTCGCACCTGGAAGGCGGCGTCGAAGTTCATCGACGAGGGTGGGGATGGCCTGTTCACCCGGCCCGCAACCGAAATGAAATGCGCCGGTGCACCACTCAAGCATACGTTCCTGCTCGATGACCTGGCGCGCAAGGCAGGCACGCGCGACAAGTCGCACTTCACCTATGCCGCGCCGCAGCAATCGCTGTTCGGCGTGCCCATCGTTGCCGAGAAGGTTCGGATGCTCTTCGACCAGCGCAAGATCGGCACCGGCATGCAGGAGACGCTCAAATCGATCGAGCCGGGCGCGAAGCGCGCCGTTTTCGACACGGCCGACGGCACGGTCGAGCGCGCGTACGACTACATTCACGTCATCCCGCCCCAACGCGCACCCGAGGCGGTGCGCCAGTCCGGCCTGTCATGGGCCGACAAATGGGTCGATCAGGGCTGGGTCGAGGTTGACAAGCACAGCCTCCGCCACCGTCGCTATCCGGAGGTCTTCGCCGTTGGCGATGTGGCCGGGGTACCCAAGGGCAAGACCGCTGCCAGCGTCAAATGGCAGGTGCCGGTGGTCGAGGAGCATCTCGTCGCGCAGATCGCCGGCGACACGACCGACGCCAGCTACAACGGCTACACCTCCTGCCCCATGATCACACAGGTCGGGCGCGCCATGCTGATCGAATTCGATTACAACAACGACCTTGTTCCGTCCTTTCCAGGCATCATCGCGCCGTTGCAGGAACTGTGGATCAGTTGGCTGATGAAAGAAGTCGCGCTCAAGCCCACCTATAACGCCATGCTGCGCGGCAAAGCCTGAGGAGAAGACAATGAAGGATCTGACGTTCGAAACCCTGATCGCCGTGTTCGAGGAAATGTTCGGCCGCGGGTTGTTCTGGACGATGGTGGTGGCTGCGGTGGTGATTACGCTGGCCTATATCTACGTGCTGATCCGCGACCGGGCTGTCAGCTGGCGCAAGTTCCTGTGGGCACAGCTTTCGATGCCGCTCGGCGCTATCGCGGCGGTGCTCTTCGTGCAGAAGGTGACACGCTCGGGCTTTGCCGACATCGGCGGGCCGATCGACGTGATCGTGCTGCTCGGCGTGGCGGTCGCCGGTGCTGTGGGCCTCGCGGTGCTCGTCTACACGGCGGAATCCCTGATCTGGCCGAAATCGGAAACCGAGGATTGACCAACGAAGGGAGCCGCCCGGACAACGGGCGGCTCCTGCACCGCGCGGCACCCGGGACAGGCCGCTATCGCCGCATCCCGCGCCGGCGCCGCCACAAGGCGGCGATATGGCCCAGCCACCTGCGCAAGCGGCGCGTGTCGTGGAATGCCATCGAGCACAACAATCCCCAGATCGCGCCCGCCAACACTTGGAAAGTCGTATGCGCCCCCGCGTCCACCCGCGACGTGCCGGTCAGCCCCGCCGCCAGGATGACACCCGCCTGGACCACCGGGCTGCCGGTAACGCAGCGCTGCACCAGGGTCGCGGCGCCAAAGGTGGCGGTCGCGGTATGCCCCGACGGGAACCCCTTGTAGCCACCGCGCGGACGGGCGTTCAATTCCGTCTCGCCCATGGCGAACTTGGTGCCATGCAGGCCCGTGAACATGATCGCGTAGCGACCGAGATATTCCAGCCCGCGACCGTTCACCGCCTCGCATGACAGCGCCAGCAGCGGCAGGGCAATCTGCAGGTTGTCACCGTAGCGTTCCACCTTGCGCTCGGTCAGGGCCATGACAGCGCCCAGCACCAGCACCACGACGATGATCTTGTGGCGCAGGCCGATGCGACCGAGAATGCGTTTCATATCCACCTCCCCCGCCCCGCCACGGATCAATCCACGCCCAGCTTGGCCAGAAGCGCGGCGAGCGTTGCGCGGTCGGTATCATCCGTGAGCGCGCCGCGGGCGCGAAACAGCGTCGCCTGAGAGCGCAGGATCAGCCCGTCATCCAACAGCTTGAGGTGATTGGCGCGCAGCGTCTCGCCGGTCGAGGTGATGTCGGCCACCGCCTCGGCGGTCTCGTTGCGGATGGTGCCCTCGGTTGCGCCCTGGCTATCGACCAGCTGGTAATCGGCCACGCCATGACTGCGCAGGAAATCGCGCACCAGCCGGTGATACTTGGTAGCGACCCGCAGGCGAAACCCGTGCCGGGCGCGGAATGCCGCCGCCGCCGCATCCAGATCATCGAGCGTATTCACGTCCACCCACGCGGCGGGCACCGCGATGATAAGGTCCGCCTGCCCGAAACCCATTTCGGCCACGGGGGACACGCTCTGCTCCCACCGGCCCAGTTTTTCGCGCACCAGATCGGTACCTGTCACCCCGAGGTGGATACGTCCGGCTTCCAGTTCGCGGGGGATTTCCCCCGCCGACAGCAACACCAGCTCAACGCCGTCGATGCCGTCCACCGCCCCGGCGTATTCGCGATCCGATCCCGCGCGGCTGAGGCTCACGCCACGCGCGCCGAACCACTGGAACGTCTTTTCCATCAGCCGTCCCTTTGACGGCACGCCCAGCTTGATCGTCATCGCGCGCCCTCCAGTTCCAGCATCAGGCCCGGCCGGATGACCCCGCCCACCGCGGGTATCTCGGCCCCCTGCCCCAGCACGCGGGTCAGCGCGTCATAGCGCCCCCCCGAGGCCACGGGCGGCAACTCGGGGCGCCCCTCGGCGTAAAAGCCGAAAACGAACCCGTCGTAATACTCCATCGACGCACGGCCATAGCTGGCCTCGAAATCCAGGGTATCCACATCCACACCCCGTTTTGCGAGCGCCCCCATGCGCATGCGCAACCGTTCGACGGCCTGCTCGATCGCGGGCAGGTCCACGGCGATATCGCGCAAGTGCTCCAGCGCGTTGGGGGCGGTTTCACGCACTTCCAGAATGGCGTCGATCAGGGCCACTTCCTCGCTGCTGATCGGGGCGGTGGCGGCATCGTCGCGCAACGCGGCGATGCGCGCCTCGATCTCGGCGCGGCTGCGCAGGCCAAGCAGCGGCGGCGCGTCGCGCATCGGGTCGTCCGCCCGCAACAGCGCCCGGCGCGAGGCGGGCATCGGCGTGCGGCCCGAAAACCGGTCCAGCAGCGTGCGGAACCGGCGCGGGCGCCAGATGTGCCGCGCCAGCGCCGCCTTGCGCGGCTCGGTGGTGCGCAGCCCCGCGACCGCCGCCATGAGCAACCCGATATCGCCCGTCGCCGCCCGCAGGTTCAGCCCCGCCAGCGCATCGCGCATCAGGCAGAACACCTCGGCATCGGCGGCTGCGGGGTCTTGCCCGTCGAATACCTCGTAGCCGACCTGCCAGTACTCGTTGGGGCGATCCGGGTCATCCTCCTGCCGGCGGAACACCGCGCCCGCATAGGTGTAGCGCGCCGGCGTCGCGCCATGCTCCATGTGCATCTGAACCACCGGCACGGTGAAATCAGGGCGCAGCATCTGCTCGCCCCTCAGCGCGTCGCTGGTGACATACGCGCGGCCGCGAATATCCTCGCCATAGAGGTCCAGCAGCGCCGCCGCCGGTTGCAACACCGGGGTTTCGACCGGCACGGCGCCCGCGTCCTCGAACTGCGCGCGCAATTGGGCCGCTTTGGCGCGGGTCGCCGCGATCGTCGGCATCAGGGCGCCCCCGCCCCGGTATCGCGGTCGTGCACGGCCAGGATCTCGCGCACCTTGGCGATCAATTCGCCGCGCGGCACCTCGACCTGGCTCGGCCGATCCTTCCATTCCTCCAGCGTCGCGGTCTGCGCGATCTGCGCCCCGAGTATCAAGTCCTTGACCTGCACAACGTCGCGGGCAAATTCATCCTCGCCAGCGATGATGGCCACCGGGCTGCCGCGCCGGTCGGCGTATTTCATCTGGTTGCCGAAGTTCTTGGGGTTGCCAAGGTAGACCTCGGCGCGGATGCCGGCCTGCCTCAGCTCGCCCACCATTGCCTGGTAGTCGGCCATGCGGGCGCGGTCCATGACGGTCACGACGACGGGCCCCTGCGCCGTGCCCCCGATGCGCCCCTTCTCGCGCAGCGCGGCCAGCAGGCGGTCCACCCCGATGGAAATGCCCGTGGCCGGCACCGCCTGCCCGGTGAACCGCTTGACGAGGTCGTCGTAACGCCCGCCGCCGGCGACGGACCCGAACTGCCGCTTGCGGCCCTTGTCATCGAGGATGTCGAAGGTCAGCTCCGCCTCGTAGACGGGGCCGGTGTAATAGCCGAGGCCGCGGACAACGGAAGGGTCGATGACGATGCGGTCGGGGCCGTAGCCTTGGGCGGAGAGAAGATCGGCGATCTCGGCCAGTTCATCCAAGCCTTTCTTTCCCTCTTCGGAACCCTCCACCAAATCGTGTAGGTGATTAAGTAGAGCAAACTGGCCTTCGATCCGGTTTTCACCGACGCTATCTGGCAGCTTGTCAGAACGTAGATACTCCGACTGAAGTCTCAGTTCTGTTGAGACCTTGCCGCTCACGTCATACTCGTTAGGAGTTTCAAGATATGAAGCGGTGTCTTCCTTGGCTGTAACGTAGCCAATCACGCGCTTGATCTGCTCATCAGACAACCCCACCCCGTCGATATAGGCACCGGAGGCGTCGAGCCGCCCCTTGCCCAGCAACTCGCGCACACCTGCCTCACCCACCTTGTCGAACTTGTCGATTGTGCGCATCACGGCGGCGCTGCGCTCGGCGTCACCGGCAAGGCCCATGACCTCCAGCACCCCGTTCAAAACCTTTCGGTTATTGACCCGCACCACGTAATCGCCGCGCGGGATGCCGACCTCTTCCAGGCAATCGGCCAGCATCGCGCAGATCTCGGCGTCGGCGGCCATGGATGCGCTGCCCACGGTATCGGCGTCGCACTGGTAGAACTGCCGGTAGCGCCCCGGGCCGGGCTTTTCATTGCGCCAGACGGGGCCCATGGCGTAGCGCCGGTAGGGCGTGGGCAAGTCGTTGCGGTGCTGGGCATAGACCCGCGCCAGCGGCGCGGTCAGGTCATAGCGCAGCGCCAGCCAGTCACCCTTGCCGTCATCGTCATCCTCCTGCCATGCGAACACCCCCTCGTTGGGGCGGTCCACGTCGGGCAGGAACTTGCCCAGCGCCTCGACCGTTTCGACCGCGCTGCTTTCCAGCGCGTCGAACCCGTAGCGATGGTAAACCGCCGCGATCTTGCGCAGCATTTCCGCGCGCTCGGTGACTTGCGCGCCGAAATAATCACGGAACCCCTTGGGCGTCTCCGCCTTGGGACGGGGGGTCTTTTTCTGCTTGGCCATCGCTGCTGGTCCTTGCCGGTGAACTTGCGCCAGCCTCTACCGGATGCGGGGTGCGGGGGCAAGACAGCGGATCACCGCCGCGCGCGCGGAAGAGCGGCCAGAGGGGCTGAATGGCACGTCGGTATCTTGTCGGTATCGCGTCGGTGCCGCGCGGGATGGGCTCAGTCGCCCGGAAGGGCGGCGAGGCGGCGCTGCGTCTCGGCGATATGCGGATGATCGAGAGGCAGCGCGGCACGGAAGATCGTCAGCGCCCGTTCCAGCATTTCGCGCCCCTCGGCCACGCGGCCGGTCTGGCCCAAAAGTCCGCCAAGATTGCCCAAGCGGGTGGCATAGGCCGGATGCCCCTCACCAATGGTCGCACGGTCGATCTCCAACGCCTGCCGGTAGAGCGCCTCGGCCTCGTCATGCCGCCTCTGCGCCTGCACCACGTGCGCAAGGTTGCCCAAACGGGCGGCATAGGCCGGATGCCCCTCACCAATGGTCGCACGGTCGATCTCCAACGCTTGCAGGTAGAGCCGCTCGGCCTCCGCATACCGCCCCTGCGCCTGCACCACGAGCGCAAGGTTGTTGAGGCGGGCGGCATAGGCCGGATGCCGCTCCCCGAGGGTTGCGCGACCGATCTCCAGCGCTTGCCGGAAAAGCCTCTCGGCCTCCGCATACCGCCCCTGCGCCTGCACCACGAGCGCGAGGTTGTTGAGGCCAGAGGCATGATACGGATCGCCCTCGCCGAGGGTCGCGCGGGCGATCACCAGCGCCTGCCGGTACAGCGCCTCGGCCTCAGCATACCGCCCCTGCGCCTGCACCGCGTCCGCGAGGTTGTTGAGGTAGAAGGCATAGTCCGGATGCCCCTCGGCGATGATCGCGCGGGCGATCTCCAGCGCCTGCCGGTAGAGCGCCTCGGCCTGAGCATACCGCCCTTGCGCCTGAAACGTGATGGCGTGTTCATTCAGTGCCGTCGCGAGTTGTTCCTGCGTGCCCTCGTTTCGGGCGAGGGCCACAAGGTCCGCCCCGTAGCGATGCGCGGCGTCAAGCTCACCGGCCCGCCAGGCATATTCCCGAGCCTTGAACAGGGTGTCGAATCCCGGGGCCAGCCGTGCGGCATTGGAGTAGTGCCGGGCGGCATCGTGCCAGCGCACCTCGGCCTCGGCCACCTCGCCGCGGCCATGGGCGGCGCGGGCGGTTTCCTGCACGGCGAGTTCGTTGCGGGCCTCGATCTCGGCGAAGATATCGTCGGCCAGCGAATAGTCGCCCTTCTCCAGCGCCGCCTTGGCCTCTTGGATGCGGTCAGCGCCGATATGGTTGCCCTCGCGATCAAGCAGCACCTCCAGATCGGCGATGCGTTTGCGGGCCTCGGTCAGCGCGTCCTCGGGGTTGGCGATCTGGCTTTCCAGTTCGGCAATGCGCGCGCGAAGCTCCTCTTTCTCGGTCTCCTGCGCGTCGGCCAGTTCCTGTTCCAGGTCGGCCTTGAGTTCGCGGCGCAGGCGGATGAATTCGGCAACGGACAACGCCGGGCCGTCCTTTACCTCGGGCGGCTTGATCTGGTCGATGGTTTCGGCGGCCAGTTGGGTGGGCTTGTCGCGTTTGAAAGGCCTCGTGACGATGGCCCATGCAACGCCGCCGATGGTCAGACCCGCAGCGGCGGCTCCGAGCGCCATTGCATTTGCTTCCAGAAAGGCAAGAACTGCGTCCCACACGGCTGCGCCACCCAATGTCATCGGGAGTTCACCCTACCTGACACACGCAAGAAGGGAAGGGCGGCCCCTGACCCGGGGGGTCGGGGGTGGCCGGGGCAAGCCCGGGCGACGCGTTGAGCCGGCGCGCGGCGGTGCCCCGCCCGTTGGAGCGGAGCGTTCTTAGCGCACCTTCAGCGTCGCCAGCCCGATCATCGCAAGGATCAGCGCGATGATCCAGAACCGGATCACGATGGTCGATTCCGCCCATCCCTTTTTCTCGTAATGGTGATGGATCGGCGCCATCAGGAACACGCGCTTGCCCGTGCGCTTGAAATAGATCACCTGGATGATGACCGACAGCGCCTCGACCACGAACAGCCCGCCGACGATCGCCAGCACGATCTCATGCTTGGTGGCCACGGCGATGGCGCCCAGCGCGCCGCCCAGGGCCAGCGACCCGGTATCGCCCATGAACACCGCCGCCGGCGGCGCGTTGTACCACAGGAACCCGAGGCCGCCACCGACCAGCCCCGCCACGAAGATCAGCAACTCTCCGGTGCCGGGCACGTAATGGACATCCAGGTATTCGGTGAAGTCGACACGCCCGACCGCATAGGCGATCACGCCCAGCGTCGCGCTGGCGATCATCACCGGCATGATCGCCAACCCGTCCAGGCCATCGGTCAGGTTGACGGCGTTGGCCGATCCCACGATCACGACCATCGCGAAGGGAACAAAGAAAATGCCCAGATTTATCAGCGTGTTCTTGAATACCGGCAGCGCCAGTTGCGATTGCAGTTCAACCGGGTGGTATTGCGTCGCCCAATATCCCGCGACCGCCGCGATGATCAGCCCGAGGCCGAACCGCATCCGTCCGGGAACCCCGGCCGCATTCTGACGCGAGACCTTGGCGTAATCATCGGCGAACCCGATCGCGCCGAAGGCCACCGTCACGAACAGCACCAGCCAGACATAGGCATTGTCCAGCCGTGCCCAGAGCAGCGTCGAGAACAACAATGCCCCCACGATCAGAAGCCCCCCCATGGTGGGCGTGCCCGCCTTGGTGAAATGCCCGTCCGGCCCGTCGCTGCGGATCGGCTGCCCCTTGCCCTGGCGCTTGCGCAGCACGCCGATCAGGGGCGGGCCGAAAATGAACCCGAACACCAGCGCCGTCATGAACGCGCCACCGGCACGGAAGGTGATGTAGCGGAACAGGTTGAAGGCATCGCCACCATCCGAGAACTCGGTCAACCAAAAGAGCATCTAGTTCGTTTCCTTGTCTGAGTGACCGGTGCCATGACCCAGTTTGCGGATCGCGTCAACGACAAGGCTCACACGGCTGCCCTTGGACCCCTTGACCAGCACCACGTCCCCGGCATCGATCAGGTGATGGGCGCGGGCGGCCATCGCCTCGGCCGCGGAAGTCCA
>JAABTI010000127.1 GCA_011389955.1 Paracoccaceae bacterium | reverse complement strand
ATGCCGTTGCCCATCTGCCCCGCGCCTACAACGCCGATCTTTTCAATCTTCATCACGCCGATCCCCTAGTTGTCGCTGGCGGTAGCATATGCCTCGGGAGGGCCGAACCGCAAGGGCGCGAGACCCTTAAAAATCAGGGAAAATTCGGGCTTTAGCGATTTGGAAAGACACCTGCGCGATCCTGCCCCCGGGTGAGACAATCGAATGATGGGGGTATCATGACCTTTGCTGACACGTCCCTTGGGGCGCTGGATTACATGCCTTGGCGCTATGGCAATTCGAAGCTGATGTTTCGCGGGCCGCGGCGAAGGCTGGAGGGGCGGTATGCGCTGTTTCTCGGGGGCACGGAAACCTATGGCAGGTTCATCGCCGATCCGTTCCCCGCGATCGTGGAGCGGCAAAGCGGTGTGCGCTGCGTCAATTTCGGCTGGCCGAACGCGGGGGTCGATGCCTTCGCGATTGATGCCGACATACTACGCGCGGCTTCGCAAGCCGTTGTGAACGTGATGCAAATTACCGGTGCGCACAATGTCAGCAATCCGTTCTACAATGTTCATCCAAGGCGCAATGACCGCTTTGTCGCGGCAAGTGCGGCATTACAGCAGCTTTATCCCGAAGTGGATTTCATGGAGTTCCATTTCACCCGGCACATGCTGGGCAGGCTTTGGGAGGTGTCGCCGCGGCGCTATGCGCGGGTTCGCGAGGCGGCGCGGCATAGCTGGGTGCAGAAGATGCGCGGAATGATGCGTGGAATTGGTAACAAAACCATACTGTTATGGGTGTCAGGGCGCGGGATGGATCAACCTGTCAAGGATGGGTGGGAAGGTGATCTGGTCAGTGACCCGGTGTTCATAACGGCGCGGATGATCGCGATGTTGCGCCCCTACGTGGCGCGGGTGGTCGAGGTAAAAATGAGCGACGATGCGCTGGATCGCCGGACAGAAGGCATGATTTTCAATGCCTTGGAGGCTCCGGCCGCGGCCGAGATGCCGGGGCCGCTGGCGCATCGGGAAGTGGCCGAGGCGTTGCTGCCGCCTGTGTCGAGCATGACGGCGCAGTGCCACTGATGCGACACTGCGCCGGATGGCAGAAGGGCCCGCCGATGGCGGGCCCAACTGGCCAGAACGTACGTTTCGACGCGTGAACCTTCCGTTACGTACGCCACGTCCGAAAAGCGCGGTTAACAGGGCGCGCTTCAGAGTTTCTCAACCAGTTCGGGCACGGCCTCGAACAGATCGGCGACAAGACCGTAATCGGCCACCTGGAAAATCGGCGCCTCTTCGTCCTTGTTGATGGCGACGATGATCTTGGAGTCCTTCATGCCCGCCAGGTGCTGGATCGCGCCGGAAATGCCGACGGCGACATAAAGCTGGGGCGCGACGACCTTGCCGGTCTGGCCGACCTGCCAGTCGTTGGGAGCAAACCCGGAATCGACCGCGGCCCGCGAGGCGCCGACGGCGGCGCCCAGTTTGTCCGCCAGTTTCTCGATCAGGGCGAAGTCCTCTTCGGAGCCGACACCGCGACCGCCGGACACGACCACGCCGGCCGAAGTCAGATCCGGGCGATCGGATTCCGCGACCTTGTCATCGACCCATTCCGACAGGCCGGCATCACCGGCGGCATCGATGTTCTCGACCGGGGCGGCGCCCTGTTCGCCGGCGGCGTCAAAGGTCGAGGTGCGGATCGAGATCACCTTCTTGGAATCCGACGACTTGACCGTCTGCACGGCGTTGCCCGCGTAGATCGGGCGTTCGAAGGTGTCGGCATCGACGACGCCCGACACGTCGGTCAGCACCATCACGTCCAGCAGCGCGGCAACGCGCGGCAGGATGTTCTTGGCGTCGGTGGTGGCGGGCGCGACGATGTGATCGAAATCGCCGGCAAGCGACACGATCAGGTCCGATACCGGCTCGGCCAGGCGATGACCGTAGAGGTCATGCTCGGCACAGAGCACCTTGGCCACGCCATCGATCTTTGCGGCGGCCTCGGCACCGGCGGCGCAGGTGGCACCGGCGGCGAGAATCGTCACTTCGCCCAGCTTGGTTGCGGCGGAGACAGCCTTGGCGGTGGCGTCCAGCGCCAGTTCACCATCGTTGATTTCTGCCAGAAGAAGAACAGCCATTACACAGCCCCCGCTTCTTTGAGTTTTTCGACAAGTTCATCGACCGAACCGACCTTGATGCCGGCGGCGCGCTCTTCGGGCTCGGTGGTCTTGACGACCTCGAGGCGCGGGGTGACATCGACGCCGTAATCATCGGCGGTCTTTTCATCCAGCGGCTTTTTCTTGGCCTTCATGATGTTGGGCAGCGAGGCATAGCGCGGCTCGTTCAGGCGCAGGTCGGCGGTGACGATCGCGGGCATCTTGACCTTGATCGTCTGCAGGCCGCCGTCAACCTCGCGCGTGACGACGGCATGATCGCCATCTATGTCGATGTTGTTAGCATAGGTCGCCTGCGACCAGCCCATCAGCGCCGCCAGCATCTGGCCGGTGGCGTTCATGTCGTTGTCGATGGCCTGCTTGCCGGCGAGGACAAGGCCGGGCTGCTCTTCGTCGATCACGCCCTTGAGGATCTTGGCGACGGCAAGCGGCTCGATGTCGGCATGAACGTCGTCGGCGGCAACCACCAGGATGGCGCGGTCGGCGCCCATGGCCAGCGCGGTGCGCAGGGTTTCCTGTGCCTGCTTGACGCCGATCGAGACGGCGATGACCTCTTCGGCCTTGCCGGCCTCCTTGAGGCGGATCGCCTCTTCGACGGCGATTTCGTCGAACGGGTTCATGGACATTTTCACGTTGGCGAGATCGACACCGCTGCCATCCGCCTTGACGCGGACCTTCACGTTGTAGTCGATCACGCGTTTGACAGGCACAATCACCTTCATGAGCGTGGTCTCCTTTATGGTTTACGGGCGTCGGAAAACGGCGCCCCACGAACTCTCTGGCGCTTGATATAGGCTTGGGCCCGGGTGAAACAGTGGAAAATCGTCACGTTAGCGCCAACCAACGTCGCGTTATTGCCTGCGGTCATGATAATTTGCCAATCCGTCGGCCGGATGTGCCGCGGTGCGGGCCGCACGGGGGCGCGTCTAGCGGTTTGCACCGGGAACCCAGAGCACGTCGGCGAGGCCCTGATCGTTGGCGGCCCGCGAGGCGACGAAGAACCAGTCCGACAGGCGGTTGAGGTATTTTACCGCCTCGGGATTCACCGGCTCGGCGTGCGCCAGTTCGACGCAGAGCCGTTCGGCCCGGCGCGACACGGTGCGGCACAGGTGCAGGTGCGCGGCCAGCGGCGTGCCACCGGGCAGGATGAAGCTGCGCAGCGGTTCGAGCAGGGCGTTCATCGCGTCGATCTCGGTTTCCAGGCGCGCGACCTGCTCGGCGACGATGCGCAGGGGTGTGTACTCGGCCTCGGCATCGCGATCCATGTCGGGGGTGCACAGGTCGGCGCCCAGGTCGAACAGGTCGTTCTGGATGCGGGCGAGTGCGGCGTCGATGTCGCCCTCGGCGTGCAGGCGGGCCAGCCCGAGGGCGGCGTTCACCTCGTCCACGGTGCCGTAGGACGTTACGCGCAGGGCGTGCTTGGGCACCCGCGCGCCGTTGCCGAGGGCGGTTTCACCCTTGTCGCCGCCCTTGGTGTAGATCTTGTTCAGAACGACCATTGTCAGCCTCCGCTGCGGAACCATACGAAAAGAAGAATCAGGATGACGGCGAGGAACTGCGCGATGATGCGCCAGCGCATCAGCCGGTTGGCGTGCTTGCGGTTGAAATCGCCGCCCTTGGCAAAGCCGCCTATGCCGACCATCAGAATGACCACCACGGCCAGGCAGGCTGCGGCCACCACGTAGAAGAGCGGGTCATCCTTCATCGTCGCGATCCTTGTGTCTTGCGTCTTCGTCCGATGTAGAGGCTGTGGCGCAAAAAGCGAACCGAAAATTTCCCCGGCATCAGACAAGCGGCGCGCAGGCTCATCCCCTGGCCAGCAGCCAGTCGAGCGCGCGCACCGGCAGGACGCGGCGCAGCGCGCCCATCAGGTAGGTCGGGGTGGTGACGTAGTAGCGCGCGGCGGGGCGGGAGGTGTTCAGCGCGCGGATCAGCTTGGCCGTGACGGCGGAGGGCGGCAGTTCGAACCGGTCCGGGCCTTCGTCGCGGTAGAGCCGCTTGATAAGGGTGGCGCGATACTGCTCGGCGCGTGCGGAATTCTGCCAGTCCACCCAGCGTTCGAAATGGGGGATGGCGTTGCGGCGGAACCGGGTGGTGATCGGGCCCGGCTCGATCAGCACGATGTGAATGGGCGTGTCGCGCATTTCCACGCGCAGCGTGTCGGTCAGACCCTCCAGCGCGAACTTGGTGGCGTTGTAGGCGCCACGCCACGGCGCCGCGACGAGGCCCAGCACAGAAGAACAGTTGATGACATGCCCGTGTCCCTGCGCGCGCATGACCGGCAGAACCCGCGCCGTCAGGTCGTGCCACCCGAACAGGTTGGCCTCGAATATCTCCCGCAGGGCGTCGCGGGGCAGATCCTCGACCGCGCCGGGGCAGGCGAAGGCACCGTTGTTGAACAGCGCGTCCAGCGTGCCGCCGGTGGCCGCGAGCACCTGTTCAAGCGCGGTCTCGATGCTGGCGGGATCGGCATAGTCGAGGTGCAGCGCCTCCAGTCCCTGGTCCCGCAAGCGGTCGACATCGGCGGGTTGCCGGCAGGTGGCGAACACGCGCCAGCCCCGGGCGTGCAGGGTGAAGGCCGCGTCGTGACCGATGCCGCTCGAGCAGCCGGTGATCAGGATGGATTTGCGTGTCATGGGGGCGACCATGCCCCGCCGCGCGGGCCGGTGCAACGCGTCGGGCGGGGAAATTCGCGCAGCGGGCGGGCAATGGCCGCGATGGCCGCTTTACGCTTACGGCGCGCGCGGCTATCACCAT
>JAABTI010000126.1 GCA_011389955.1 Paracoccaceae bacterium | reverse complement strand
CATGCACCTTTCGCCCGACGAGGCCCCGATCGCGGCCGTCATGGACGGGCTCACGGTTCACTGGGCCCCTGAATGAACCCGCAACCCGACCTCGATGCGGCCTGGGCCGGCGTGTTCGCCGAGGCCGACAAGGCCCGCAGCCGGCGCATCGCGGACCTGTTCGCGCAACCCGACCGGGCCGAGCGGTTTTCGGCCCGCGCCTTGGGGATGCTGTTCGACTATTCCAAGACCCATATCGACGGCCCGGCCCGCGCAGCGCTTCTGGCGCTGGCCCGCGCCGCCCGGGTCGAGACCATGCGCGACGCGATGTTCTCGGGCGCGCGGATCAACCGCTCCGAGGACCGTGCCGTGCTGCATGCCGCGCTGCGCAATCTTTCGGGCACACCGGTCCTGCTGGATGGTCAGGACGTGATGCCCGGCATCCTCGACACGTTGGAGCGGATGAAGGCGTTTGCGTCCGACATCCGGTCGGGCCGCTTCACCGGGCAGGTGGGCGCGATCACCGACGTGGTCAATATCGGCATCGGCGGGTCCGATCTCGGACCCGCCATGGCGACCCGCGCGCTGGCCCCCTGTCATGACGGGCCACGCTGTCATTTCGTCTCGAACGTGGACTCGGCCGATCTTGCCGATGTGCTGCGCGGGCTCGATCCGGCGACCACCCTCGTCATCATCGCCTCCAAGACCTTCACCACCATCGAGACCATGACCAACGCCGCCAGCATCCGCGACTGGATGGCGGCGCATGTGTCCGACCCGGCGGCGCAGTTCGTGGCGCTGTCCTCGGCCACCGACCGGGCCGCCGATTTCGGCATTCCGCCCGAACGGGTGTTCGCCTTCGAGGATTGGGTCGGCGGGCGCTATTCGGTCTGGGGACCGATCGGCCTGTCGCTGATGATCGCCATCGGTCCCGAGGATTTCACCGAATTCCTGCACGGCGGCGCCGCGATGGACGCGCATTTCCGCGACACACCGCTGGCCGACAACCTGCCGGTGCTGCTCGCCCTTGTCGGGCTCTGGCATCATCAGGCGATGGGCTTTGCCACCCGCGCGGTGCTGCCTTACGAGAACCGCCTCGCGCGGCTTCCCGCCTATCTCCAGCAACTCGAAATGGAGAGCAACGGCAAGCGCGTGGGGCAGGGCGGCCAACCCCTGCCGCATGGCTCGGGCCCGGTGGTTTGGGGCGAGCCGGGCACCAACGGCCAACATGCGTTTTTCCAGCTTCTGCATCAGGGCACCGGGATCGTGCCGTGCGAATTCATGATCGGTGCCGCCGGGCACGAACCCGACCTCGCCCATCATCACCGCCTGCTCGCGGCCAATTGCCTGGCCCAGTCCGAGGCGCTGATGACCGGGCGCGGCCTTGCCGAAGCCCGCGCCCTCGCCGCGGCCGAGGGATATTCGGGCGATGCGCTGAACGCGCAGGCCGAACAGCGCGTGTTCGAAGGCAACCGCCCCTCGACCACCCTGGCCTATCCGCGCCTCACGCCCCGCGTTCTGGGCCAGATCACCGCGCTTTACGAACACCGCGTGTTTGTCGAGGGGGTGATCCTCGGTCTCAATTCCTTCGATCAATGGGGGGTGGAACTGGGCAAGGACCTGGCCAAACGGCTTGAACCGCTGGTCTCGGGCGACATCCCGCCGGAGGACGTGAACCCCTCGACCGCGCTGCTCGCCGCCTACCTGCGCGCGCCGGGATAAAGCGGAACGCTTTGGGGCGTGTGGCGTCGAATGGGAAGCGGCCGGCGCACAACGAAAGGGCAGCGCCCGCCCATGGGGCGGGTCGGGCGCTGCCCGGGCTGCAAGCAGCCCGGGCGAAATGAATTCGATCAAGCGCGACAGCCTATAGGACTCAGGCGTCCAACCGCACCCAGACCGGCACGTGATCCGACGGCTTCTCGCGCCCGCGCACCTCCCTGTCGATCTGGCACTCCAGCAACAGATCGGCGCATTGCGGGCCGAGCAGGACATGGTCAATGCGAATCCCGTCATCGCGATTCCACGCCCCGGCCTGATAATCCCAGAACGTGTAATGCCCCGCCCCCGGCTCCATCACCCGGAACGCGTCGGTCAGGCCCAGGTTGACCAGCCGACGCCAGGCCGCGCGGCTGTCCGGCAGGGCCAGCGCATCCTTCTCCCAGGCCTCGGGCCGCGCGGCATCCTCGTCCTGCGGAATGACGTTGTAATCGCCCGCCATCAGGAACGGCTCCTCGCTTTTCAGCAAGTCCTGCGCGCGCCGGTGCAGGCGGTCCATCCATGCCAGCTTGTAGTCGTATTTCGGCCCCGGGGCCGGGTTGCCATTGGGCAGGTAAAGGCCACAGACTCGCACCGCGCGCCTGTCCACCACCGTCGCCTCGATCCAGCGCGCCTGTTCGTCCGCATCGTCCCCGGGCAACCCGCGCGTCACATCCTCGAGCGGCAGTTTCGACAGGATCGCCACGCCGTTGAACGATTTCTGCCCATGGGTTTCGACCGCATAGCCCATGTCCTCGAAATGCGCGCGCGGGAAATTCTCGTCGACCGACTTGATCTCCTGAAGCAGAACCACATCCGGTTCGGCCTCTTTCAGCCAGTCGCTCAGCGCCGCGATCCGGGCCTTGATGCCGTTGATGTTGAAACTGGCGATTTTCATGGGCGTGTCCTTGTCTTGCGCGGCTTACCCTAACCGCCCCCGCAGCCGAGGCAAAGAGCCCATGCGCCCCGGTCGCCGGCGCCCCGCACGCCGCGTTAACCCGCGAAGGCAACAGCGGGCCGATGTCGCACCCGGCAGCCGGGCGGCAGCCGGATGTCAGCCGGATGTCACCCCCCCAATTTTCGCCGCCGGGCGCCATTAACACCTGGCCATCCAACGCCGTTGCGGGGGCTGATTCGCGCGCATTGCCGATCGCTATTGGCGCTGCGCGGGTCCTGGTGCGGCTGGTGCGCCCATTCAGGGCGGTTAGAGGTTTTCCCATGAAATCAACAGGTTGTTCTTCTTTCGCGGTGCTGTTACGGCGAAAAACAAGTTTAACGGGAATAAATAACTTGTAAAACACGCAAAACGATAGTTCGATTGAGAGGCACACAACCTGGAGGGAAAAATGTCTGCTCAACTCAAGACCATCGAAACCACTGAAATCGCGCATGAAAATGCGCAGGAAACGGACATGCATCGCGGTGGCGCGGTCGAAATGTTCTCGTCCGGCGCCGCTCCGTCCGGCCCGACCAGCCTGATGTCGGGCGATGCGGTCGAAATGTTCAGTTCGGGCGCTGCACCGATGATGCAAGGCGACAGTCTCAGGGGCGACGCGACCCAGATGTTCTCGTCCGGCGCGGCCCCTGTCACTGCCGCCGACACCCGCGACGGCGACGCCACGCATATGTTCAGCTCTGGCGCGTAAACCTCTAAAAACAAGGGGTGGGGCGTCTGACGCCCGGACAAGAAGGAGCCACCCATGGCCAAGGTCGTGCATCTGAATGCCCCGTCCCGGCACCAATCCGACACTGCGCGCAAGGCGGCGTTGCTGGCCTGTTTCGCACAGCATCGCCGCTTTGGCGACGATGTGTTCTGGCTCAAGGAAAACGCCGAGCTTCTCAACATCCTGGAATGCACGGGCGGCGGACCGATGCCCGACGCGTTAACCGTTCACGAAGGGTTTTATGCGCAAGCTGAAAAGCGTCTACGGTTCTTTCCACAATATTACCGGTTTCTCCTGTCCATCCTGCTCGATCTCGAAGATCTCGGCATGACCGGCACCAAGGGCGAGGCGCTGGTGAACTGGGCGGCGGATCAGGATATGGCGCGGGCGGAACTTTCGGATCTACAGCGTGGCGAGGCGCGCCGCCTGATGCTGCGCCGTGGGCGTGATCCATTGCCTGACGATACCGGGCTCGACGACCGACTGCGCCAATTCACCGCGCGCGCGGCCACATTCGCGCTGCCCAACAAGAAGGCCGCCTATGAACTGACCCATATCGTGTTCTATCTCAGCGAATATGGCCGCCAGGACCCCGCGCTTCCGGGTGAAACCCGCCAAAGCCTCGATTTCGCTGGAACCCTGGCCTTTCTCGATCAGGATGCGGATCTGCTGGCGGAAATCTGCATCGCCATGCGATTCGCCGGCATGTCGCCGCCCGGCCTCTGGCAGGACTGGTTGGTTCGCCACGCCCATCGTTTCACCGTCGAGACCGGCGCGTCGGCCCCGGCGCAGGACGATTACCACGAATATTTCGTCTGCAACTGGTGGCTGGCCCTCATTGGCCAGACGGCCTTTGCCAAACGATTCGAGCATGACCGCATGGCTTTCCTGCGTCCGCCAACGCAACCCGGAGTCCTGAGGGAAATGTCGGAGTCCATGTTCCGTCTGGACACCGCCCGCTCCCCCGACTGGCAGGCCATGCGCGGCATTGTCATCGCCGGCCTGTCCGAAGACGCGCATGCGATCCTGACCCAGGCCGAGGAAGCAAGCTATTGCTTTGACGCATTTTTTTCCGGTTTCAGCCGGACATATCACAACGCGATGCCGGCCCGGTCATAAGCGGCGCAATCCCGTTCGGTTCGACCGTGGCGCCTCAGATCGAGAACGAGGTCCCGCAGCCGCAGGAGCTCGTCGCGTTCGGGTTGTCGATCACGAAACGCGCCCCGATCAATTCTTCCGAAAAGTCGATTGTCGCCCCGGCAAGAAACGGCAGGCTGACCTCGTCGACCACCACCTTCTGACCCTTGCCCTCAAGGATCACGTCGTCTGGCGCCGGCGCGTCCAGAATGATGGAATACTGGAATCCCGAACACCCGCCGCCCTCGACGGCCACACGCAGGGCCTGCCCCTGAGTGTCGGCGCCGATCTCGGCCAGCCGCTCAAAGGCGCGATCTGTCACTTTGGGGGGAAGATTCATCTTCTGTCTCCGCGCGGTTTTCCTGTGTCCTGTCATGCAATATACGTGCCAGCGAACCCAACGACAAGAACGGCGGCCC
>JAABTI010000125.1 GCA_011389955.1 Paracoccaceae bacterium | reverse complement strand
CGAGACAGAAGACGAGCGACGCGCTTATCTGAACTGTCCAATGACGCACGAGCAGTACGAGAACTTCATCGATGCGATCCTGGCCGCCGACAAGACCGAGTTTCACGAGGGAGAAACAGCCCAGTATTTCGACGGGTGCCTGCCGATCGAGGTGATGGCCGAACGCGGCCGTGAGACCCTGCGTCACGGGCCTATGAAACCAATCGGGCTGACCAACGCGCACGCCCCCGAGAACGAGCCATACGCCGTGGTGCAGCTGCGCCGCGACAATGCGCTCGGCACGCTCTACAACATTGTAGGGTTTCAGACGAAGATGAAGTATGGCGCGCAAGTCGATGTTTTCAGGATGATTCCCGGACTTGAAAATGCGCGATTCGCACGGTTGGGCGGCATCCACCGCAACACCTTTATCAACTCTCCCACCTTGCTGGACGATCAGATGCGTCTGCGCTCGCGCCCACATATTCGTTTCGCGGGGCAGATCACTGGCGTGGAGGGCTATGTTGAAAGCGCCGCCATGGGCCTTCTGGCCGGGCGGCTGGCGGCTGCCGAAATCCTTGGTCGGGCCCTGCCACCACCACCGAAGGACAGCGCCATGGGGGCACTGATCCATCACATCACGGGTGGCGCGGAGGCCAAGAGCTTTCAGCCGATGAACGTCAATTTCGGCTTGTTCCGCCCGGTCGAGGGCCTCCAGCGCGGGCGTCGCGGGCGCAAGGATCGCTACAAGGCTTACACCGACCGGGCAAAGGTCGCGTGGGCCGATTGGTTGACACAGCAAGACATGGCCTGCGCCGAGACTTGATACGTCACATGAGGAGCGAAGGGCAACATCCTAATAAAGCAATGATAACCCGTTTTGCGCCCTCTCCAACCGGGCCGTTGCATCTTGGCCATGCCTACTCGGCGCTGCTGGCGTGGGACATGGCATCGAAGGTCGACGGCACCTTCATGTTGCGGATCGAGGATATCGATCAAGGCCGCGCCCGCCCGGAATGGGAGAACCAGATATATGACGATCTGCACTGGCTGGGTCTGTCATGGCCCGAACCGGTACTGCGCCAGTCCGAGAACCTGAACCGCTATTTTTGTACGCTTCGTACGCTGTGGTCGTACGGTCTTCTTTACCCCTGCACCTGTACGCGCAGGGATGTGATCGCGGCCAGTTCCGCGCCGCAGGAGGGTGACGCCCCGCTCCACGGTCCGGACGGCCCGGTCTATCCGGGAACGTGTCGGGTGCGGGCGGTAGGCCCATTGCCGCAGGGCGTGGCACTGCGGCTGGACATGCGAGCGGCACTTGACGCGATGGGTGACGACGCGCGGTTGCACTTCACGGAAACCGGCGACGGCGCATCACGCGAGGTGAGCATCTCCCGGGATCACGCGATCAATGCGGTCGGCGACGTGGTCCTGGCCCGACGTGACATGGGCACATCATATCACCTGGCGGTGGTCATCGATGACGCCGCCCAAGGGATCACCCACGTCACGCGCGGTGCGGATCTGTTCGATGCGACGGCGATTCACGTGATCCTGCAACGCCTGCTGGATCTGCCAACGCCCGTCTACCATCACCACCGCCTGATCCGCGACGAGGACGGCAAACGCCTCGCCAAGCGCGACGACGCGCGGGCTGTCGCGGCCTACCGTGCGGCAGGTGAAACGCCCGATGATCTGCGCCGGCGGGTAGGTTTGCCTGTGTCCGGCCAGGAACTCAGTCCTCCCCGGGGGTCATGATCTCGACCTCCTGCCCGTCACGCAGGGCAGTATAGAAGCAGCTACGCCGGTTGGTGTGGCAGGCAGGGCCGGTCTGCTGGACCAACAGCAGCAGGCAATCACGATCGCAGTCGATGCGCAGTTCGACCAACTCCTGCACATGGCCGCTGCTTTCGCCCTTGGCCCAGAAGGCGCCGCGTGAACGCGACCAGTAGGTCACGCGTCCCGTCGTCAGCGTGCGCCGAATAGATTCCGGCGACATCCACGCCATCATGAGTACCTCGCCGGTGCCGGCGTCCTGCGCGATTGCCGGGATCAGGCCCCGTGCATCAAGGCGGAGTTCTTCTGGGTCGAAGGACATGGCGAAAACCTTTTGCATCCGCAAATTCCCGACCTATTTAGGGAACAAGGCCGGAAAGGAAAAGCCATGAGTGGTGAAAGCGATCTGATCAAGCTCTATTCGCAGCGCATCCTGGCGCTTGCGGCGGACATACCGCATACCGAGCGGTTGCGCGCGCCGGACGCCACGGTGCGCAAGCGCGCACCGCTATGCGGTTCGACCGTCACGGTGGATGCCAAAATGGACGGCGAACACCTGAGCGATCTCGGGTTGGAAGTGAAGGCCTGCGCCCTGGGACAGGCGGCTGCCGCGGTTGTCGGATCGGCCGCCATCGGTCGCACGCGCGTGCAGGTCGAGGAAGCGCGCGATGCCTTGAAGGCCATGCTGAAATCCGACGGGCCGGCACCGGAGGCGCCCTTTGACGGGCTCGAGGTGCTGCGCCCTGCGCGCGACTACAAGAACCGTCATGCCTCGGTCATGCTGACCCTGGACGCGCTGAGCGAGGCGATGCAGCAGGCCGAGCAGGCGCAAACCGCGTAGAAAAAAACGCCGCGCACCCTTGGGGGTGGCGGCGTCAGATGGTGATCCCGGCATATGCGGCGCTAAACCCGCAAGGCAGGCGGTGTTTCAGGCAGCGATGTATCCGGTGGGACAGGAATACATGCGTATGGCCGAGGCGGGGATCACGGGCAGAACTCAGGCGATGGCGGGCAAGTGCAGCCCCACGATCAGCATTACCATCAACGCGATCACACCGGCCGCATCGGGCAGCAACGAGCCTCTGGAGCGGGCGAAACTGGTCTTGATCTGTGCAAACATGGACTTTCTCCTGCGTTAACGTCTCAAGTTGTCTCTTTGTTCTCATTTTTTTAACCCGCTGTAAAGAACTTTATGGGAACATCCGTGAACATATGGGGATGTCGCTATCCCACGGAGATCAGGCGTATGGCCTGATCCTGCTCCATCAGCCATAGCAGCCCTCGCGCGGCGCGGCCCCGTGGCGATGTGAGGTCGGGGTCGTCCGACAGCAACTTGCGCGCATCGCTTTGCGCAATGGCCATCAGCGCGGCTTGTCGTTCCATGTCGGCGACGCGGAAACGTGGCAGGCCGGATTGTGCCGTTCCTATCAGATCGCCCGCCCCGCGCATTTCCAGATCGACCTCGGCAATGCGAAACCCGTCATCGGTATCGCGCAGCGTGGTCAGCCGTCGTTCGCCGCCTTCGGACAGGGGGGGCTGATACATCAGCAGGCAGGTCGATTGCTGGGGGCCGCGCCCGACGCGGCCACGCAACTGGTGCAATTGTGCGAGGCCGAAAATCTCGGCGCGCTCGATCACCATGATGGTGGCATTGGGCACGTTGACCCCGACCTCGATCACGGTCGTGGCCACCAGAACCGCGGTCCGGCCCTCTTGAAAGGCCTTCATCGCGGCGTCCTTTTCGGCCGGTGGCATCTGGCCGTGGACAAGCCCGACATTGCCCTCGCCAAGCGCGGCGCGCAGCTTCTTGAAGCGCGCCTCGGCCGCCGTCAGATCGAGCGTTTCGCTTTCTTCGACCAGCGGGCACACCCAATAGGCCTGCCGCCCCTCTAGGATCGCGCGGCGCAGGTGATCGACAACCTCGTCCATACGCCCGACCGCGACCAGCGCCGTCTTGATCGGTTTGCGCCCTTGCGGTTTTTCGTCCAGCAGCGAGATATCCATGTCGCCATATTGCGCCAGGGCCAGCGACCGCGGGATCGGCGTGGCCGTCATTACCAGCACGTCCACCCCCAGCCCCTTGCGGCCCAGTTCGAGCCGCTGGCGCACGCCGAAGCGGTGCTGCTCATCGACCACGGCGACGCGCAGATCGGCGAAGGCGACATCTGGCTGGAACACGGCATGCGTGCCCACGAGAATGTCGACCTCGCCACGCGCGAGCGCATCAAGCTTGGCACGACGGTCTGCGCCCTTGTCGCGCCCGGTCAGCAATTCGACCCGGGCACCGGCGCAATGCGCCAACGGCGCCAGCCCTTCGAGATGTTGCCGCGCGAGGATTTCGGTGGGCGCCATCAAGACCCCCTGCCCGCCGGCTTCGACCGAGATCAGCAATGCCAGCAGCGCGACCAGCGTCTTGCCGGCGCCGACGTCGCCCTGAAGCAGGCGATTCATCCGCTGCGGCGTGGCCATGTCGCGCGCGATTTCCTCGAGCGCGCGCATCTGGGCGTCGGTGGGTTGAAACGGAAGCGCCGCCAGTACCTGTTGTTGCATCATGCCGGTGCCGTGGCTCTCGCGCCCGGGCGTGCGGCGCAGCTTGCTGCGGGCCAGAGCAAGGGTGATCTGGTGCGCGAGGAACTCGTCATATGCCAGCCGTTCACGCGCCGGGGCGGACGACGCGAGGTCGCTCATGGTCTCGGGTGTGTGGGCGGCCGTAAGCGCAGCGCGCCAATCAGGCCAGCGGGCCTTGGCCTTTTGCGCCGAATCGATCCACTCTTCCAGCTCGGGCGCCCGCGCCAGCGCCCCCTTGGCCGCGCCTGCCATCTGCCGTTGAGACACACCGGCGGTGAGGGGATAGACCGGCTCGAACGCGGCGATCTCATCGGCCTGTTCGACCGGCAGCACGTGATCGGGATGCACCATCTGTGCGATCCCGTCGAACAGTTCCACCTTGCCCGAAACGATCCGGCGCGCGCCCACGGGCAACTGTCGCAGCAGGTAGTCGCCGCGCACGTGAAAGAACACGAGCTGAAACGATGTCCCTGCATCTTCCACCACGACGCGGTACGCGCCCGAGCGGTTGCGCGGGGCGCGGTGCTGGCCGATGGTGACCTCGACGGTGACAACTTCCGGCAATACCGCGTCCTTGACGGTCTCGCGCCGGCCCCGATCGATGCCCGAATGCGGCAGGGTGAACAGGAGGTCGCGCGGACGCGTGATCTGCATATGGGCAAGGATCGGAAGAGCGTCGGG
>JAABTI010000124.1 GCA_011389955.1 Paracoccaceae bacterium | reverse complement strand
GTAGCTGCGATTGGCGCACATGACGAACCAATGATACAGCGCGCCGTAGAAAATGTGCTGACGCATGTCGCCCCAGCGCGCGGGGGCAGCAGGAGCCTCGGTATTGCTATGCGCCAGGGTCGAGCGCATCTCGTCGACGGTCGTCTGCATCAGGCGCGAGTGGCCATTGGCGCCGTCACGTTCGTAGCTGACCCAGTAGGGGCGCAGGTAGCCTTCCTCGAATACATGCACGCGCAACCTGCGCTGTTGCGCGATGCCGACCGCCTGTGCGTGAACCGCCCGGGTATCGCCATACAGCACGATGTCGGTGACACCCTTTTCATCGATCACTGCGGACAGCGCACCGGGCCAATCGGCGGCTTGGCCGCGAAAGGGTATGTAGTTGGCGCCCTTCGGCCAGAACACCCTGTCGCCTGCGTTGAAGCCGATGCGCCATACCTGAGCTCCGGTGCGGCGCAGCATTGTGCCGAGCTGGTAGAAGAATGGCCCATGCGGCCCTTGCAGGAACAGGAACGCCCGCGACCCCGCGCGCGATGATGCGCCGGGTGGGAGATATACCTTTGTGCTGCCGTGTTCTGTCATGTCGTTCTATTAGCGGCGAGGCTCGACGAAAGTAAGGCGCAAGCGTGACGAAACTTGCCTCGCGTGGCGCGCAGAGCTAGGTCTGGCGACGCGGTAGCCATCAGGGCTACACCATCACGGGAGAGAGCGCCATGTTCACCGGCATCATCACAGACATCGGCGAGGTTCGGGCGCTGGAGCGTCGCGGCGATCTGCGTGCCCGCATCGGCACACGTTATGACATGGCGCAGGTTGACCTGGGAGCGTCCATCGCTTGTGACGGGGTTTGTCTGACGGTTGTCGATATGGGCAATGACTGGTTCGACGTGGACATTTCCGCCGAGACGGTGGCGCGCACCAACCTGGGCGGCTGGAGCGAGGGGCAGCGTGTCAATCTGGAGCGGTCGCTGAAGGTCGGGGACGAGTTGGGCGGACATATCGTGTCGGGCCATATCGATGGGTTGGCAAGGGTCGTCTCCGTGGCGGAAGAGGGCGACAGTACCCGCGTGACCCTGCGTGCGCCCGAAGAACTGGCGCGGTTCATTGCGCCCAAGGGTTCGGTGGCGCTGAACGGCACGTCTTTGACGGTGAACGAGGTGTATGGGTGCGATTTCGGGATAAATTTCATCCCGCACACCAAGGAAGTCACGACCTGGGGCAATGTGGCCGAAGGCGATGATGTGAACCTGGAGATCGACACGCTGGCGCGTTACGTGGCGCGGTTAGCCGAGATGAGCGCCTAGGGGGCGCCGCGGTTAACATATTCACAAATAAAATTGCGTTGTAGCCTGTATACTTTATGATCTGTTTGAACCAAACGGGAGGACAGATTCATGACGCTATTGAAACCCGGACGTCGCGACATCCTGAAAATGGCAGCGATGGCGCCGGCCTTTGCAATGCCGGCACTGGCCCGGGCGCAACTGGGCGAACCGGCGGGAAAGAACCCCGCGCATTTTCGTTTCACGCTGGGCGAAGCCAAGTTGACGATTCTGTCGGACGGCTTCTTCTCATTGCCCACGGACGGCACCGGCGTGAATGCCGATCCCGAGGATGTGCAGGCGTTCCTGAAGCGGCATTTCCTGTCGCCGGAAATGGGATATTCGCACACCAACCATCTGTTCATCGAGTTGGGCGATGCCAAGGTTCTGGTCGATGTCGGTTCGGGCAACCGGTTCATGAACACGACAGGCCGGTTGATGGACAACATGGCCGGGGCCGGCATCGACCCCAACGCGGTGACACATGTGATCATCACCCATGCCCATCCCGATCACATCTGGGGGATCCGCGACGGCTTCGACGAGGCGATCATCCCCGATGCGGAATACGTGATCGGCCAGACCGAGCATGACTACTGGACGCAGGATGGGCTGGTTGACCGGGTGCCGGCAGAGGATCAGCAGTTCGTTCTGGGCGCCGTCAATTCGATCAACGTGGACGGCGCCGAATGGACACTGGCCAGCGATGGTTACGAGGTTGCACCAGGCGTCCGGGTGATCGACACCCCCGGCCACACGCCGGGCCATATGAGCGTTGTCGTGGAAAGCGGCGGCAAGCAGTTGATGGCGCTCGGCGACGCAATGACGCACGCGTATCTGAGCTTTGCGCGTCCGGGGTGGTACAACGGGTTCGATTCGGACGGTCCACAGACTGTCGAGACGCGCAACCGCCTTCTGGACATGGCCGCCACCGACCGTATCAGCGTGCTCGGTTATCATTTTCCATTTCCGGGTGTGGGACATGTCCTGCGCGAATCGGACGGCTACCGGTTTCTCCCAGCGCTCTGGCGGTTTCAGGAATGAGGTGAGCCAGCCCGGTCTCGACAGGTTTGACTGGCCTTCTGTGTCCGGGCGGGCTAATTGGCGGGGTAAATCTAAGGGAACCCCATGTCTGACACCAAACCGTTCGAAACCCCCGGCCCGGTCGAGGAAACCATGCGCACCGCGATCAGTCCGATCGAGGACATCATCGCCGATGCCCGAGTTGGCCGCATGTTCGTTCTTGTCGATCACGAGGACCGCGAGAACGAGGGCGATCTCGTCATCGCCGCCGAGTTCGCCGATGCGCAGGCGGTCAATTTCATGGCGACGCATGGTCGCGGCCTGGTCTGTTTGCCGATGACCTCGGACAGGATCGACCAGTTGGGCCTGCCGATGATGGCGGTAAACAACTCATCGCGCCATGAGACCGCGTTCACGGTCTCGATCGAGGCGCGCGAAGGTGTCACCACCGGTATCTCGGCCGCTGATCGGGCGCTGACCATCGCGACCGCGATCAATGAGCAGAACACCGCCGCCAGCATCGCCACGCCGGGGCATGTATTTCCGTTGCGGGCGCGTAACGGCGGGGTTCTGGTGCGTGCCGGACATACAGAGGCATCTGTGGATATCGCGCGATTGGCCGGGCTCAAGCCTGCCGGCGTGATCTGCGAGATCATGAAAGAGGACGGCACCATGGCCCGGCTGCCGGACTTGGTGGAGTTCGCGCGCCTGCATGAGCTGAAGATCGGCACGATCTCGGACCTGATCGCCTATCGCCACAAGCATGACAACCTCGTCCGCGAGATGCGCAGCGAACTCGTCACCTCGGCCTATGGTGGCGAGTGGCGCATGCGCATTTTCGCCGACGTGATCAGCGGCACGGAGCACGCCGTTCTGACCAAGGGCGACGTGACGGATGGCCGCCCGGTGCTGGCGCGGGCGCACGCGCTGAACGCACTGGAGGATGTTCTGGGTATCGGCCTGTCAGCGCCAGACCAGAAGCTGCCCCGCGCGATGGAGATCATCGCCGAGGAAGGCCGTGGAGCCGTTTTCCTGTTTCGCGAACCGCGTCCCAAGCTGATGCGCGCCGAAGACGATGATGGCCCGCGCACGGTCAAGCATACCGGGCTGGGCGCTCAGATCATGTCCACGATGGGTCTGCAGGAGTTGATCCTGCTGACCGATAGCCCTGATACCCGCTACCTGGGGATCGATGCCTACGGGATTTCCATCGTGGGCACACGCCCGCTGAGCCAAGGAGACGCATGATGGCGGCAACCGACGAGCATAGCAGCCTTCCGCGTCCCGAGTTTGACCGTCCCGTGAACATGCTGATCGTGGTGGCGCCGTTCTATCGCGATATCGCCGATAACCTGCTGGCTGGCGCCCGTGCCGAGATAGAGGCGGCTGGTGGAACCCACGAAACGGTCGAAGTGCCGGGTGCGCTGGAGTTGCCGACGGCGATCGGTATGGCCGGCCGTATGAAGGAATTTGACGGCTATGTCGCCCTTGGCTGCGTGATCCGAGGCGAGACGACGCATTACGAAACGGTATGCAACGACAGCTCGCGTGCATTGACCCTGCTGGGGTTGCAGGGGCTGTGTATCGGCAACGGTATCCTTACGGTGGAAAGCCGCAGGCAGGCCGAGGTGCGCGCCGATCCCGACGATCAGAACAAGGGCGGTGGCGCTGCCGCGGCCGCCTTGCATTTGGTTGCGCTTAGCCGTAAGTGGGGCGCGGCCCGGCAGGGGGTGGGCTTCCAGACCCAGCCCGGCAGCACGGAGGCGGGCACCGATTCCAAGGGTATTTCCACCTCATGAACACCGCAGACGACAGGCCACAGGGCGTATCGGGGAACCTAAGACGCCGCATGAAATCCGCGGCGCGGCTATACGCCGTGCAGGCCCTGTTCCAGATGGAGCATTCGCAGCAGTCCTCTCAGGCGGTGCACGCGGAATTTCTTGCGCATCGGTTCGGTGAGAAGCATGACGATATCGAGATGCTGGACGGAGATACCGAGTTGTTCGGCAAGATTCTGGATGACGCGGTGAATTGGCAGGGCCGGATCGACAAGATGACCGACCGCGCGCTGGTGGCCAAGTGGCCGATTGACCGGATCGACCCAACGCTGCGCGCCCTGTTTCGGGCGGCGGGGGCTGAATTGGTCAACTCCGAGACGCCCCCGCGGGTGGTAATCAGCGAATACGTGGATGTTGCCCGTGCCTTTTTTCCAGAAGGAAAGGAAGGCGATTTCGTAAACGCGATCCTTGATCACATGGCGCGTGTGGTCAGACCCGAGGCATTCTGAAGCGTTTGGGCGGCATGGCCGTTGTTGCCGTGTCGCGCAAGCGTCGTTACACCTGTCGCAGTGTTTGATGCAGGGCAGGGCAGCGCGGATGAAACGCTTCTTCACCAGTGTTCACGACGCGTTGGGAGATGTCGGTCGCGTCTTTCGCGTCTCGATCGTAATCGTGGTGCTGTTTGTCGTTGTGGCGGCCATTGCCCCCGGCATGGTTCAGCAAGTGGCGCAGACGACTCTGCACGCGACAGCGGCCAACGTGGGCTGGATGTATCTTCTGGTTACGACCGGCTTCGTGGTCTTCGTGCTGTATCTTGGCATGTCACGGGCGGGCACGATCCGGCTTGGTCTCGAGGACGAGGCGCCTGAGTTTTCCTACCCCAGTTGGTTGGCGATGATATTCTCCGG
>JAABTI010000123.1 GCA_011389955.1 Paracoccaceae bacterium | reverse complement strand
GCCGCACCAATGCCCAACTGACCAGCGCCAGCCCGAGACCTCTCTTGAGCGCGGCCAGAACGGCCATGCCCGGCGCGCCGGCCAGGTCCGTTACCGCCGGGCTGGCCACCATGCCAAGCGGGATCAGGTAAAGCCCCACGCCCAGCGCCATCGCCGTCAGGGCCACGCGCAGCCAGTTCTCGCCGATCATGCCGGCGGCAATGAAGACCGCGCCGCAGACCGGCGGCGTGATGGTGGAGAGCAGCGCGTACCAGAACACGAACAGATGCGCCTGCAATGGCTCCATCCCCAGTTCGATCAGCGCGGGCCCGGCCACCGAGACGCAGATCACGTAGGCGGCAGTGGTGGGCACCTCCATGCCCAGCACCAGACAGGCCAGCGCGGTCAGCAGGAGCGACGGCCACAGCAACCCGCCCGACACCGACAGGATCAGCGAGGTGATCTTGACCCCAAGGCCCGTGATTCCCAGCACGCCGATCACCAGCGACGCGCAGAAGATGATCGACCCGATCAGCGCCACCTGCCGGCCCGCGGTGATCAACGCGGTTTCGGCCCGCGCCGACGCGCGGCGCAGATCCAGCCGCAGGTCGCTGCCGCTCAGCAGCAGCGCGGCGCCGGCCCCGATCGCGAGACAGGCAGCGTATTGCGGCGTCACCCCCAGCCCGAACATGCCCCATAGCAGGATCGCAAAGGGAATCAGGAAAAACCCCGAGGTGATGACGACATCGCGCCGCGCCGGGCGGTCGGCCTCGTCCAGGCCGCGCAGGTCGAAGCGCCGTGCATAGCCGTCGATCCCGACCCAGACCGCCCAGAAATAGAGCAGCGCCGGCAGCGCGGCGGCGGCCATGATGCCGGTATAGGGCACGCCGGTGAGCTCCACCATGACGAAGGCCCCCGCCCCCATCAGCGGCGGCATGATCTGCCCGCCCGAGGAGGCCACCGCCTCTACCGCGCCGGCGATGCGCCGGGGATAGCCGAGCCTGGACATCGCCGGCAGGGTGATCGCCCCCGTGGAAGCCACGTTGGCCGAGGCCGACCCGGAAATGGACCCGAACAACGCCGAGGACAGCACCGACACCTTGGCGGCGCCACCGCGCAGTCGGCCGGCGGCCGCGGCAGCCACGTTCATGAAGCCCTGCCCGGCCTCGCCCGCGTTCAGCACGGCGCCGAAGATCACGAAGATCGCCACCACGTTCACCGACACGGCGGTCAGGGTGCCCCACAGCCCGCCCTCGGCGATGACCAGCGTGCCCAGGAAGCTTTCCAACGGTGTGCCCGAATGGCCGAAGCGACCCGGGACATGCTGCCCGAAGAGCCCGTAGAGCAGCGCCAGCGCCGCGACCAGCGGCAGCGGCCAGCCGATCGCGCGGCGCGCGGCCTCCAGCACCACGCAGATCAGGATGACGGCGACGCCGACCTGAAAATCCCCTTCCAGGAAGCCGTATTGATCGGACAGGGCATCGTGGCTCAGCGCCACCCACAGGGCCGCCGCGCAGCCCAGGGCAGCAAGGATCAGCCCGCTGGCCCATTGCGCCCCGCTGCGCCGGTAAACCAGCACCCAGGGCAGCACGAAAACCAGGTGCAGCGGGCGACTGACCAGGTTCGGCACCAGCCCGGAGAACACCAGGCCGAGGTGGAACAAGACAGAGGCCAGCGCGAAGCTGGCCCACAAGCCCCGCGCCAGACCTTGCGGCGCGGGGGTTTCGATGGTGCTCATGCTCACTTCTGCGCGTCGGTCAGGTCGAACCCTGCCTCTTCGTAGTAGCGCAGCGCGCCGGGGTGGATCTTGCCGGCGATGTTGCTCATCAGCTCTTCATCGACGCCGGCCCACCACTTGGCGGCCTCGGCCATGCTTGCCTTTTCGTTCCAGTAGGTGCTGGTCAACTGATAGGCGGTCTCGTCATCCATCTTGGTGGTGGTATAGGCCACCACGGGCAGCGAGGTCGTCACGATATCCGCCTCCTGACCCGAGTAGGTGCCCGCCGGGATGACCAGCTTGGTGCGCTTGGTCTCGGCGATCTGCGCATCGGTGAGCGACAACACCGTTACGCCGGTCGAGGCAGCCGCCTCGACCACGTTGGGGGCGGGCCATGAGCCGGCCGTCACAAACCCGTCGATCTGCCCGTTCTTCAGGGCCGGAACCGCGTTGGACAGTTCCACGTCGGCAATCGTCACGTCATCCTTGACCCCGAACAGCCCGAGATACTTTTCGCCCTCACGCGCGCCGAAACTGCCCTTGCCCAGCAGGATCGTCTTGCCCTTCAGGTCATCGAAGGCGGTCGCGCCGCTGTCTTCGCTCATCACGAAATGCATGGTCAGCGAAGGGATCGGAAACAAGGCGCGAATCTCGTCGAAGGCAGGGTCTTTCTTGCCCTCGAACATCGCCTTGCCGCCCTTGGCCAGCTTCACCAGAACCGGCGGGGTGGTAAAGACGTAGTCTGCACCGCGCGCGCGCACTTCCATCACGTTCTGCACCGATCCCTGGCTTTCCTCCACGGTCACGCTGATCGCGCCATCGGTGGCCTTTTCCATCGCCTCGGCGATCTGCACCGCCATCTGGTAGTAGGACGATGTGGACTTGGCCGATTTGTAAGTCACCCGCGTCTCGGCGGTTGCCGGCAGCGCGGACAGCGCGGCCATTGCCGCTGCGGCAGTCAGATAACGGAACTTCATGGACATCCCTCCCTTTTTCCGAAGGCCACTAAAGCGCCGCGCGCCGCCATGGTCAATGGGCCGCGCGCAGATGCGTTCGGGCGGCGCTCAACTCCGGGTCAGGATCTGGTAGCCCGGCGCCGTCAGCGCCTTGACCGAGGTGATCGGGTCGCCGCCGATCCAGGTCGTCCGCTCGATCACCATGAGCGCGGCACCCTCATCGGTTTCGAGGATCCCGGCCGTATCGGCATCGGCATTGATCGCGTAGAACCGCAGGTCGCACCGCGTGTAGGGCTTGTTGCGGACCAGCCACTCATTGGCGCTTTGCGCGGCCAGGTCGATTTCGCGAATCTCCGGGACGGTGCGCAGCGACACCCAACGATCCTCGAATACGAACGGGCGCCCGTCGGACAGGTGCAGCGCCCGCACGCGCAGCATGTCTTCGGCGCCCGGGATCTCTAATCTGGCCGCGATCGCGGGGGCCGGCGGCGCGGTCGTCTGCTCGATAAGCTGGTATCCATATACCGCGCCGCGGCTTTCCACCTCGTTGCGCGTGATCGGGATATCGAGCGTTGCGCGAGTCACCGGATCGCGCCTCACGCGGGTGCCGCCCTTGCGGCGCCGCTCGACGATGCCGCTGAGCGACAGATCCTGCATCGCGCGCTGCACCGTGGAGCGCGCACAGCCGAACTGCTCTGCCAGGTCTTCGTCTCGCGGCAACCTGTCACCGGGAGCATAGGTGCCGTCGAGCACCCGGGCATGCACCCGGTCGCGCACGGTCTTCCATGATAGCCTGACTG
Source organism: Paracoccaceae bacterium (assembly GCA_011389955.1). Lineage (GTDB taxonomy): Bacteria > Pseudomonadota > Alphaproteobacteria > Rhodobacterales > Rhodobacteraceae > Sediminimonas. The sequence goes on along the minus strand of JAABTI010000123.1, from coordinate 1,633 downwards.
TCTCGGTCACGGTGTCCCCTCCGGCCGCATCCCCGGCCCGGCCGTCGCCACTGCCGCACGATTCGGCCCCTGCCGGCGCTGGCGTCTGCCCTGCTGTACAGGCTAAACACCTGTCTTACATGGTGTAATTTTCGGGCAACAGCATTCGTTGACAATTATATGTATCTACATATTAATTTTAAGAACATACTTAACCAACGCAACCCATGTCCTTTTGCCACGCGGGCCACGATCGAAAACAACAGCATGCGACAAGACATGCGAGAGCCGCGCAGGCGCATGGAACACAACACCAGCACCAAGAAGGAGGTATCCCCAATGCAAAGACGTTCATTTCTCAAGACGGGCGCATTCGGCGCGGCCACGGCGGCGCTTGCCACCCCCGCGATCGCACAGGACGTGCGCCAGTGGAAAATGGTCACGGCCTGGCCCAAGAACCTGCCCGGGCCCGGTGTCGCGGCGCAGATGCTGGCCGACCGGATCACCACCCTGTCGGGCGGCCGTATCGAGGTGAAACTCTATGCAGCGGGCGAACTGGTGCCGGGGCCGGGTGTTTTCGACGCGGTATCCGAAGGCACGGCGGAATTGTACCACGCGGTTCCGGCCTACTGGGGCTCCAAGTCCAAGGGTATCCTGCTGTTCGGCTCGCAGCCTTTCGGCCTGCGCGCGGATGAGCAGGTGGGCTGGCTCTATCACGGTGGCGGTCAGGAACTTTACGACGAGATGTATGGTCGTTTCGGCATCAAGCCGTTCCTGTGCGGCAATTCCGGCCCGCAATGGGGCGGCTGGTTCCGCAACGAGATCAACTCGGTCGAGGATCTCAAGGGGCTGAAATTCCGCACCACGGGCCTGGCGTCGGAAATGGCGTCGAAGCTGGGCATGGCGGCGCAGGCCATGGGTGGCGGCGACATGTTCCAGGCGTTGCAGACTGGCGCGCTCGACGCCGGGGAGTTCATCGGCCCCTGGACCGATTCCGCGCTCGGCTTCTACCAGGTGGCCAAGAACTACTACTGGCCGGGCGTGGGCGAGCCGTCCTCGGCTGAGGAATGCGGCGTCAACCAGGAAGCCTACAACGAGTTGCCAGATGACCTGAAACAGGCGGTCAGCTTTGCCTGTGAAAGCCTCTACAATCCGGTCTGGACGGAATACACGACCAAGCATGCGCGCTCGCTTCAGACCCTGATCAACGATCACGATGTGCAGGTGAAGAAATTCCCCGATGAAGTGATCAACGCCATGGGCGAAGCCGCGAAGGAGGTCATCGCGGACCTGCGCGAGGATGACGACGAGCTGGTGCGCCGTATCACCGAAAGCTTCGTCAGTTACCGTGACCTCGTCGGCACCTACATGACCTATGCCGACAATGGCCAGATGAACGCCCGCGCGCGTGTCATGAACTACTGATACCGGCCATGATGCGCGCGGGGTGCGACATCCGCCCCGCGCGCATTCTGCTTCGCGACCGAGGAGCGACTGATGGAGAAGATCACCCGCGCTTGCGACGGTGTTAACCGCGTCGTGGCCTCAGTGATACGCTGGTTTGCGCTGTTCATGGTGCTGATCCAGTTCGTGATCGTGCTGGGGCGCTACGTGTTCGGCGTGAATTCGATCGCAGCGCAGGAAAGCGTTCTGT
>JAABTI010000122.1 GCA_011389955.1 Paracoccaceae bacterium | reverse complement strand
ACTACCCTGTTTGATCTGGGTTATTTTTTCGCATCCGGATCGAAGTTAGGGTGGTCAACAAGCACCCTTGGTAACTGTGCCAACGAAGGCGTATTGCGCTGAAACGGAGTTGAAATTGATCCAGAAAATCGGCCCCAGGGAACTGTCTGCCCAAGTGCTTGCCGCGCCGGTCACCGAGGAGGATTTCGATTTCGAAACCACCGACACGCTTGACGAGATGAACGACTGGTTCGGTCAGGGCCGAAGCGTGGATGCAATCCGCATGGCGGCCACGATAGCACACAGCGATTTCAATGCATTCGTTCTGGGCACCCCCGGCAGCGGGCGTCACACGATCACGAAAGCGATCCTGTCGGACACCGCCAAGCAGGCCCCCTGCCCCAGCGATTGGGTTTACGTCAACAATTTCGAGACGCCGCACAAGCCGAACGCCATCGAGTTACCCCCTGGTGGGGCGAACAGGTTGCGTGCCGCGATGGAAACCATGATCGACGAACTGGCCAATGACATCCCGGCGCGGTTCGAGTCGGAGGATTACCAGACACGCCGCAGAGCGATCGAAGAAGAGGTCAGCTCAAGCCACGAAGAGGCCATGAGCGAGGTTTTCGAAAACGCCCGCGCGCGCAAGGTCGCGATCCTGCGCACGCCCATGGGCTTCACCTTTGCCGGGCTGCATGACGACGAGGTGATGAGTCAGGAGCAGTACGAAGCCCTATCCGAGGAAGAGCGAAAGCTGCTGGAAGAGGCAATAGAGGAGACGCAAAAAGAACTTTCGGCGGTTCTGCGGGCCGTCCCTAAACAGGAAAAGGAGCAGCGTCGCCAGTTGGAGGAGTTGAACTACTCCCTCGCCAGCCAGGGCGTCGACGAAGCGATCAGTGACGTGAAGGAAGCCTTCGTACAAGACCAAGCGGTGCAGAACTTCCTCGAAGCGGTACGAGAAGACCTGATCGAGAATGCCGAGCTGTTCCTGAAGCGCGAAGACGGTGCCGAAGCAGGGCCGTTCCCCGTAGCCACGACGAAGCATTACGCAAAGCCGCAGTTCCAGCGCTACACGGTGAATGTCATGGTCGCGCATGACGCGGACGACACCGGCGCGCCTGTTGTGAAGGAGGATCTGCCGACGCTCGCCAACCTGATCGGGCGGATCGAGTACGCCTCGCAGATGGGGGCGCTGGTCACCAATTTCACGATGATAAAGCCTGGTGCGCTGCATCGTGCGAATGGCGGTTACCTGATCCTCGATGCCTTGGAAGTGCTGACCGAGCCGCTGGCGTGGGACGCGTTGAAGCGTTGTCTGCGGGCGGGCGAGATTTCGATCTATTCGCCGGGTGATCGTCTCAACCTGATCTCGACGGTTTCGCTGGATCCTGATCCCGTGCCGCTCAGGACGCGGGTGATTCTGATAGGCGAGCGGCTGCACTACTACCTGCTCTCGGCGCTCGATCCGGATTTCATGCACCTGTTCAAGCTGGAGGCGGATTTCAACGATGAAATGCCGTTGGAGAGTGATGCGAAGGAGGGCTACGCGCGGCTGATCGCGACCCTCGCGCGCCGTGCGGGAACCCCCGCGCTTGATGTCGGCGCGGTGGTTCGTCTGTTTGGCGAAAGCATACGCGCCACCAGCGACACGGAGCGCCTGACCCTGAATACCAGCCACGTGTCGGATATCATCAAGGAGGCCGGTTTCTGGGCCGTCAAGCGTGACGCGTCACGGATCGAGGCGGAGGATATCGACAAGGTCATCGCCGAACGCGAGCGCCGGGCCGGTCGGTTGCGAGAGCTGAGCCAGCAGATGATCCTGCGCGATACCGTGATGATCGACACCGACGGCCGACGCGCGGGCCAGCTCAACGCGCTGTCGGTAATGCAAATCGGCGGTTTCATGTTCGGCCGCCCGTCGCGCCTCACAGCAAGGACACGACCGGGCACCGGCAAGCTGATCGATATCGAACGCGAGGCAGAACTTGGCGGGCCGCTCCATTCGAAGGGTATGCTGATCCTGCAGGGGTATCTTGCCGCGACCTATGCCACGAAAGTGCCAATGTCGCTCTGGGCCAGCCTGGTGTTCGAACAGAGTTATGGCGGCGTCGATGGCGACAGCGCCTCGGCCGCCGAACTGATCGCGCTGTTGTCATCACTGGCAGACGCGCCGATCGACCAGTCCTTTGCCATCACCGGGTCGGTCAACCAGTTCGGGGACATTCAACCCATTGGCGGCGTCAACGAGAAGATCGAAGGTTTCTTCGACATCTGCGCCGAACGCGGCCTGACCGGGCGGCAAGGGGTTCTGATCCCGGCGTCGAACGTCAAAAACCTGTGCTTGCGTGACCGGGTGATCGAAGCCGTCAAGGACGGACAATTCCATCTCATCCCGCTGCACACGGTGAATGACGGTCTTGAGGTTCTCACCGGCATAGAATCCGGCCAGCGGGGCAAGGATGGCGCCTACCCGGAGGACAGCCTGAACCGGCGTGTCGAGGACTGCCTGACCGAATTCGCAGACATTCGAAAGACATTCGTCACCGAGGCCCGTCATGACAGAGCAAGCGAACACCCCTGAACCCGCGTTCCGCAACCGCCGGGTGGTTCTGGGCGCGACATGCTACGCCGATGCCGACGCGGCGCTATCGTTCGCGGTCGCGCTCGCCCGCCAGGTGAAGGCCGAATTGCACGGGATTCTGGTGCGGGACAAGGCGATATTGTCTGCGGCCGACCGCCCACGCGCTCTTGCCGTGTCCTACTCGGGTCACGGGACGAGCAGCATCACCGCCGAGGCCATGCAGCGCGCCTTTGTCGCCGATGCCAAGAGGTTTGAAACCAAGCTTGCCGCGACGGCGCGGGCGTCCTCACTGTCTGCAGTCTTTAGCGCCACTGAGGGTGGCTTGCCCGACGCCCTGCATCAAACGGTGCTTGCGGGCGACCTTGCGATCCTCGGTTTCCGACGCGCGACGCGCGACAGCGGTAGCTTGGTGGTGCTTCTGGACGAAGGAGGTGAGATCCCGGCATTCGCCGCGGAATTGGCCAGCACCCTTGGCAAGCGCCTGACTCTGCTAAGACACATGCCGGGCCGCGCCGCTCGGCATGCAGACTTGGTCTATGGCGCCGGGCCAGAAACATTGATCGCCGATAATGCGAAGGCCATGCTGAGGCATCTCGGAAGGTCAAGCCCGGCCGCCATCATCATGGCATCGCATCGCGCCGTAGTCCCGACGGTTTTCGATGTCATCAACGCCGCAAGATGCCCGGTAATCTTCGACATGCCGGTTGACGGGGATCCGCAAGAGTAAGAGACGCGCAAAGTGCCGGAGGTCAGCAAGGGCGCATCCTAAAGCTTCAGTGCTTGCATGTACCGTAGGGGTCACCGGAGGCAATCATGTGAAATCACCCCTTCATGTCGCCCGCCTCCATGTCATCATCCCACTTTCGGCGTGGCCGCCCACGTGACAGTGAGACAGCGAGACTCCGGCCATCGGTGAGAAATCGAAATGCCCGTCCGTGATCATCAGATTGCCAATCCGGCCACCATTGCTCATCGGCGTCAACTGATTGAAACTATCGGCGATGAGCGAGGCAAAGAAGCAACCCGCCCCCCTGCCTTGTGTAACGCTGGGCCGGGCAGCATCAGGAAAGGAAAGAAGAGATGAGCTACACACATAACCGCTTGCTGCCGGAAACCGGCATCGATGAGGCGGAACATCGCGTGCGCGAGGCGTTAACAGCCAAGGGCTTCGGCGTTCTGACCGAGATCGACGTCAAGACCACGATGAAGCAGAAGATCGACGCCGACATGGATGGCTACAAGATCCTCGGCGCCTGCAACCCGACCATGGCCTGGGAGGCCATCGGCCTGGAACCGCGGATCGGCGCGATGCTGCCGTGCAACGTGATCCTGCGCAGCGTCGAGGGCGGCACCGAGGTGAGCGCCGTCGATCCGGTGGCATCGATGTCGGCCGTGGATAATCCCGACCTTCACAAGGTGGCCGGCGATGTCCGCGATATGCTTGTCGACGCGATCGACGCGGCTTGAGGAAGAAGGACCGGTCATCAGGCACGACCGCGATCGACGGGCAAGGCGCATGACGCACCCCACGCCGGCACCGCACGCGTGATCGATATCCGATTACGCGAGGGATGACATGAAACCGGCGTTGGGGCCGGTCGCCCCTATGACATTGGCGGCCGAATACCGACCCGAGAAGTTCCGGCGTCGTGCTTGCAGGAATGGTCGTCACACAGTGAGGCCAACAAGTCAGACCTTCATTCGTTCCGACTTTGGGTCGTAGAGCGGCTTCAGACTGGCTTGCGCCGTTACCTTCGTTCCCATCACGTCGATCTCGTAGGATGCGGCCAGAACATCCGCCGCCTTTTCACCCTTGCAGGGCACGTACCCCATGCCCACTGCGCCGCCCAGGTGGTGTCCGTAATTCCCGGAGCTGAGATACCCAACATACTCGCCATTCCGTACGATCGGTTCGTTGTGGAACAGAAGTGGCTCCGGATCATTCAGTAGAAACTGAACCATCCTGCGTTCGGGGCCGGCTTCCTTCCGCGCGGCCACGGCAGATTTGCCAATGAAATCGGGCTTGTTCAGATCAACGGCAAAACCCAACCCTGCCTCGATTGTGTTGTCCTCGCAGGTGATGTCAGGCGCGCGTCATCGACAAGGTTGTCAATCAACGCCGCCAGTGGCCCGCCCTGTGCCGCACGCGCCGAAAGCATGAAGATGTCCGTCTCGACCCGGTTGAGACGCAGATAGCGCGCCAGCTCGGCACAGTTTCGCGCCATCGCGTCTGGGCGCGCCCGCCGCATACGCGTGATTTCACGGGCAAGCTTATCCTGCAGGTTGATCCAGTCCTGCCGCGACACCCGCGTCGGTGAAAACGGCACCGTCTCAGGGCTCCAGTCGAAGCCCAGCGGGTTACGTTCCAGCCATTCCGACAATTCGCCGGCAGGGCTGCTACGATGAGAAAAGGCCTGTGCCACACGCGATGCGCAGGTCAGAAGCATTAGGGTCTCGTATCGGGTCATGGGTATCCTCGCGTTCAACGAGGACATTGTGACATAGCGATACGTCAATATCGGACGCAGGCTTCTGCTACGGCTCAACTATGG
>JAABTI010000121.1 GCA_011389955.1 Paracoccaceae bacterium | reverse complement strand
CGGTATTGAAATATTCCGCCATCCCCGGCAACGACGGCAGAAAGATGTTCATGCTCAGCGCCGATATCCCGGCCAGCAGGATCAGCGTCGAGATATGGGGTGGGCGATCCGGTCTGAGATACCCTGGGGTTGAGTCACGCGTCATCCGCCAACCGGTAGGCCGCAGTCCCGGGGAAGTCCATTGCGCCGCTGCGGAAATATGCAATTTTGCTATTAGCAAAACTTGTATTTTCCATAATTTGCAAATTTGCCGAAAATCGTTTTGAGCAACGCCACGCGCGCTGTATACGAACGTCAAACGGAAGGGGACAGCCATGAAAGACATCCTGCAGGAATTGGAAAACCGTCGGGAGCAGGCGCGCCTGGGCGGCGGGCAGAAGCGGATCGACGCCCAGCACGGGCGCGGCAAGCTGACCGCGCGCGAACGGATCGAGCTGCTGGTCGACGAGGGCACGTTCGAGGAATTCGACATGTTCGTCGCGCATCGCTGCACCGATTTCGGCATGGAAAAGAACCGCCCCTACGGCGATGGCGTGGTTACCGGCTGGGGCACGGTGAACGGTCGCGTGATCTATGTCTTCAGCCAGGATTTCACTGTGCTTGGCGGGTCGGTTTCGGCCACGCACGCGATGAAGATCTGCAAGATCATGGACATGGCGGTGCAGAATGGCGCCCCGGTGATCGGCATCAACGATTCCGGCGGCGCGCGGATTCAGGAAGGCGTGGATAGCCTGGCCGGCTATGGCGAGGTGTTCCAGCGCAACATCATGGCCAGCGGCGTGATCCCGCAGATCAGTGTCATCATGGGCCCATGCGCGGGCGGCGCGGTGTATTCGCCGGCGATGACCGACTTCATCTTCATGGTCAAGGACAGCTCCTACATGTTCGTGACCGGCCCCGACGTGGTCAAGACCGTCACCAACGAGGTCGTCACCGCCGAGGAACTGGGCGGGGCATCGACCCATACCAAGAAATCCAGCGTGGCCGACGCGGCGTTCGAGAACGATGTCGAGGCGTTGGCCGAGGTGCGGCGTCTGGTCGACCTGTTGCCGCTCAACAACCAGGACAAGCCGCCGGTCCGGCCGTTTTTCGACGATCCAGACCGGGTCGAGCCAAGCCTCGACACGCTGATACCTGACAATCCCAACATGCCCTATGACATGAAGGAGCTGATCCTGAAGACCGCCGACGAGGCCGATTTCTACGAGATCCAGGAGGATTTCGCCAAGAACATCATCACCGGCTTCATTCGGCTGGAGGGGCGCACGGTGGGCGTGGTGGCCAACCAGCCGATGGTCCTGGCCGGTTGCCTGGACATCGACAGTTCCCGCAAGGCGGCGCGTTTCGTGCGGTTCTGCGATGCCTTCGAGATCCCGATCCTGACCTTCGTGGACGTGCCCGGTTTCCTGCCCGGGACGGGGCAGGAACTGGGCGGGGTCATCAAGCACGGCGCGAAGCTGCTGTTCGCCTATGGCGAGGCAACGGTGCCCAAGGTGACGGTTATCACCCGCAAGGCCTATGGCGGCGCGTATGACGTGATGTCGTCCAAGCATCTGCGCGGCGATTTCAACTATGCCTGGCCGACATCGGAAATCGCGGTGATGGGGGCCAAGGGCGCGACCGAGATCATCCATCGCGCCGACCTGGGCGATGAGGAGAAGATCGCCGCCCACACCGCCGATTACGAATCGCGGTTTGCCAACCCCTTTGCCGCGGCCGAGCGGGGCTTCATCGACGAGGTGATCCAGCCGCGCAGCACCCGCAAGCGCGTGGCGCGGGCCTTTGCCGCGCTCAGGGGCAAAAAGCTCGTCAACCCGTGGAAGAAGCACGACAACATCCCGCTTTGAGGCGTTTCGCCTGCTCTGCATCTGGGGAGTATTATGACGCACATACAATATCTTGCGGCGCGCTGTTCACGTAGCTTGCCGGTTGAGGCTTTGGCGTCACAGGAACGGCGCATGCGCCGGGACGGATGTATTTTCGCCCCCCGATGCGGTACGATGCGAACTGGGGGCGTCCGTCCGGGCGCACCCTTGCGTATCGGGCAGGTTCGGGGCGATCACCCCGACATGTCCGCAAAGAAAGACAGGAGAAACGGATGTCAAAGAGCATCAAGAGCATTCTGGCGCTGTGCGTCCTCGGCTTTGTCGGCGCCTGCGCGCAGCCCGCACAGGAAGAATACGTCGTGGTCGAGCCCGAGCCGATCTCGACCGAGCCGGAACAGACCGAAAAATACGAGTAATACCGGCCCGGGGCGGGTGGTCGCGCCCGCCCCGTCTGCCGTGCGCCCGTCCGCCGCCGGCCGGAGGGCAACGCCATGCTGAAGCATCGCGGGTTTCCCGGACGTCTGCCCGGAACGGATTTCCAGTTCGTCATTCGCCGCCACAATCCCAAGGGCGTCACACCGCTGAGTCTGCGGGCGCGCTACGCCGATCGACGCCCCGCGGACAAGCGCGCCGACGAGGCATTCCTGGCCGCGCTGTGGGAGCATTTCGGGGATCAGCCATTCGAACGCGGCAACCTCGATGCCGGGCGGTTGAACTGGCTGTTCGGGCGCGAGGTGGTGCCGGCGCAAGACCCGTTCGACCCCGCAAGTTACGAGGCGTTGCTGCGTATCGACGTGGCGGTGGCGCGGGCCTCTTTCCCCGAGGTGTTCGAGCCATGACCGGCATGTTTTCGCGCACCCCCCGACAATCTGAGCGGAGCGCCGCCCAATCCTGCCTGCCACCGCAAGGCGACTTGGCGGCGGCGATCTCGCCCGTCATGGTTGGACATGCGTGGACAAAGTGGTGCACGCGCAAGGTTCGCTTTACGAATACGGACCTGATCCCATACCCTTCCCCTGCTGGATGGGCGCGTCGGAACTCCGACGGCCCATCCATTTTTTTTCCCGGCTCCGGGCGGACGGGGCGCCCTGTGCGACGGGCTGCGCGGATTATCGGAAGGGGGCAGCCGCGTTTCAACAGGCGTGAAACGGGGGTTTTTGATGTCTTCGACGGGCCAGGCGCACCGGGCAGTGACAGCTCCGAAACTGAACGGAACCATCGTTCCAACGCGACCGCCGCCGGTGCGCGTCACCGGTGCGGCGCCGTAGGTCGTGGCGCGTCCGCGGTGCATCGCGCTGTCGCCTTGAGGGCGGGCCTCGAGTGCAGGTGCCCCGCGCGGGCCGCCGAGGGTGGCAGGGCAGGCATCCACGCGCCGGTCGCGTATCCGCGCACCAAGAATTTTTGCAAGTATCTGAAAAATCGTCAAAAAACAAGAATATGTGACGGGGCGCCCGCACGGCGTCTCGCGCGCCCGGCACCGGGCCGCGTTGTCGCAGGGTAAGGAAAGGAAGAAGGACAAGATGTTCAAGAAGATCCTGATCGCAAACCGGGGCGAGATCGCCTGCCGGGTCATCAAATCGGCCCGCAAGATGGGCATCCAGACAGTCGCGATCTATTCCGATGCCGATCGCAACGCCCTGCACGTGCAGATGGCCGACGAGGCCGTGCATATCGGCCCCGCGCCTGCCAACCAGTCCTATATCGTGATCGACAACGTCATGAAGGCGATCCGCGAAACCGGCGCCGAGGCCGTGCATCCCGGCTATGGCTTCCTGTCGGAAAACCCCAAGTTCGCCGAGGCGCTGGAGGCCGAGGGCGTGGCCTTCATCGGGCCGCCCAAGGGCGCGATCGAGGCAATGGGCGACAAGATCACCTCGAAAAAGCTGGCGCAGGAGGCCGGCGTCAGCACCGTGCCCGGCGTGATGGGCCTGATCGAGGATGCCGAGGACGCGGTGAAGATCAGCCGCGAGATCGGCTACCCGGTGATGATCAAGGCCAGCGCCGGGGGCGGTGGCAAGGGCATGCGCATCGCATGGGACGACGATGAGGCGCGCGAGGGCTTCCAGAGTTCCAAGAACGAGGCGGCGTCGTCCTTCGGCGACGATCGCGTCTTCATCGAGAAATTCGTCACCCAACCCCGCCATATCGAGATCCAGGTTCTGTGCGACAGCCACGGCAACGGCGTCTACATGCACGAGCGCGAATGTTCGATTCAGCGGCGGAACCAGAAGGTGATCGAAGAGGCCCCAAGCCCGTTCCTGGACGCCGAAACCCGCAAGGCCATGGGCGAGCAGGCGCTGGCACTGGCGCACGCGGTGGATTACGCCAGCGCCGGCACGGTCGAATTCATCGTCGATGGCGACAAGAACTTCTTTTTCCTGGAAATGAACACCCGCTTGCAGGTGGAGCACCCGGTGACCGAGCTGATCACCGGCGTCGACCTCGTGGAACAGATGATCCGCGTGGCGGCGGGCGAAAAGCTGCCTTTCGCGCAAGAGGACATCGCGCTCGAGGGGTGGGCCATCGAGAGCCGCCTGTATGCCGAAGATCCCTATCGTGGTTTCCTGCCCTCGATCGGGCGTTTGACGCGCTACCGCCCGCCGCAGGAAACGGTCAGCGACACCGCCAAGGTGCGCAACGATACCGGCGTCTACGAGGGTGGCGAGATTTCGATGTATTACGACCCGATGATCGCCAAGCTGTGCACCTGGGCCCCAACCCGTGCACAGGCGGTCGAGGAAATGCGCGTGGCGCTTGACGCGTTCGAGGTGGAGGGGATCGGCCACAACCTGCCGTTCCTCAGCGCGGTGATGGATCACCCCAAGTTCGTCGCGGGCGAGATGACCACGGCCTTCATCGCCGAGGAATACCCCGAGGGATTTGACGGCGTCACCCTGCCCGAGGACGCCCTGCGCCGGATCGCGGCGGCGGCGGCGGCGATGCATCGCGTGGGCGAGATCCGGCGCGCGCGCGTATCGGGACGCATGGACAACCACGAGCGTCATGTCGGGCGCGACTGGGTGGTGACGCTACAGGGGGAACGCTTTGCCGTGACCATCGATGCCGATCCGGAAGGGGCGAGCGTCAGCTTCGAGGATAGCGCGCAAATGCGCATCGCCAGCGACTGGACGCCCGGCAACCCCCTGGCGGTGCTGGACGTGGACGGTGCGCCGCTGGTGCTGAAGGTCGGCAAGATCTCGGGCGGATTCCACCTGCGCACGCGCGGGGCGGACCTCAAGTGCCACGTGCGCACGCCACGTCAGGCGGAACTGGCGGCGCTGATGCCCGAGAAG
>JAABTI010000120.1 GCA_011389955.1 Paracoccaceae bacterium | reverse complement strand
TGTCCTGCGCGACGTTCTGACCGAGGCGTTGCGCCGCCGCGCCTAGGCGGCGTCCCGTGCGGGACGCGCATGTCGCGGACGCTCACGACCGAACTAACCCTGCCAAAATGAAAACGGGCCCCGCTTGGCGAGGCCCGTCTTGCTATCGGTTGTCTGCAACGGCTAGTGCGCTGGTTGCTTGTCCCAGTCCTTGGGCTCGGGAAGCTGCTCGAACGTATGTTCGGGCGGCGGGCTGGGAAGCGTCCATTCCAGCGTGTCGGCGTATTCGTTCCAGTAGTTGTTCTCGGTCACGCGGGCCCCGCGCAACAGCGAGTAGGCCATGACGCCGAAGAAGAACAGGAACGACGCGAAGGAAAGGAACGCACCCAGCGAAGACACGTAATTCCAGGTCGCGAATGCCTCCGGATAGTCGATGTACTGGCGCGGCATCCCCTGACGACCCAGGAAGTGCTGGGGGAAGAAGGTCAGGTTGGAGCCGATGAACATCAGCGTGAAGTGCAGCTTGCCCGCCCATTCCGGGTATTGCCGGCCGGACATCTTGCCGAAGTAGTAGTAGATTCCGGCAAAGATCGCGAACACGGCGCCAAGGCTCATCACGTAATGGAAGTGCGCCACGACGTAGTAGGTGTCATGGTAGGCCCGGTCCACGGCCGCCTGGCTGAGCACCACGCCGGTCACGCCGCCGACGGTGAACAGGAACAGGAACCCGAACGCCCAGAGCATCGGCGTCTTGAACTCGATCGAGCCGCCCCACATCGTCGCGATCCAGCTGAACACCTTCACGCCCGTGGGCACCGCGATCACCATCGTGGCCAGCATGAAGTAACTCTGCTGCGTCAGTGACATCCCCACCGTATACATGTGGTGCGCCCAGACGACGAAGCCCAGCACGCCGATCGCGATCAACGCCCAGACCATCGGCAGGTAACCGAAGATCGGCTTGCGCGAGAAGGTCGAGATCACGTGACTGATGATGCCGAAGCCGGGCAGGATGATGATGTACACTTCCGGGTGTCCGAAGAACCACAGGATGTGCTGATAGAGCACCGGATCACCGCCGCCGGCCGGGTCAAAGAACGTCGTGCCGAAGTTGCGGTCGGTCAGCAGCATCGTGATGGCGCCGGCCAGCACGGGCAGGGCAAGCAGGATCAGCCAGGCGGTGACGAAGATCGACCATGCGAACAGCGGCACCTTGAACAGTGTCATGCCCGGCGCGCGCATGTTCAGGAACGTCGTGATGACGTTGATCGCGCCCAGGATCGAGGACACGCCGGACACGTGAACCGCGAAAATCGCGAGATCCATGGACATGCCGCCCTCGTTCACCGACAGCGGTGGATACAGGACCCAGCCGACACCGGAGCCAAGTTGCCCGTTGCCACCCGGCGACAGCACCGATGCCACGCCGAGCGCCGTGCCCGCCACGTACATCCAGTAGCTGAGGTTGTTGAGCCGCGGGAACGCCATGTCCGGCGCGCCGATCTGCAGCGGCATGAAGTAGTTGCCGAAGCCCCCGAACAACGCCGGGATCACCACGAAGAACATCATGAGCACGCCATGATAGGTGACCAACACGTTCCACAGGTGCCCGTTGGGCGTGCATGTTGCGTCCGACGCGATGAATCGCGCGCCCTCGAGGCACATGTACTGTACCCCCGGCTCCATGAGTTCGAGACGCATGTAGACGGTAAACGAAACCGAAATCAGGCCCACCACCGCGGCGGTGATGAGATACAGGATCCCGATATCCTTGTGGTTGGTCGACATGAACCAGCGGGTGAAGAATCCGCGCTGATCCTCATGGCCATGGCCGTGAATGGCTGCGTCTGCCATTGTGGTGCCTCCTGTTGCATGTTTGACAGCGCCGGGCACCAGGACCGGGCGCTTGAATTCCATTCATGTTTTAGAATGGCTTGGGGGGCGCGGCAATGACAGAATTTGATCTGAATCAAATAATATTGTCGCACCCCCCGGGCTGTCGGCCATCAGTCGCGGATGACAGATTATTCGGCCACAGAGGCCAGGTAGGCTGCAACGTCCTCGCCGCCCTTGCGCAGACGGAAGGTCATCTTCGAACGCTTGGGATAGCCCTTTTTCTCGAGCCAGCCGGAGGGATCGGCGGTGTATTCAGCCACTTCTTCCTCGGTCCAGGTGAAGCCGTCCTCTGCGGCGGCTTCCAGGCCGGGCCCGTAGCGGAAGTCCTCGACGCTGCCGGCAACGCGACCGATCACGCCGTACAGGTTCGGCCCGGTCCGGCCGCCGCGCACGATGGTTTCGCCTTCATCGTCGACAATCATGTGGCAAGCCTTGCACTTGCGAAATTCCTTTTCGCCCTTGGCGGCGTCCCCCTCGGCAAAAGCGGGAGCAGCCAGGGTAAGCAGGGCGGCTGTAGTCAAAAGGGTTTTCATTGTTCACCTCACGGTTTGAAGTTGAGTCCTTGGTTCATTCTATACACATAGACTGACACATTTTGCGTGCAACGGGCAATTCATCGCAGGGTCCCGCTTTCCCTTTCGAGGCTTTCGAGCGGCCCGAAGACCGAATCAAACCCGCGCCGAAGCGCCACGTCCACGTCCGCCATTGTCACCGGCAGGCCCAGATCCACAAGGCTGGTGACCCCGTGTTCGGATATGCCGCAGGGCACTATTCCACCGAAATGTGACAGATCGGGGTCCACGTTGATAGAAATCCCGTGGAAACTGATCCATTTGCGCAGGCGAATGCCGATCGCGGCAATCTTGTCCTCGGGCACGGCGCCGGCGGCGGTCAGCGCTTTTTCCGGACGCGTCACCCAGACCCCGACACGGCCCTCGCGCAATTCGCCCTTGATGTTGAAGCTGTCCAGCGTGTCGATCACCCATGTCTCGAGTTGCTGGACAAAGCGGCGCACGTCGTGCCCCCGTCGGCCGACATCCAGCATGACATAGACAACGCGTTGCCCCGGGCCGTGATAGGTGTACTGGCCGCCGCGCTTGGACGGGTAGACCGGAAAACGCTCCGGGTCGGTCAGGTCGGCGGGGCGCGCACTTGTCCCCGCCGTGTATAGCGGCGGGTGCTCGACCAGCCAGATCGCCTCGTCCTCGGTGCCGGCGGCGATCGCCGCGGCGCGCCTTTCCATGGCCGCCTCGGCGCCACGGTAATCCGTCAGCCCCTCTGATATGATCCATTCGACCAAGTGATGGCCTCCGTCGTGGCAGGGTCGTGGTTGGTGAACCGGCGCGCCCGTCCTGCCGGACTTCGATTGCCGCGCTACCCAATTTTGCTTCGAATCATGCTACCATAAGCGAGAATCGGACCGGGTGCATTTTGTATAGGGAGAAATTGCAATGTTATCCAATTCATTGAAGGCGGCGCTGGTGACGGGATTGGCGCTCTGCGCCCCCGCCGCGCCCGTGGCCGCGGATAGCTTGGGGTCGGGCCTGATCGGGGGGATCATCGGCGGGGTCATCGTCAACGAGGCGAACAAGAACAAGCGCAAGCGCGTGTATAGATCGAATGCATATTCCGCGCAGAGGCAAGCCAACCGCGAAACGCAGACCGCGCTGAATTACTTCAATTTTCCCGCGGGCTTGGCGGATGGCGTGATCGGCTCGCGCACCCGCGCGGCGGTGCGTCAGTACCAGGCATACATGGAATTCCCCGTCACCGGGGAGCTGTCGCAGTATCAGCGCGATTTCCTGGTGTCTTCGCACAACCGCGCGCAGGCGGGCGGCCAGCAGGTTGTCAAGGCAATGAACAGCCCCACGGGGGTGCGCGGTCTGCTTCAGGCATGGCATGGCGACATGACCGGCACCCGCAGCGCCAGCTATGGCGGCATGCCGCCCGAGGTTTCCGAGGCCGTTGACGAGATCGCCGCATCCAGCGATCCCAGCCCCGAGCAGTTGCTGCAGCGCTCCGGTTTCGTTCAACTCGCTGACCTGAACGGAGACGGCAAGACCGACTATGTGCTGGATACCTCGGTCACGGGCAGTTCTTTCTGGTGTGGCGAAACAAGCTGCTCGGTGATGGTCTTTGCCTCTACGCCCGACGGCTACAAGCGCAACGATTTCCTGACTTACGACGCCAAGCCGGCGATGTTCAACTGTCATCAGGGCGTGTGTCGCATGAGCGAAAGCGCCCCGCAAATGGCCGACGCCACGCCGGACAATCGCGCGCCCGACACCGCGTCCGAGCCGCAGACACGGATGGCCTCGGCCGACGGCGGCGCGCAATCCTCGACCGGTATTTCCGCCTTGCCGATGGCAACCGGCCCCGCGACATCCGAGGCATCGCTGGCGAGCCGTTGCAGCAAGGTGAGCCTGCTGACCAATTCCAACGGCGGCTTCATCACCAAGGCCACCATGACAGACCCGGAAATGGCGATGAGCGAGCAATTCTGCCTCAGCCGCAGCTACGCGATCTCCGCCGGCGAGGACATGGTGCGCAAGGTTCAGGGCCTGACGCAGGCGCAAGTGGACAAACAATGCGACTCCTTCGGGCCGGCGATGGCGCCCTACGTCTCCTTGCTGGATCAAAGCGGCGCAGAGGTGCGCGGGCAGGTGCAGAAGTTCGTGCTGAATGCCGACATGACCGCCGAACAGTTGCGCGGCACCGCCAAGGTTTGCCTCTTCTCGGGGTATCGCCGCGACAAGATGGGCGTGGCTCTGGGCTCGGCCATGCTGCTGGTGGGAGTCGGCCAGACGCCCTACGCGGAACTGGTCGGACACCACCTGGCGCAGGGCTTCGGCGTGGAGCCGAACCCGGACCGCGCATACGAGTGGTATGCTCTTGCGATAGATGCCCTCGAGGCTGGGGCAACACCCGTGATCGCACCCGGCCAGCCGGAGCGCGTGAGCTTGCTGAAGGCTGCCGCGAACGCGATGGGTGACACGGCCCGCGATGACGGCACGCCCAAGCCCGAGGCGGCATCCCTGCCCACCTTCTCGATGGACTGAGGCCGCGCGCCGCATCCGGCCCCACACCGGACCGGGGGCGCCCGTCAAGGGCGCCCCTTGCGTGTCGCACCCCGGTGCGCATGTCAGCTGTCCGCGTTTGCGAACCGCTCCAGCAAGCCTTCATACGTCTTTGCGCCCTGGGCGCCTGTCACCAGGAACTGCTGCTGGAACACCATCGCGGGCACGCCTGAAATCCCTTGCGCGGTCCAGAATTTCTGCTTCTCGCGGACGCTCTGTGCATGGTTGCCGGTATT
>JAABTI010000119.1 GCA_011389955.1 Paracoccaceae bacterium | reverse complement strand
CGGTCAGCCGGCACAAGTAAGGGTGGGTGGCCCTTCGATCATCCGTCCGATCATCACTGCCGGAACCCCGGCCTCGCGCAGATCATGCAGGATACGATCCGCCTGCGTGGCGTCAACGGCGGCCAACAATCCGCCTGCGGTTTGCGGATCGTGCAGCAGCACCGCACGCGGGCCAGTCGCCCCCGCCACGGGCGCGGCGGCCGCGTTGTCGGGATATAGGGTGGACCGCTCCCCGGCCTCGGCCAGTTCAAGCGCGCCATCATAGACCGGCACCGCAGCAAGATCGATCTCCGCGCCAAGGCCTGATGCCCTGGCCATGCTCAGCAGGTGCCCGGCCAGGCCAAAGCCGGTTACGTCGGTCATCGCATGCGCGCCCCGCAGCAGGCGCGCCGCGCTTCCCTGCGGCCGCGCCATTTGATCGAGCAGCGCCGCGATGTCGCGCCCGTCCGCCTCGCCCGCCATCTCGGCGGCCAACAGGGTGCCGCTCCCGATCGGCCGTGTCAAAATCAGGACATCGCCTGCCCGCGCGCCATTATGGGTGATTGGCGCACTCTCGCACAGGCCGGTGATTGTGTAGCCAAGCGTCGTTTCGGCGCCCATGGTCGAATGACCGCCCACGATCTCCGCGCCTTCGGCGGTGAATACCTCCGATGCGGCGGCCATTATCTCGGCCATGCTGCGCGATTGTAGTGGGCCGGACATATGCGGCACGATGACGGTGGCCAGCACCGCTTGCGGGACCGCGCCCATGGCCCAGATATCCCCAAGGGCATGCACCGCCGCGATCCGCGCCAGCAGCGCCGTATCGTCGGTGAAGGCGCGCAGATGATCGGTGGTGATGACCTGCTTGCGTCCGCCCCCGATATCCAGAATGGCCGCATCGTCCCCCGGACGCGACAGCACATCTGACCGGTGCGGCGCCGGCAGCGCCGATAGTGCCGCACCCAGGCGGTCTGCACCCATTTTGGAGCCGCACCCGGCGCAAAGCGGTTTGCCCCCGGCCAGCACTTCTCTGACGCCGTCGGCGACGGGACGCTCCGGTTGCTGCGGCAGGTTCATGCGAGGCAGGTGGCGGAATTGGTCCATGAACTTCTGATCGATCCGGTTCTTCCACTGCCACAGAACGGGGCCCGATACCGGAAATCCCCATTTCTCGGCCATGGCGGTTTTCCCGCCCATCGAGATCAGCTTTAGGTAATCCCCTTGCGGCTTGAACGGGCGCAACTGCCGACCCGTCAGCGTGGCCCGAAGATTGTGATGCAGTACCGGCGCCGCGCGCACGGCGAAGACCCCTGCCTTGGGGCGCGGTGCATGGGTCATGTGGGCACAGTCCCCCACGGCGAACAGGGTGTTTGTCCCCTCCACGCGCAGATGGCTGTCCACCTTGACGAAGCCGTTGTCCTGCGGCAGTGGTGTCTGCCCGATCCAGCCATGCGCGAAGGCCCCGGCGGTTCCGACCGTGAAAGCGCTCGGCACGCTCTGGCCCTCCGACAGCTCAACCCCGTCCTTCGTGATGCGGCGCACATTCGCCCCTGTCAGAAGCGTGACGCCGTTTGATCGCAAGGCGCGTCTCAGCCGCGCTTCGGCACGCGCGCCGACGCCGGTCAATCCCGCGCCGCGCTCGATCAGGGTGACATTGATCGCCGAATTGTGTTGTTTCATCGCGTGGGCCATGGCCATCGCCAATTCCACACCCGCCACACCGGCCCCGATCACCGCGACCTCGGCGGGGGCATCACCCGCCGCGACACGGCTGAGAAAGGCGCGCCAGCGGCGCGCATAGGTGTCCAGCGGTTTGGCCGGCACGCCATGCTCGGCGAAGCCCGGCAATCCCGGCATTTCCGCGGTGATGCCGACATCGAGTGATGCCAGGTCATACGCGATCTTGCGCCCGTTGGCGGTGGTCACGCTTTGTGCCTCGGGATCGATATCGGTTGCCCGCGACAGGACCAGCCGAGCGCCCGCGAACCGCGCCAGGCGGAGCAGGTCGATATCCAGTTCTTCGCGAGTATAATGTCCCGCGATGTGTCCCGGCAGCATTCCTGAATAGGGCGCTGTCGGCCCCGGGTTGATCAGCGTCAGCCGCGCGCCGGGCAGGGGGGCCATGCCCCATTTGCGCAGAACCAGGGCATGAGTGTGCCCGCCACCGATCAGCACGATATCGCGGGTGAGGGGGATTTGCTGTTGCATGGCATTCCTTCGGACAGCGGCGCATCTGTCTCGCATTAACGCAAAGCCGCGCGATGCGCCATTCACCACGGCGCGACATCTGGCCCCGTGATTCCCGGTTTCGGCTTGGCAACCGGGCGCAAGACTGCAACCTTGCGCTGAACACGCGTCACGGCAGGGGATGAACATGGCTGGTCCGTTGGAGGGTTTGAAAGTGATCGAGATGGCGGGGCTGGGCCCTTGCCCGCTGGCGGGGCAATTGCTTGCCGATCTGGGGGCCGAGGTCGTGGTGATCGACAGGATGTCAGCTCCGGCGGACGCGACCGATATCAACCGGCGCGGCAAGCGGTCGATCGCGCTGGATCTCAAATCACGCGAGGGGCTGGGTCTTGCGCGGGACCTTATCGGGCGCGCCGACATCCTGATCGAGGGATTCCGCCCCGGCGTCATGGAAAAGCTCGGGCTTGGCCCTGTGGTGTGCCACGAGGAAAACCCCGGCCTTGTATTTGGTCGCATGACGGGATGGGGTCAGGACGGTCCGCTGGCAATGACCGCTGGGCACGACCTGAACTACCTGTCGCTGTCGGGTGCTTTGGGCGCCATCGGGCGTGCGGATGACGTGCCGACGCCACCGCTGAACCTGGTCGCGGATTACGGAGGCGGGTCGATGTTCCTGCTGCTCGGCGTCATGTCCGCTTTGTTCGAGCGCTCGCGCTCGGGGCTGGGGCAGGTCATTGATGCGGCCATGGTGGACGGGGTGCCGGCCATGATGGGCCTGATACACCAATGGCTCGCCAGTGGCGATTGGCGGCAGGAGCGTGAAAGCAACCTTCTGGATGGTGGCGCCCCGTTCTACCGTTGCTACAGAACGCGTGACGGGCGTGCAATTTCGGTGGGTCCGCTCGAGCCGCAGTTCTTCGCGGAACTTGTCCGGCTTGCCGGTTTGCCAGCGGAGCACCTCGAAGATCAGAATGACCGCGCCAAATGGATCGAGCGCCGTGCGATCTATGCGCAGGTCTTTGCCAGCAAGACGCGCGACGAATGGGTCGAGATTTTCGAGGGCACCGATGCTTGCGTCGCCCCGGTTCTGGATTGGGACGAGGTCGAACAGCACCCCCACAATGCCGCACGCGGCACCTTCACGCGGGTCGACGGGGTCATGCAGGCCGCGCCGGCACCGCGCTTCGATCGCACGCCGACCGACGCGCCTGCGCCGCCGCGCGCGCCGGGCGGGGATGCCGTCAGCATCTTGCAGGGCCTGGACATGGATGAGGCCGCGATCGCCCGGCTGCGCAGCACGGGCGTGATCCGCTGAGCGATCAGAACGCGGTATCCTTCACCGCCTGCATCGACACATGGGTCGAGGTCGAGCCGACATGCGGCAGGTTCGATATCGCGTCACCCAGGGTCTGGCGGTAGCTGTGGATATCGGTTGTGCGGATCTTGAGCAAGTAATCGAATGACCCTGCGATCATGTGGCATTGCTCGATCTCGGGAACGTCCATCACCGCGCGGTTGAAATCCCCCAGTGCCGTTTCGGTGGTGTCGGTCAGCCTCACCTCGACAAAGGTGACATGCTCCAGCCCCAGTTTCTCGGGGTTGAGAACGGCGCGAAACCCCTGGATATATCCCCGGGATTGAAGCCTTTTCATGCGGACCTGACAGGGGCTTTTTGACAGCCCTACCTGTTTTGCCAGATCGGTAACCGCGATTCTGCCATCGGTACTCAGCACCCTGAGAATCTTGCGATCAATGCGGTCTAATTGGTCAGCGTCATCTGGTTCTGACATTCAAAGCCTCGTGTATCGGCGTAAAATACCGTATAAACGACTGCCTGGTTCCGCTCTACAGGAAAATCGTCTTTTCGCATTGTGGTAACATTCCCGAACACCACCCTCTGCGAGGAGCGCCTCATGACCCAGTTGACCGAACTACGCGACATCATTCGTGCCACTCACTATCGGCAAGAGGATGCGATCCTTGATGATTTGCGCACGAACGCGGCCCTGGGCGATCAGGTGCGCGAAGCGGCGCGCCAGCGCGCCATGGGTCTGGTCCGGTCGATCAGGAATTCCGGCCGTCCGGGCCTGATGGAGGTGTTCCTGGCTGAATACGGCCTGTCCACCTCGGAGGGTATCGCGCTCATGTGTCTGGCCGAGGCGCTGTTGCGTGTGCCGGACCGCGAAACCATCGATGACCTGATCGAGGATAAGATCGCTCCCTCGGAATGGGGCGCGCATCTTGGCAAGTCATCGTCCAGCCTGGTGAACGCCTCGACCTGGGCGCTGATGCTGACCGGCAAGGTCCTGAAGGAAGATGAGGCGCCCGGCGTCGCCGCCACTCTGCATGGGGCGGTCAGGCGTCTGGGCGAACCGGTAATCCGCACCGCCGTCGGGCGCGCGATGCGCGAAATGGGGCATCAGTTCGTGCTGGGGCGCGATATCGGCGAGGCGATCAAGCGTGGCAAGTCGCGTGCCGCTCAAGGATATACGTTTTCCTACGACATGCTGGGTGAGGCGGCGCTGACCGCAGAGGATGCCGCGACCTATCACAAGGCCTATGCCGACGCGATCAGCAAGCTGTCGGGACAATGCACCTCCGGCGACATCCGTGACAATCCGGGTATCTCGATCAAGCTGAGCGCGCTGCATCCACGCTATGAAGAGGGGCAGCGTGATCGCGTCATGAACGAGCTTGTGCCGCGCACGCTGGAATTGGCGCGCATGGCGCGTGACGCCGGCATGGGGCTCAATATCGACGCGGAGGAGGCCGACAGGCTCGAGTTGTCGCTCGACGTGATCGAAGAGGTGTTGCGCAGTCCCGATCTGGCCGGGTGGGATGGCTTCGGCGTGGTTGTGCAGGCGTATGGCACCCGCGCGGCACCGGTTCTTGATTGGCTGCACGCGCTGTCAAAACAGCTGGATAGCCGCATCATGGTGAGACTGGTCAAGGGCGCCTACTGGGACACCGAGATCAAGCGCGCTCAGGTCGAGGGCCTCGAGGTGTTCCCCGTGTTCACCCGAAAGG
>JAABTI010000118.1 GCA_011389955.1 Paracoccaceae bacterium | reverse complement strand
CGGCGGCATCGCCAAGGACAGTGCCAAGATGGTCTACGCGATGGCAACCGCGCGCGTGCCGCGACTGACGGTCGTTGTCGGCGGCTCTTACGGGGCTGGCAATTACGGCATGTGCGGGCGGGGGTTTCGGCCGGATTTCCTGTTCGCGTGGCCGACAGCCAAGGTTGCCACCATGTCCGCCGATATTGCGTCGAACGTGCTGCTGGAACTGCGCCGCGGCAATTACAGCCTGCCGGAGGCGTCGCAGGAGGAACTTGACGGGATCGAGGCGCGCACCCGCGCGCAGTATGGCGAGCAGAGCGATCCATATTATGCCACGTCGCGGCTGTGGGATGACGGGCTGATCGCGCCGGAACAGACCCGCGAGGTTGTCGCGCTATGCCTGTGGATGGTCCTGAGTCGACCCGGGCGGCGTGGCCATACCCCTGTTTTCCGGATGTGAGGACCATGACATGAGCTACCAGACCCTGTCGGTGGATGTGAATGCGCGCGGCGTCGCCACCGTGACCATGAACCGCCCCGATAGCCACAACGCGCTGAACCGCACCCTGATCGCCGAGCTTCACGCGGCGGCGCTTGAACTCGGGCGCGATGATGACGTGCGGGTGGTGGTGCTGACCGGCGCCGGCAAGAGCTTTTGCGCCGGGGGCGATATCGGGTGGTTTCGCGAGACGCTGTCGCTGGACCGGGCCGGACGCATCGCCGAGAGCAGCGCCTTGGCCGAGATGCTGCATGCGCTGGACGATCTGCCCAAGCCGCTGATCGGGCGGATCAACGGCGCGGCCTATGGCGGCGGCGCCGGCATGATCGCAGTCTGCGATGTCGCCGTCGCGGTGCGCTCGGCCCGCTTCGGCCTGACCGAGGTGCGGCTGGGTCTGATTCCGGCCAATATCTCGCCTTACGTGGTGGCGCGGATCGGTGCTGCGCGGGCGCGGTCTGTGATGTTGTCGGGGGCGTCGTTCGGGGCCGATCGGGCCTGTGCCATCGGGCTGCTGGACGACCTGGCCGAGGATGCAGGCGCGCTCGATCAGGCGATCGAAACCTGCGTGGCCGCCCATCTGGAGGCGTCGCTCAGCGCTGTCGCGGCCACCAAGAGGCTGATCGCCTACGTGGACAGCCACGACCGCGACGCGGCCAGGGCCTATACCGCCGAGGCGCTGGCGGATGCGTGGGAGTCCGGGGACGGGCGCGAGGGCATCGCCAGCTTCCTCGAGAAACGGCGTCCCGCCTGGAGGTTGCGCAGATGACGATCCGAACGCTGCTGATCGCCAATCGCGGCGAGATCGCCCGCCGCGTCATCCGCACGGCCCGCGCCATGGGCATTCGCACGGTGGCCGTCTATTCCGATGCCGACCGCGATGCACCCCACGTGCGCGAGGCCGACGCGGCCTACCGCATCGGGCCGGCGGAGGCGACGCACAGCTATCTCGATGGCACCGGCATCATCGAGACCGCCCTGAAGGCCGGCGCCGACGCCGTGCATCCCGGCTATGGCTTCCTGTCCGAGAATGCCGGGTTCGCGCAGGCCTGCGCGACCGCGGGGCTTCGGTTCGTTGGCCCGCCGGCCGATGTGATCCGCCTGATGGGCTCCAAGATCGAGGCTAAGTCGAGGGCAGTTGCCGCCGGTGTGCCGGTGGTTCCGGGCTATGACGGGGCGGATCAGTCCGATGAAACCCTGTGCGCGCAAGGCGAAAAGATCGGCTTTCCCCTCCTCGTCAAGGCCAGCGCCGGCGGCGGTGGCCGGGGCATGCGCGTGGTCTCTGACCCGGGTGATCTGCGCGCCGCGCTCGCCGCCGCGCGGTCCGAGGCGCAGGCCGGCTTCGGCGATCCGACGTTGCTGCTGGAACGCTACGTGCCAAGGGCGCGGCATATCGAGGTGCAGGTGCTGGGTGATGCCCATGGTAATGTCATCCATGCGTTCGAACGCGATTGTTCGTTGCAGCGCAACCATCAGAAAGTCATCGAAGAGGCGCCCGCCCCCCACCTGCCGGCGCCGCTCAGGCACGAGATACTGACCAGCGCGGTGCAACTGGCGCGCGCGATCGGCTACGAGAATGCCGGCACGGTCGAATACCTGCTGGACGATGACAGCGGCGAATTCTTCTTTCTGGAAATGAACACCCGACTGCAGGTCGAGCATCCGGTGACAGAGGCGGTGACCGGGCTTGATCTGGTCGAGTGCCAGATCCGCGCCGCCGCCGGCGCGCCGCTGGGCGTGCATCAGGATGATATTGCCTGTCGCGGCTGGGCGATCGAGGCGCGCGTGGCCGCCGAAGATCCTGCTGCGGGTTATTGCCCCGAAACCGGGATCATTACCGCCTATTGCGCGCCGGAGGGTTGCCGCACCGACAGTGGCGTCGAAACCGGGTCCGTCGTGTCGCATCATTACGATTCGATGCTGGCAAAGGTCATCGCCCATGGCGCGGATCGCCCCGCCGCGATTGCGCGGTTGGCGGCGGGCCTGTCCCGGATGCGGCTGGACGGGCCGGGCACCAACCTGGGATTCCTGTGTGACCTTCTCGCCGCGCCCACGTTCCGGCAGGGCCGCCATCACACCGCGACGATCGCCGCCCTTTTCCCCGATGGCTGGTGCCCGCCCGCCGCGGATGCGGCGGTCCGCGCCACCGCGGTTTTGGCGCGATACCTGTCGCAGCGGCCCCGGCCGGTCAGCCCGTGGCACGGGATCGGGGCGTGGCGGTCCGTCTCGCCCGGCGGGCGGCAGGGGGCGGCGGTCTATTACCTCGATCATCGACCGGTCGAGATACGCGAGACACCCGGCGGCTGGGAGGTCGCGCAGAGCGGCGAGGCGCGACAGCGTTTCGCCCATGTTTCCCTCGGGCCGGGGCGGATCGTCCATGAACAGGACGGGCAGCGCCACGCGGTGGACTACGCCGTTCGGGGCGCGGACGTGACCCTGCATACCGATGCGGGCCGGTTCGCGATCAGGGTCGAGACCGGCGAAGAAGCGTTCCTGACCGAAACCGACCATGCCACGGGGACTGCCAATGAAATCAGGGCGCCGATGCCGGGTCTTGTCGTCGACCTGCTGCACGCGCCCGGCGCGACCCTGCGCAAGGGCGATCCGGTGGTCGTCATCGAGGCGATGAAGCTCATGCAGACGCTTGTCGCTCCCTGCGACGGGGTGCTGAGCGAAACCCCACACCAACCCGGAGAAACGGTAGAGAAACGGTCGATCCTGGCCGTGTTCCTTCCCGAGGAGATTTCACCATGAGCCACCATCTATTCCTGACCGACGAACACGAAATGCTGCGCGACCAGGTTCGCCGGTTCGTGACCGAGAGGGTTCACCCGGTTGCCGACACCTGGGAAGAAGACGGCTGCGTGCCGCGCGACATCCTGCGCCAGATGGGCGACCTGGGATTCTTCGGTATCCGCTATCCCGCGGAATACGGCGGCAGCGCCATGGATACGCGCGCCACCGCCGTGCTGGCCGAGGAACTGGGTCGATCCACCTATGCCGGGTTTGCGATCACGGCGCTGGTGCATACCGACATGGCGTCGGTGCATCTGTACAATGCCGGCACCACCGCGCAGAGGGCGGCCTACATGCCCGATATCGTTGCCGGACGAAAGATCGTCGCGGTCGCCGTCACCGAACCGGATGCCGGCTCGGACGTGAAGAGCATCCGCACCACGGCCCGGCGCGAGGGCGACTCTTTCGTGCTGAACGGCGCCAAGATGTTCATCACCAACGGCGTTCACGCCGATCTGTATTGCGTCGCCGCCAAGACCGACAGCCAGGGCCCCGCCAGCCAGTCGGTGACCATTTTCCTGGTGGAAAAGGGCACGGCGGGGTTTTCCGTCAGCCGCGCGCTGGACAAGCATGGCTGGCGCTGTTCGGATACCGCCGAATTGTCGTTCCAGGATTGTCGCATCCCCGCCGAGAACGTGCTCGGTGACGAGGGCAGGGGATTTTACGGCATCATGAAGAACTTTCAGAACGAACGCATCGTTCTCGGCGCAATGGCGATGGGCGAGGCACAGGCGGCACTGGACCTGACGCTGGATTACGTCAAGACCCGCCAGGCCTTCGGTGCGCCCTTGTGGTCGAAACAGGCGATCCGGCAGCGCCTGTCGATGCTGTCGGCCCGTGTCGCCGCCGCGCGGCAGTTCGTTTATGCCACCGCCGCGCGCGATGCTGCCGGCGAAGACGTGGTCAAGGAGGTATCCATGCTCAAGGCCCTGTGCGGCGAGCTGGTGAACGAGGTCATGTACGATTGCGTGCAGTTTCACGGCGGGGCCGGCTACATGCGTGGCAGCACCATCGAACGCATGGCCCGCGATGCGCGGGTGCAATCGATCGGCGGCGGCGCGACCGAGGTCATGCTCGAAGAGGTGGCAAAGCGGATCTGAACCACCGCGCCGATCCGGGGGCGCGTCGCCCCCGGATCGGCGTTTCTGCACCCATGCGTGCGGCGAAGGCAGGGCGTTGCGCCCGCCGACGGTGCGCGGATCAGTCCGCTTCGCGCGCTTTGGAGCGCCGTTTTGGCGGCCATTGCGGGTCTTCGCGCTTGATGGCGCGCGCACTCCATACTCCTGCGGGCACGCCGACGACAAGGCCGACCACACCGGCGATCGCGAAGGTGATCCACGTGAACCACCCAAGAGTGAGAAGCGCGATCACGGCGACGCCGACAACACACACGACCCAGATGAACACCATGAAGCTTCGAAGTGGTGCAGGCATGATGACCTCCTTTCACATCGTGATTTTCCAACTTCACCGTCTCAACGCACGCATGTGCAAATGGTTCCATCGTGCCGTGGATGGCTGGTGGACTTCACAACGCGGCGCGCCTTGGCCCGATCACCAGACCCCGTTTTCATCCAGTTCCTTGCGCAGCTCGCCCTTGAAATCCAGCGCCGAGGAAGACGGGCGGGTCACGAGGCTGACACCGACGAACAACGTCACCGTGACCGCGATCACCGTCGCGGCCAGCCTGGGGTCGAACACGCTGACCCCCATGATGATCGCCATCGTGATGGCCGTGCCCGCGCCGCCCACCAGCGATGCCAGCACGCCCCGGGCCGTGCCGCCGCGCCAGAAGAAGGCGCCGATCGTGGCCGGCACCGTCACGATCAGCCCGGCGGCCGAAAGCGCGGCCAGTTGATCGACGATCGGCGCGTTCTGAAGCGCAAACCACGCCGCGAACAGAACGACCACCACCACCACGACCCGACCGATGAAGATCTGCCGCGTGTCGCGCCCCTCGCCCTGGCGCATCAGGTCGCGCGCCACCATCGAGCCGAGCGTCAGCGCGATCGAATCGAGTGTCGAGACCGCGGCCGACAGGATCCCGACGATCAGCAGCAGGCTGACCCCGACAGGAACCACGCCCGAACCCAGCAACGCCGGCGTCGCC
>JAABTI010000013.1 GCA_011389955.1 Paracoccaceae bacterium | reverse complement strand
GAAGGTGCGTTTCGCCAAAACCACGGGGGACGTGATCGATGCTTGATAATGCGAGCTACACCCCGCGCCTGCGCAGCCTCTATGACGAGACCGTGCGCGCCGCGCTGAAAGAAGAATTCGGCTACAAGAACGAGATGCAGATTCCGCGTCTCGACAAGATCGTGCTGAACATCGGCTGCGGCTCCGAGGCCGTGAAGGACAGCAAGAAGGCCAAGTCGGCCGTCGAAGAGCTGTCGATCATTGCCGGTCAACGCGCGGTCACTACCCTGGCCAAGAACTCGATCGCGGGCTTCCGCGTTCGTGAGGGCATGCCGTTGGGGGCCAAGGTCACCCTGCGTGGAACCCGCATGTATGAATTCCTCGACCGTTTGATCACGATCGCAATGCCCCGTATCCGCGACTTCCGCGGCGTTTCGGGCAAGAGCTTTGACGGCAATGGCAACTATGCCACCGGCCTGAAAGAGATCATCGTCTTTCCCGAGGTCAACTTCGACAAGATCGAAGAAAACTGGGGTCTGGACATCGTGATTGCCACCACCGCGAAAACCGACGCGGAAGCCAAGGCGCTGTTGAAGCATTTCAACATGCCCTTCAACAGCTGAAGCCGCGGGAGAGAGAATTATGGCCAAGAAAGCAATGATCGAACGCGAAAAGAAGCGCCAAAGAATGGTGGCCAAGTACGCCTCCAAGCGCGCTGCGTTGAAAGAGATCGTCAACGACGAGTCGAAGCCGATGGAAGAGCGTTTCCGCGCCTCCCTGAAACTGGCGAAACTGCCGCGCAACAGCTCGGCCGTCCGCCTTCACAACCGCTGCCAGCTGACCGGTCGGCCCCACGCTTACTATCGTAAGCTGAAGGTGTCGCGGATCGCGATGCGGGATCTTGGCTCGATTGGTCAGATTCCCGGTCTGGTGAAATCGAGCTGGTAAGGGAGAGAGTGATATGAACGATCCTATCGGCGATATGCTCACCCGTATCCGCAACAGCCAGATGCGCGGCAAATCCGTGGTATCCACCCCGGCTTCCAAGCTTCGCGCATGGGTGCTGGATGTGCTCACGGACGAGGGCTATATTCGCGGCTACGAAAATGGCACGGATGCCAAAGGGCACCCGACGCTTGAAATCAGCCTCAAGTATTTTGATGGCACCCCCGTCATTCGCGAGCTAAAGCGGGTTTCCACCCCTGGCCGCCGCGTTTACATGGGCGTCAAGGACATTCCCTCGGTCCGTCAGGGACTGGGCGTGTCGATTGTCAGCACACCCAAGGGTGTGATGTCGGATGCAGCAGCGCGCACCGCCAACGTCGGCGGCGAAGTGCTCTGCACGGTCTTTTAAGGAGGAAGGCAATGTCTCGTATTGGCAAAAGACCGGTCGAGCTGCCCGCAGGCGTTACCGCGTCCGTGTCCGGCCAGACCGTCGAAGTGAAGGGGCCCAAGGGCGTCCACACGTTCAACGCAACCGACGACGTGACCATCACGCTCGAAGACAACATCATCACGGTAAGGCCGCGTGGCAATTCCAAGCGCTCTTTGCAGCAATGGGGCATGTCGCGCACCATGGTGGCCAACATGGTCACCGGCGTGACCACCGGGTTCAAGAAAGAGCTTGAACTGAGCGGTGTCGGCTATCGTGCGCAGATGCAGGGCAATACCCTGAAGCTGTCGCTGGGCTATAGCCATGATGTCAACTTCGAGGTGCCCGAGGGCGTGTCGATCACCTGCCCCAAGCAGACCGAGATCACGATCGAGGGCGACGATGCGCAGCTTGTCGGCCAGGTTGCGGCGAAGATCCGCGGCTGGCGTGAGCCCGAGCCCTACAAGGGCAAGGGGATCAAGTACAAGGGCGAGTACATCTTCCGCAAGGAAGGTAAGAAGAAGTAAGGACGCATAAGATGGCAAACAGCAAAAGAACCCTGTTTCTGAAGCGCCGCTTGCGCGTTCGGAACAAACTGCGCAAGGCGAATGCCGGGCGCGCGCGCCTTTCGGTGCATCGCAGCAACAAGAACATCAGCGTTCAGCTGATCGACGACGTCAAAGGCGTGACGCTGGCCGCGGCCTCGTCCCAGGAGAAGTCCCTGGGCATCCCCGGCAAGAACAACGTCGAAGCGGCCGCCAAGGTCGGCGCGGCGATCGCCGAACGTGCCAAGAAGGCGGGTGTCGAGGATTGCTACTTCGATCGTGGCGGTTTCCTCTTTCACGGTAAGGTGAAGGCTCTGGCCGACGCTGCGCGTGAAGCTGGCCTCAAGTTCTAAGGAGACGACGATATGGCAAGAGAAGATAACCGCCGCGACCGTCGCAGCCGCGATGAGGCGCCGGAATTCGCCGATCGTCTCGTGGCGATCAACCGGGTGTCGAAAACCGTCAAGGGCGGCAAACGCTTCGGCTTTGCGGCGCTGGTCGTCGTGGGCGATCAAAAGGGGCGTGTCGGCTTTGGAAAGGGTAAGGCCAAGGAGGTCCCCGAGGCCATTCGCAAGGCCACCGAGCAGGCCAAGCGCCAGATGATCCGCGTGCCGCTGCGCGAGGGTCGGACCCTGCACCACGACATGGAAGGGCGCCACGGTGCCGGCAAGGTCGTGATGCGCACCGCACCGGAAGGGACCGGGATCATCGCGGGTGGTCCGATGCGTGCCGTGTTCGAGATGCTTGGCGTGAAGGACGTCGTGTCGAAATCGACCGGCACGCAGAACCCGTACAACATGATCCGCGCCACGCTGGACGGCCTGCGAAAGGAATCCAGTCCGCGCAATGTGGCTCAGCGTCGTGGCAAGAAGGTGTCGGACATCCTGCACAAGGATGAGGCACCCGCATCGGCCCCGGCCGAGAGCGCAGAAGCGTAAGGAGACGGAGCAATGGCAAAAACCATAGTGGTAAAGCAGATCGGTTCGCCGATCCGCCGCCCTGAAAAGCAGCGCCAGACGCTGACGGGGCTTGGCCTGAACAAGATGCACAAGACCCGTGAACTCGAAGATACCCCCGCCGTGCGTGGCATGATCGCCAAGATCCCGCACATGGTCGAGATCATCGAAGAAAAGGGCTGATGCCCACGCGGGCGGGTCGCTGGCCCTCCTTGCGCTAGAACATCAGGACGCCCCTGCCCGCAGGTGGGGGCGTTTTGTATTGTAGCGGCCATCAAACCCGGGGGCCGTTTTCGCATGATCAGGCCGGTTCGTTTGCTGCGCATACTCGCCACTTGAACCGCGACGTTATCCCGTCTATACGCGCACGGCGGTCCCTGAAGGGGACTGCGACTCGACATTGTAACGCCGTGTTCGGCCGCTCCCGTCGCTGGGGGCCGCATCCGGCAAGAGGAGAAGCGACATGAAACTCAACGAACTTCACGACAACGACGGCGCGACCAAGAAGCGCAAGCGCGTTGGCCGCGGTCCCGGCTCGGGCACCGGCAAGATGGGTGGCCGCGGTATCAAGGGCCAGAAGTCCCGCTCGGGTGTGGCCATCAAGGGCTACGAGGGTGGCCAGATGCCGATTTATCAGCGCTTGCCGAAGCGTGGCTTCAACAACCCCGGTCGCAAGAAATTTGCTGTGGTGAACCTGGGGCTGGTGCAGAAATTCATCGACGCCGGGAAGATTGATGCCAACGCCCCCATCACCGAGGATGTCCTGGTGGTCTCCGGCCTCGTCCGGCGCAAGCTGGATGGCGTGCGTATTCTTGCCAAGGGCGATTTTTCAGCCAAGGTCACGCTCGACGTCACCGGCGCATCGCGCTCCGCGGTCGAGTTGGTGGAAAAGGCAGGCGGCGCGCTCAAGGTTGCGGCGGCTTCGGCGGCCGAATGAAACGGGTTGTGAGCGGCGCCTGCGCCGCTTACAAATATCCCGAGTTTTCCATGAACGCCGCCTGAGCCGGAAAACCGCTCTGGGCGGCGTTGTCACATGAAAGAGACGCGCATGGTATCTGCAGCAGAACAAATGGCGGCGAATACGAGTTGGGCCGCCCTTGGCAAGGCGACCGACCTTCGCAACCGCATCCTGTTCACCCTTGGCCTGTTGATCGTTTACCGTCTGGGCACCTTCATTCCGGTTCCCGGAATCGAGGGGCAGGCGCTACGCGAATTCATGGAAGGCGCCGCGGCCGGTATCGGTGGCATCCTTTCGATGTTCACCGGCGGTGCACTGGGGCGCATGGGCATCTTCGCGCTGGGAATCATGCCGTATATTTCAGCCTCGATCATCGTTCAGCTTCTGGCGTCTATGGTGCCGAAGCTCGAACAGCTCAAGAAAGAGGGTGAACAGGGACGCAAGAAGATCAACCAGTACACGCGCTACGGCACTGTTTTACTGGCGACGTTGCAGGCTTATGGTCTGGCGCGTAGCCTCGAGGCGGGTGAGCTGGTGACAGATCCCGGCCTGTTCTTCCAGATGTCCTGCGTGATCACACTGGTGGGTGGCACGATGTTCCTGATGTGGCTGGGTGAGCAGATCACCGCGCGTGGGCTGGGCAACGGCATTTCGCTCATCATCTTCGTCGGCATCGTGGCCGAGATCCCTGCGGCGCTGGCACAATTCCTCAGCCAGGGGCGTTCCGGCGCGATCAGCCCCGCGGTGATCGTTGGGGTGCTGTTGATGGTGGTCGCCGTGATTGCCTTTGTGGTGTTCATGGAACGCGCCCTGCGCAAGATCCACATTCAGTATCCGCGCCGGCAGGTCGGCATGAAAGTGTACGATGGCGGCTCCAGCCACTTGCCGGTCAAGGTCAACCCGGCGGGTGTGATCCCTGCAATTTTCGCCAGTTCATTGCTGCTTCTGCCGACGACCATCAGCACGTTCTCGGGCAATCAGACCGGGCCGGTCATGTCCACGATACTCGCGTATTTCGGCCCCGGTCAGCCTTTGTATCTGCTGTTCTTCGTGACCATGATCGTGTTCTTCGCGTTCTTCTACACCTTCAACGTTTCGTTCAAGCCCGATGACGTTGCGGAAAACCTGAAGAACCAGAACGGCTTTGTCCCGGGTATCCGTCCCGGCAAGAAGACGTCCGAATACCTTGAATACGTCGTCACGCGGGTTCTGGTGCTGGGTTCGGGTTACCTTGCGGCAGTTTGTCTCTTGCCGGAAATTCTGCGTAGCCAATTGGCGATCCCCTTCTATTTTGGCGGCACTTCGGTTCTTATTGTGGTTTCCGTGACCATGGATACGATCCAGCAGGCGCAAAGCCATCTTCTGGCGCACCAGTATGAGGGCCTGATCGAAAAATCGCAGCTGCGCGGCAAATCCCGCAAGCGCGGCAAAGGCGGCAAGAAAGGGACAGCACGCAGATGAATATCATACTCCTGGGCCCCCCCGGGGCCGGTAAGGGCACTCAGGCCCGCTACCTCGTTGAAACTCGTGACATGATCCAGCTGAGCACGGGAGACATGCTGCGCGAAGCCAAGGACAGCGGCACCGAAATGGGCAAGAAGGTCGCCGAGGTCATGGCGCGGGGCGATCTCGTGACCGACGATATCGTTATCGGCCTGATCCGCGAAAAGCTCGAGGGCGACAGCAAGGGGGGCTTCATCTTCGACGGGTTTCCCCGGACCCTCGCGCAAGCGGATGCCCTGGAGGAGCTGATGGCCAGCACCGGTCAGACACTGGGCGCCGTGATAGAGATGCAGGTGGACGAGGATGCGCTCGTCGAGCGGATCACCGGGCGTTACACCTGCGGCGATTGCGGCGAGGTCTATCACGACGCCACCAAGAGGCCTGCCGTCGAGGGCGTCTGCGACAAGTGCGGCGGAACAAACATGAAGCGCCGCGCGGATGACAACGAAGCAAGCCTGCGCCAGCGTTTGATGGAATACTACAAGAAAACGTCTCCGCTGATCGGCTACTACTACGCCAAGCGCCAGTTGCACAGGGTGGACGGACTGGCCGATATCGACAAGGTGCGCGCCGAGATCGAGGCGGTTCTGGACTGAACGCCCGCACTGATCGGCGCGATTTTCCGCCCAAGCGTGATATTGCGCAAAATCCACGGGGCCGGGGCTTGACGCCCCGGCTTTTTGCTCATACGCACCGCAATCTATATCGCGATTTGATTCCGACGGGCATGGCTCGAAACGGGAATCATATTACCTCACTCAGCTGCGGCCCGTCGGCGTCACGCCTGCGGGTCACCGTTGTGAAAAAAGGTTCTGGAGCTACGGAACCGCAACGAAAGGAACGTATATCGTGGCACGTATTGCCGGCGTGAACATACCGACCCACAAGCGGGTCCCGATCGCCCTGACCTACATCACCGGAATCGGCCCTTCCTCGGCTCGTGACATCTGTGACGCGCTGAACGTTGATCAGTCGCGCCGGGTGAACGAGTTGTCGGATACCGAAGTCATGGCTATCCGTGAACATATTGACGCGAACTTCACCGTCGAGGGCGATCTGCGTCGCGAGACGCAGATGAACGTCAAGCGACTGATGGACCTGGGCTGCTATCGCGGCTTGCGTCATCGCCGCAACCTCCCCGTGCACGGCCAGCGCACGCACACCAACGCACGCACGCGCAAAGGCCCTGCAAAGGCCATCGCTGGCAAGAAGAAATAAGGGAGGACGCAGGTAATGGCACGTGATACCCGCCGTGGGGCCAAGAAAAAGGTCTCAAAGAACATCGCCACGGGCGTGGCGCATGTAAACTCTTCGTTCAACAACACCAAGGTCCTGATCTCGGACGTCCAGGGTAACGCGATTGCGTGGTCCTCTTCCGGCACCATGGGCTTCAAGGGGTCGCGTAAATCGACCCCCTATGCAGCCCAGCTGGCCGCCGAGGATGCCGGCCGCAAGGCGCAGGATCATGGCGTCAAGACCCTGGAAGTCGAAGTGCAGGGGCCCGGTTCGGGCCGTGAATCGGCGCTGCGTGCGCTGGCTGCCGTCGGCTTCAACATCACTTCGATCCGCGATGTCACGCCGATCGCACATAACGGTTGCCGCCCGCCGAAGAGACGCCGGGTCTGATCGGATATTTACGAGGTGGGGCCGCGCAATCCGTGCGGCCCCATTCCGTCATTATTAAACCTCGGGCGTTCTGGCCTTTGGACATGGGGACAGGACAGGAATGGAGGGACGCATGATCCACAAAAATTGGGCAGAATTGATCAAGCCGGGCCAACTGGTGGTTGAGCCGGGCAGCGATCCGTTGCGTCAGGCCACGATCGTGGCCGAGCCGCTTGAGCGTGGCTTCGGCCTGACTCTGGGCAACGCCCTGCGCCGGATTCTGATGTCGTCGCTGCAAGGCGCCGCGATTACCTCGGTGCAGATGGATAACGTGCTTCACGAGTTCTCCAGCGTCGCTGGCGTTCGCGAAGACGTGACAGACATCATCCTCAACCTCAAGGGCATCGCTCTGCGCATGGAGGTCGAAGGCCCCAAGCGTCTGACGGTCAATGCCACGGGGCCGGGTGCCGTGACGGCCGCTGACATGAGCGCCAGCTCGGGGATCGAGGTTCTCAACCCCGATCACGTGATCTGCCACCTTGACGAGGGCGCGGATCTTTACATGGAATTGACGGTCAACACCGGCAAGGGCTACGTCCCCGCGGACAAGAACAAGCCCGAGGATGCGCCCATCGGCCTGATTCCGATCGATGCGATCTACTCGCCGATCCGTAAGGTGTCCTACGATGTGCAGCCCACCCGCGAAGGGCAGGTTCTGGACTATGACAAGCTGATGCTGAAGGTCGAAACCGACGGTTCGATCACGCCAGACGATGCCGTGGCATTTGCCGCGCGTATCCTGCAGGATCAACTGTCGATCTTCGTCAACTTCGACGAACCCGAAGCAGCCAGCCGCCAGGACGACGAAGACGGGCTGGAGTTCAACCCGCTTCTGCTCAAGAAAGTCGACGAGCTCGAGCTCAGCGTGCGCTCGGCCAACTGCCTGAAGAACGACAACATCGTCTACATCGGGGATCTGATCCAGAAAACCGAGGCCGAGATGCTGCGCACCCCGAACTTCGGCCGCAAGTCGCTCAACGAGATCAAGGAAGTTCTCTCGGGCATGGGCCTGCACCTTGGCATGGATGTCGAGGACTGGCCGCCGGACAACATCGAGGATCTGGCAAAGAAATTCGAAGACGCCTTCTGAGGCGCTCGGAACGCATGGGGCGGCGCATTTCTCGCGCGTGCGCCCCGTGCCCAACACCCCGGGCATACCGCCCCAAGGAGAGCGGCTGACACGCATCAGACCGCCGGACAAAGCAAAACACGTTAGGAGACAAAGAAATGCGTCACGCAAGAGGATACCGCCGCCTGAATCGCACGCACGAGCACCGCAAGGCGCTGTGGGCGAACATGGCTGGCTCGCTCATTGAACATGAGCAGATCAAGACCACGCTGCCAAAGGCCAAGGAACTGCGCCCGATCGTCGAGAAGCTTGTCACGCTTGCCAAGCGCGGCGATCTCCACGCGCGCCGCCAGGCCGCATCGCAGCTCAAGCAGGATAAGCATACCGCCAAGCTGTTCGATGTCCTGGGCGAACGCTACAAGGATCGTCAGGGAGGCTATGTGCGCATCCTCAAGGCGGGCTTCCGGTACGGCGACATGGCGCCGATGGCGATCATCGAATTCGTCGACCGCGACGTTGACGCCAAAGGTGCTGGCGACCGCGCGCGCACTGCCGTCGAAGAGGCCGCCGAGGACTGATTTCGTCACGGCATTGGCGACCAGATGAACCCCTGTCCCGGTTGGGCAGGGGTTTTTCGTTGCACGCCCTGACGCGGAAGCCAGAGCTTGCATTCACGCGGCATGGGCCGCATATCTGCGCCACGGACGGAGGAACGTCATGGGCCGAATGCTACTGGTAGTGCTATGCCTGTCCCTGCTTCCCGGGCAGGTCGAGGCGCAACAGGCACGCGTGCCGCAAAGCCTTGCGGAGGTGCAGCTCAGTTTCGTCCCGCTGGTGAAAGAAGCGGCGCCAGCGGTCGTGAACATCTACGCCCGCCGTGTGGTGGCGGAACGCAACAGTCCTTTCATGGGCGATCCGTTCTTTCAGGGGCTGTTTCGCAATTTCGGCACCATACGGCCGCGAGTGCAGAACTCGCTGGGATCGGGTGTGATCCTGTCCGAGGATGGGATCGTTGTGTCCAATTACCACGTCGTCGCGGAGGCGACGGAT
This sequence comes from Paracoccaceae bacterium, assembly GCA_011389955.1. Taxonomy (GTDB): domain Bacteria; phylum Pseudomonadota; class Alphaproteobacteria; order Rhodobacterales; family Rhodobacteraceae; genus Sediminimonas. Next base: position 15,656 of record JAABTI010000013.1, on the reverse strand, counting down.
ATTCGCGTCGTGCTGAATGATCGGCGCGAGTTCGATGCCCGGGTACTGCTATCCGACGAGGAAAGCGACCTAGCCGTTCTGCGGTTGGAAAACGCCGACAAGATGCCGTTCCTGCGCTTGCGCGACAGCGACAGCGTCGAGGTGGGCGAATTGACGCTTGCCATCGGCAACCCGTTTGGCGTGGGTCAGACCGTAAGTAGCGGGATCGTCTCCGGGCTTGCACGCTCGGGCACGGCGACCGGCAGTGCGCGGGGCTATTTCATCCAGACGGACGCGCCGATCAACCCCGGCAACTCGGGCGGTGCCCTGATCGACACGCAGGGTCGGCTGATCGGGATCAACACATCGATCCTGACACGCTCTGGCGGCTCGAACGGCATCGGTTTCGCAATTCCGGCCAACCTGGTGGCGCGGTTCGTCGATCAGGCGCGCACCGGCAGCGACACCTTCGAACGCCCCTGGGCCGGAATGAGTGGCCAGCCCGTGGATGCCGACATCGCCGCGTCTCTTGGGCTGGAGCGGCCCGGCGGCATGGTGATTTCGCAACTTCACCCGCTCAGCCCTTTCGCAGATGCGGGCTTTGCGGCCGGTGATGTGATCCTGGCGGTCGACGGCGAGCCGGTGAACACCCCCGCCGAGATGCTGTTTCGACTGTTTGTCACCGGGATCGGCGCGACCGCGACCATCGAGCGGGTCAGAAACGGGCAGAAACGCGAAATCACCGTGAAGATGATAGCGGCGCCCCATACCCCGCCACGTGCGACACGATCCCTCGATCAACGCAGCGCATTGCCGGGCTTGCGAATTAGCACGATCAACCCCGCCGTGATCGGTGAGTATGGATTGCCGCTTGGTGTGAAAGGGGCCGTGGTAGACGAGCCGGGCCAATACGGGGCGCGCGTAGGGCTTCGCACGGGCGATGTCATCCTCGAGATCAACGAGACGCAGGTCAGCACCAGCGAAGATGTCGAACGGGTGCTGCACCAACGGGCCAGCATGGTATCCATGACGGTGCAGCGTGGCACTGAACGCTTCGTCACGCGGTTCAGGTTGTAGCAGATGGCCGACCTGTTCGATCCCGGCAACGACGATGCGCCCCCGCCGCAAAAGGATAATGCGCCTAGGCCCCTGGCGGATCGAATGCGGCCGCGGACCCTGTCCGATGTTATCGGCCAGGATCACGTTCTTGGCCCCGACGCGCCGCTTGGGGTGATGTTGGCGTCGGGCAGCTTGTCGTCCTTGATTCTCTGGGGGCCGCCGGGGGTTGGCAAGACCACCATCGCGCGGCTCCTGGCGGACGAAACGGACCTGCATTTCGTACAGATCAGCGCAATCTTCACCGGCGTGCCCGAGTTGCGCAAGGTGTTCGAGGCGGCAAAACACCGCCGCGCGAACGGGCAGGGGACGCTGCTGTTCGTGGATGAGATCCACCGCTTCAACAAGGCGCAGCAGGACGGGTTCCTGCCGCACATGGAGGATGGCACGATCCTGCTGGTCGGGGCGACGACGGAAAATCCCAGCTTCGAGTTGAACGCCGCATTGATGAGCCGCGCGCAGGTGTTGGTCTTGGAACGCCTTGGCCTTGCCGATCTCGAACTGCTCGCGCAGCGCGCCGAGAAGGAAATCGGCAGGGGGCTGCCGCTGACCGGCGCGGCGCGCGAGGGGTTGCTGGAAATGGCCGATGGCGATGGGCGTGCCGCGTTGAACCTGATCGAGCAGGTGGCTGCATGGAAAACCGACACCCCGCTGGATACCGACGCCCTGTCGGCGCGGCTGATGCGGCGCGCGGCGCAATACGACAAGTCGGGCGATGCGCATTACAATCTGATATCGGCTCTGCACAAGTCTGTCCGTGGATCGGACCCGGATGCGGCTCTTTACTGGTTGGCACGGATGCTGGAGGGGGGCGAGGATCCACGTTACCTGGCCCGCCGGATCACGCGCATGGCTGTAGAGGATATCGGCCTGGCCGACCCACATGCGCAGACCCATTGCCTGCACGCCTGGGAAACCTACGAACGGCTGGGCAGCCCCGAGGGGGAACTGGCACTGGCGCAGGCGGTGACTTACCTGGCCCTGGCGCCGAAATCGAACTCGGCCTATACCGCCTACAAGGGGGCGCGGGCCCTGGCACGAAAGACCGGCAGCGCCCCGCCGCCCAAGCACATCCTCAATGCCCCGACGTCGTTGATGAAGGAGCACGGATATGGCGAGGGCTATGCCTATGACCATGATGCCGAAGAAGGGTTTTCTGGGCAGAACTATTTTCCGGAGGACATGAAGCGTCCGGTTCTCTATCAACCGGTCGAGCGGGGCTTTGAGCGCGAATTGAAAAAGCGTTTGGACTTTTTCGTCAATCTCCGCGCCAAGCGCGGTAAAGGTGCCCTCTGACATCGGACCATGGGGAGCGTGTCGGCCTGCACAGGCTGTCTGCGCAGCTTGACATTCCCGCCGCTCAGGGCCACAGACGCGCCATGTTCACAACCCTTCTCCAAGTCGCCATGGGCGGCGCCATCGGGGCTTCGGCCCGATACCTGACGAACGTCGGGGTCATGCGCCTTATAGGGCCCGGCTTCCCGTGGGGGACGCTTGCCGTGAACGTGTTTGGTTCGTTCCTGATGGGGGTTCTGGTGGTGGTGTTGGCACACAAGAACGCGATGCCCCTGGCCCCGTTCATGGTGACGGGAATCCTGGGTGGTTTCACGACCTTCTCGGCGTTTTCTCTGGATGTGATGACACTGATCGAACGGGGCCAGATCAATCTGGCGGTTTTCTACGCCCTGGCGTCGGTGCTGCTGTCGCTGGGGGCGATCGCCATGGCGCTGATATTGCTGCGCGGGGTATTTCAATGAGCCGTGTTCAAACCCTGCCGGTCGCGCCCGACGATGCCGACCAGCGACTGGATCGCTGGTTACGCCGCATGTTTCCCCATCTGCGTCAGGGCGTCATCGAGAAGATGTGCCGCAAGGGGGATCTGCGCGTCGATGGTGGACGGGTCAAGGCCAACACACGACTTCAGCCGGGCCAGACGGTACGCATCCCGCCATTGCCCGACCCTGGCGCATCCTCGTCGCCCGCACAGTCCCATGTCACCGATGCCGACGCCCGCCTGATCCGCGACTGCGTGATCTATCGCGATGACCATATCATAGCGATCAACAAGCCGCCAGGGCTGCCCACGCAGGGCGGCAGCAAGCAGACCCGCCACGTCGACGGTATGGCCGAGGCGCTGCGCTTCGGGCTGGAGGAAAAGCCGCGCCTCGTTCACCGCCTGGACAAGGACACATCGGGCATACTGGTTCTGGCGCGCAGCCGAAGCGTCGCCAGCGGCCTGACGGCCGCGTTTCGGCACCGCGAGACGCGCAAGCTGTACTGGGCGGCGGTGGCCGGTGTTCCCCATCCGCAGATGGGCACCATAAAGTTTGGCTTGGTCAAGGCACCGGGTCATGGTGCGCGCGGCGAGGGGGAGAAGATGCATTGCGTCCATCCCCGCGACGTGGACGCCACCGAGGGCGCCAAGCGCGCGGTGACAGATTACGCTGTGCTGTCGGCTCTGGCCCGGCGCGCGGCCTGGGTGGCGCTTGTGCCGGTGACTGGGCGCACGCATCAGCTACGCGCCCACATGGCCGAAATCGGGCACCCGATCATCGGTGACGGAAAATACGGCGGCTCGGGGCAGGAAAACCTTGGCGATGGATGGGGCGCGCAACTGGGCGGCGAGATCAGCCGCAAGTTGCACCTTCACGCGCGGTTCATGCGGTTCGAACATCCGGTGACCAAGCGCGTTGTCAGCCTGACCGCAGCAATGCCGGAGCACATGCGCCAGACCTGGGAAACCTTGCAGTGGCGCGAGGACGAGGTTCCCGCCGACCCTTTCGAGGAATTGGAATGACGCGACCGCTGCGTCTGATAGTGTTCGATATCGACGGCACCTTGGTGGACAGCCAGGCCGACATCCTTGCCGCCATGACCTACGCCTTCGGTGCCGTGGGCCTGCCTGTCGCGTCCCGCGAGGACATCCTGGGCATTGTGGGGCTGTCGCTGGACGTGGCAATGGAACGCCTTGCGCCGATACAGGATGCCAGCACCCGCGCCGAGATGGTCGCGGCTTACAAGAACGCCTATGCCAATCTGAGGGCGCAGAGCGATGTTGCGGAAACCTCGCCGTTCTACCCGCATGCACGCGCCACTCTGGACCAGCTCGCCAAGACCCCTGAAAACATCCTCGGGGTTGCGACGGGAAAATCCCGGCGGGGCCTTGACGCGTTGCTGGGCGGGCATGGCCTCAGCGGGTTCTTCACCACCGAACAGGTCGCCGACCACCACCCGTCCAAACCGCATCCGTCGATGTTGCATGCCGCCATGCAAGAAACCGGTACGGAGCCGGCGAACGCGGTGATGATCGGGGATACCGTGTTCGACATGCAGATGGCCCGTGCGGCAGGTATGCGGTGCATTGGCGTAAGCTGGGGTTACCATCCGCCCGAGGCCATGCACGAAGCCGATCACGTGGTGCACGATTTTCGTGACCTTATCGGCGTTCTGGACAGTCTTTGGGGATCAGACAGATGAGCACATGGACCGCCAAGCGTTTCTGGAAAACAGCCGAAGCCGCACCGAAGGAACATGGTTACGCGGTGCGCCTGGATGGCCGCCCGGTGAAGACCCCCGCCAAGGCGTCATTGATCGTCCCGACCCGGGCGTTGGCCGAGGAGATAGCCCGGGAATGGGACGCACAGGAAGAAACGGTCAACCCCAACGCGATGCCAATGACCCGTTCGGCCAATGCCGCCATCGACAAGGTCGCACGGCAGCACGCCGAAGTGGCGGATATGCTGGCCGATTATGGCGATACGGACCTTTTGTGCTACCGGGCCGGCGCGCCTCGTGAACTGGTGGATCGGCAGGCAGCAGAATGGACGCCCTATCTCGAATGGGCGCGTGACACGCTGAAAGTGCATCTCGTGCCGATATCCGGGGTCATGTATGCGCCGCAGTCGGAGGAATCGCTGGCTCGGTTGCGCGCCATGGTGCACGAAATGGAAGCGTTTGAACTGACCGCGTTTCACGACCTTGTGGGCATGTCCGGCTCCTTGATCCTGGGCCTTGCCGCGGCACGGGATCTGCGTCCGATCGAGGACATCTGGAAAAGTGCGTGCCTTGATGACATCTGGCAACAGGAACAATGGGGTGAGGATGCCGAGGCGGCACAGGAGGCGATGCGCAAGCGCGCGGCGTTTTTTCATGCAAAGGCATTTCTCGATCTCGTGCGGTCGCCGGACTGATCAAAAGTTCCGCTTTCCGTTTGGTCAGCCTTCGTGAATGACGGGTTTACCCCTGATCTCATGATCAATCACTTGACGTATCGTGATGAATCCGCCCAAACTCGCCTATGCTGAGGGGGTATCCCTTTCCAGTATCGTCCCCGGTCTTTCTGGCCGGATGAACCGCCAGACCAATTGGCGGACAATCAGGAAGAGGTAAACATGAAACAATCCGTATTCTTTGCTGCAGTGACGGCTGCGGGCCTATCAGCCGGTGCCGCCGCTGCCGGTACGCTTGATGACGTCAAGGCGCGCGGCACCCTGAACTGCGGCGTGACCACCGGGCTTGTCGGCTTCGCCGCGCCGAACGCGAACGGCGAATGGGAAGGCTTCGATGTTGCGGTATGCCGCGCCGTTGCCGCTGCTGTGCTGAGCGACCCGACCGCGATCGAATTCGTTCCGACCACCGGCAAGACGCGATTCACCGCGCTCGCGTCCGGCGAGATCGACATGCTGGCACGTAACACCACATGGACCTTCACGCGTGATGTGGACCTGAAGTTCGAATTCACCGGTGTGAACTACTACGACGGCCAAGGCTTCATGGTGCCCAAGGCGCTGGGCGTGTCTTCGGCCAAGGAACTGGACGGCGCGACCGTATGCATCCAGACCGGGACCACCACCGAGTTGAACCTCGCGGATTACTTCCGCAAGAACAACATGGATTACGAGCCGGTTCCGATCGAAACCAACGCCGAATCCCAACAGCAGTATCTGGCTGGTGCCTGCGATGTGTATACCACCGACCGCTCCGGTCTGGCTGCAACGCGTGCATCCTTCGAAACCCCGTCGGATCACGTGATCCTGCCCGAAACCATCTCGAAAGAGCCGCTCGGACCGCTGGTTCGCCACGGCGACAACGAGTGGGGTGACCTCGTGCGCTGGACGCTGAACGCCCTGATCGCGGCGGAAGAGCTGGGCATCACCTCGGCCAATATCGAGGAACTCGCCAAGGGCACCAACCGCCCAGAGGTGAACCGCCTACTGGGCACCGAAGGTACCCTGGGCGAGATGCTCGGCCTCGACAAGGAATGGGCCAAGCGCGCGATCATGGTCGGCGGCAATTATGGTGAGCTGTTTGCCAAGAATATCGGTGAAAGTACGCCGATCGGCCTGGCACGCGGACTGAACGCCCAGTGGACCGAGGGTGGCCTGCTCTACGCACCGCCCTTCCGCTAAGACAAGATCAAAGGGGCGCGTGCTTGCGCGCCCCTTTTGACCCAGAGGCAAAATCATAAGCGGTCCACGATGCGTCGCGCATCGAAAAACCCAGCGACCGAAGACGGGGAAGTCCAATATGACGACGCTCACCGATCCTCCTGAGGAGTCGTTTCGGCTGTCCATGCTGATCAACGACACGCGCTATCGTGCCTACACGTTCCAGTTCATTGCGCTGTTGCTGTTGATCATGTTCATGTCCTACCTGGGCTGGAACCTCGTGCAGAACCTCGCCGAACGCGGACAGGACATATCCTACCGCTTCCTGGGCGAGCCGGCGGGCTATGACATCAACCAGTCGGTGATCGAATACGACAGCCAGTCAACCCACTTGCGCGCCTCGATCGTCGGTGTCCTCAATACCATCATCGTCGCGTTTCTCGGGTGTGTCACCGCAACGATCCTGGGCGTTGCGGCAGGGGTGTTGCGGCTATCGCCCAACTGGCTCGTGCGCAAGCTGATGGCCGCCTATGTCGAGGCGTTCCGCAACGTGCCCGTGCTGATCTGGATCCTCATCATATTCTCGATCATGACCGCCGCGATGCCTGCACCGAGCGCCTTTCGCGGGGAAACGCCTGACGCGTCCATGGTGTTCGACGCGATGGCGTTTACCAATCGCGGCGTCTATCTGCCAGCCCCGATATGGGGGAGCGGCTCCCTTGCCGTGATCCTGGTTTTCGTGGCGTCGGTGATCGGCGTGTTCGCCTATCGTCGCTATGCGACCAAGCTTCTGTATGACACCGGGAAACTTCTTCCGATGGGTTGGCCTTCGCTGGCAATACTGGTTCTGCCACCGGTTCTCGCATACTATCTCATGGGCCAGCCGATCAGCTTGGAGTATCCCGAGCTCAAGGGGTTCAACTTTGGTGGCGGTATCCATATCCGGGGCTCCCTGATCGCGCTGTGGTTCGCGTTGGCCATCTATACCGGGGCCTTCATCGCCGAGAACGTCCGCGCCGGCATCCAGGCGATTTCGCGTGGACAAACCGAGGCAGCGGCATCGCTTGGCCTTCGCCCCAGGCGGATCATGAATCTCGTGATCCTGCCTCAGGCACTGCGGATCGTGATTCCCCCCGTAATCTCGCAATACCTCAACCTGACCAAGAACAGTTCGCTGGCGATCGCCGTTGGCTACATGGACGTGACCGGTACGCTGGGCGGCATCACACTCAATCAGACCGGGCGCGCAATCGAGACGGTGCTGATGCTGATGCTGTTCTACCTGTTCATTTCTCTGGCGATCTCCGCGGTGATGAACCTCTACAACAATTCCATGAAGTTGAAGGAGCGCTGAGATGTCGGATACTCACTCACAGTCGGCCTTCGTGCGCTCCGAAATCCTGCCCGAAGCGCCGCCGCCGGTCCGCGAACGGGGTATTGTCAAATGGTTTCGCGAAAACCTGTTTTCGTCCGTCGCAAACACGATCTTGACTCTCGCGGCGATCTGGGCGGTGTATTACCTGATAACCGCAACGGGGCCGTGGTTGCTCAACGGGGTGTGGACCACCAGCAGCCTGAGCGAGTGCCGCGATGTTCTGGATGGACGCACGGGGGCCTGTTTCTCGGTGCTGGCGGAGCGCTGGAACCAGCTCATTTTCGGGTTCAAATACCCTGACGAGCTGTATTGGCGACCCGGGCTTGCCTTTGTTCTGCTGTTCGTCGCGCTTGCACCGCTGCTGTTTGCCAAAGTGTTCCCGCGCAAGCTGCTGGTGCTGACGGCAATCTATCCGTTCCTGGCATTCTATTTGATCTGGGGCGGCACGATCATGGTGCCCGTGTTCGCGCTGCTGGGTTTCGTGGTTGGCTTCTTCGTCTACAAGCGGCTGGTCCTGCAGAGCGCGTCGATGGGGCTGCTGGGAGCTGTCGTTTCTGCCCTCGTGTTCTGGTACGTAACCGGATTTCTCACCGGATACATGTCGAACTTCCTGGCGCTGGAGCCCGTTCCCTCGCGCGATATGGGCGGGTTCATGCTTAACATGATGCTGGGCGTCATCTGTGTGTCGCTGTCGTTGCCCATCGGTATTCTGCTGGCGTTGGGGCGGCAGTCGACCATGCCCATCATCAAGTGGATTTCGGTCGTGTTCATCGAATTCATCCGTGGTGTGCCGCTGATCACGCTGCTTTTCGTCGCCAACGTGGTTCTTGCGTATTTCCTCCCACCAGAAAGCAGCCTGGACCTGATCCTGCGGGTCATCATCATGATTACCATGTTCGCCTCGGCCTATATCGCCGAGGTCATTCGTGGTGGCCTGGCGGCGCTGCCACCGGGCCAATACGAGGCCGCCGACAGCCTGGGCCTGGATTACGCCCAATCCATGCAGCTGGTCATTCTGCCGCAGGCGCTCAAGATATCGATCCCCGGTATCGTCAACGTATCGGTCGGCTTGTTCAAGGACACCACGCTGGTCTCGGTGATCTCGATGTTCGATCTGGTCGGAATGATCCGGGGGCCGATCCTTGGCGCGGCGGAATGGAACGGTGTTTACTGGGAGCTGTTCGGTTTTGCCGCGCTGCTCTTTTTCATCGTCTGTTACAGCATCTCACAATATTCGCAGTGGTTGGAGCGGCAGCTTCGGACCGATCATGCTTAAGGGAGGGCCGGTTTGATGACCGCCAATGCTCAACTGAAGGTCTCGGACGAGATCGCGATCTCGATCGATAACATGAATAAATGGTTCGGGGCGTTTCACGTCCTGCGTGATATCGACCTGACCGTGCATCGTGGTGAACGCATTGTCATCGCGGGCCCGTCCGGCTCGGGAAAATCAACGCTGATCCGGTGCATCAACGCGCTCGAAGAACATCAGCAAGGTCGCATCGAGGTGGATGGCACCGTTCTGTCATCGGACGTCAAGAATATTGACAAGATCCGCTCCGAGGTCGGGATGGTGTTCCAGCATTTCAACCTGTTCCCGCACCTGACCATTATGGAAAACTGCACGCTGGCGCCTATCTGGGTTCGTAAAACGCCCAAGCGAGAGGCGGAGGATGTCGCCATGCACTTCCTTGAAAAGGTGAAGATCCCCGAACAGGCTGACAAATATCCGGGCCAGTTGTCGGGTGGACAGCAGCAGCGGGTCGCCATCGCGCGGTCCCTGTGCATGAAGCCGCGGATCATGCTCTTCGATGAGCCGACATCGGCGCTGGACCCCGAAATGATCAAGGAAGTTCTGGATACCATGGTCGAACTGGCAGAAGAGGGGATGACCATGATCTGCGTGACCCACGAGATGGGCTTTGCACGGCAGGTGGCGAACCGGGTGATCTTCATGGACCAGGGTCAGATCATCGAACAGAATGAACCCGAGGAATTCTTCAACAATCCCCAGAGTGACCGGACGAAACTGTTCCTGAGCCAGATCTTGGGCCACTGAGGCGCGCGTCAGATATCCTTGGGAGTCGTGAAATCCACCGCGTCACCGCCACGCGCGGTGATGTCCGACCAGGTCGAAACATCGAAGTCACAGACAAGGGTCGCGCCGGTTGGATAATCGTCGAACCGTGAATGCGCGGGCCGCGCCCGGACGAGGTGCGCGGCCAAGTCGCCGATGCCCGGGTTGTGCGCGATCATCAGCACGCAGGTAGCATCGCGCGCGCTCTTGAGAGCGGACAGAAGCTGGGCGCGATCCGCATCGTAAAGTGCACGTTCGAAATGCGTATCGGTGTCCAAATCCAGCCCCGCCAGCGTTTGCCGCGTGCGCAAAGCGCTGGAGCACAATACCAGGTCGGGCTGATACCCTCGGGCCTGTATCCATTTCCCGAGAGCTTGCGCGGCGCGCTGGCCGCGGTCGTTCAGCGGGCGGTCATGATCGGCCAGGGCAGGGGTGCCCCAATCCGATTTTGCATGCCGCATGAGGATCAGTCGCAATGTCATAGGAACGCAGCCATGTGAAACGCGGATTGCGCTTCGATCCTGCCATGAGCTTGGCTCACGGGACAAGCGCGGCGCACTTCGCAACCACGTGTCATGCATGGCGCGCCGCTGCTTGATGCAAGGAAGCTTTTGCACGCGGGCACATCATAGCCCCCCGGCGTCAGGGCACCCACCGGGCAGGCCGTGCGACAGGGTTGTGAGGCGCAACTCTCGCATGGCGAGGAAGACGGTTCAGCAGGCAGGGCAAGGCGATCCGGTACGGCGATTGCCCCGCGGTAGGATACGAATAACCCAGCGAAGTCATGCACCAGTAATCCGACCGGCGAGGACCATGCCCGCCCCGTCCGCTTGGCCCACGCCAGAAACGGGTGAAACGGCGGCCCTCCGAACGGAAACAGCGCCTGACCCTCCATCACTTCAGCGATAGATTTTATCACCCGGCCTGACCAACGGTCCATCGGGGATGGTGCGCCGTCGCGGAATTCGGGGCTTTGCGTGAACATTGGCCAGAAGGCTCGCGGCTCCGGCCCAAGCATCATGAGCGTGCCCGCGCCATGGGGGACGTGATCGCCGATGTGCGGATGGAACCCGCCCATCACCATCAAACCGTGCGACTGCGCCGCTTCGTGCAGCGTGTGAAGCCGGCCCGTGCTCATGGGCTAGTCAAAGCTCTTGCGGATCAACGACCCGGCGCCGTGTTCGGTGAACAACTCCAGCAAGGTGCAGTTGGGTGCGCGCCCGTCGAGGATGACAACGGCACGAACCCCGCCTTCGATCGCGGCGAGCGCGGTTTCCGTCTTGGGTATCATACCTCCGGCGATAATGCCCTGATCGGTCATCTGGCGGATCTGGTCGGCGGTGAGATCGGTCATCACCTCGCCCTCGGCGTTCTTGACACCGGCCACGTCGGTCAGCAGCAACAGTCGGTCGGCTTGCAGCGCGGCGGCTATGGCGCCCGCGGCGGTGTCCCCGTTTATGTTGAATGTTTCGCCATGCCGTCCCGCGCCCAAAGGAGCGATCACCGGGATTATTCCTGCGTCGAACAACGTAAGCAGCAGCGAGGGGTCGATTTCGGATGGCGTGCCGACAAGGCCAAGACGCGGGTCTGTCTGATCGCAGGTGATCAGGTGGGAATCCTTGCCCGACAGTCCGATCGCGTTGCCGCCCTGATCGTTGATGGCCTGCACGATCCGCTTGTTGACGCGGCCTGACAGCACCATCTCGACAACATCCATGGTTGCCTGATCTGTAACGCGCTTGCCGTCCACGAAATGCGATTGGATCTTCAATTGATCGAGCATAGCATTGATCATCGGCCCGCCGCCGTGAACCAGCACCGGGTTGACCCCGACCTGGCGCATCAGGACGATGTCACGCGCGAACGTCTCCATTGCGGCGTCGTCGCCCATGGCATGGCCGCCGAACTTGATCACCACGATCGCACCGGCATAGCGCTGCAGGTAGGGCAAGGCCTCGGAAAGGGTCCGGGCGGTGGCTATCCAGTCGCGATTCATCTGTTGCGTTTTCATCCCTAGTTCCTTCGGGGGGCGCATCCCGTGTTACCGGGTCGCGCGCACACTGCCAAGGGCGCTCAGGTCATCGTGGCGATGATGCTGCGCAGCGCCGCGATGCCGAAACCCTTTTCGCTGGAGGTCATCACGATTTCCGGAAATGCCGCCGGGTGCTTGGCCAGCGCCGCCCGCACTTGCGCCAGTACGGCATCGCGATCTGCTTGTTTCACCTTGTCAGCCTTGGTCAGGACGACTTGGAACGTCACCGCCGAGCTATCGAGGAGGTTCAGAATTTCATTGTCGACCGCCTTCACGCCGTGGCGCGTGTCAATCAGCACGAAAGCGCGTCGCAAGGTCTGCCGCCCGGAGAGATACTGTTTCAGAAGGCGCTGCCATTTTTCCACGACCGCGACTGGTGCATTTGCGTATCCATATCCGGGCAGATCCACGAGATAGTGGCTGTCGGCGAGAGTGAAAAAGTTGATCTCCTGTGTGCGTCCGGGTGTGTTCGACGCGCGGGCCAGTCCCTTTCGACCGGTCAAGGCATTGATAAGGCTTGACTTGCCCACATTGGAACGGCCGGCAAAGCACACTTCGATACGGTCGGCCGGCGGCAAGCCGGACATGGCCACGACACCCTTGAGAAAATCGGTCTGCCCGGCGAACAGGATCCTGCCCGCCTCGGCGGTCTCCGGGTCAGGTTCGGCAACAAGCGGGAAGGACAGGTCCATCTACCACCTTCCTGTGGCAAGAAGCTGAACGCTGCGGAGGATCATTCCTTGTCCTCGCCGGATTTCTTGCGAAAGCTCTCAATGATATTGCCGAACACGTTGGGCTTGTAGCCGTGGCTGCGCATGATCAGGTACTGTTGCGTGAACGTGATGGTGTTGTTCGCGATCCAGTACAGGACAAGGCCGCTGGCGAATTGGCCCAGCATGAACATGAAAACCCACGGCATCCAGGCAAAGATCATCGCCTGAGTCTTGTCCGTTGGTGCCGGGTTCAGCTTTTGCTGAAGGAACATCGAGACACCCAGCAGGATTGGCAGAACGCCCAGGGACAGAATCGCCAGGATCGAGTTCGGGTCCGGCGGCGCGTAAGGCAGCAGACCGAAGAGATTGAGAATCGAGGACGGGTCCGGGGCACTCAGATCACGCAACCATCCGATCCAGGGTGCGTGCCGCAATTCAAGCGTGACGAAAATCACTTTGTAGAGCGAAAAGAAGATCGGAATCTGAAGCAGGATCGGCAAGCAACCCGAGGCCGGGTTGACCTTTTCCTTCTTGTAAAGCGCCATCATCTCTTGCTGGAGCTTCTGGCGGTCATCCCCTGCGGTCTTCTTGATTTCCTCCATCTTTGGCTGAAGTTCTTTCATCTTCGCCATGGAGGCATAGGATTTGTAGGCGAGCGGGAACAGGACCGCCTTGATCAGCAGGGTCAGTCCAATGATGGCCCAGCCCATGCTGCCAGCGATCCCCATGTCTGCCATAGTCGCGTTGAGCCAGTGCAGAACCGCGAAAATCGGCTTGGTCAGGAAGAAGAACCAGCCCCAGTCGATGGAATCGAGAAACTTCTGCACGCCGCCACGGTTTTCGTACTCTCGTATGGTCGCCCATTCCTTGGCGCCGGCGAACAGTCGCGTCTTGGCCGTGGCCAATTCACCCGGCGCCACCGTCCGCGTGGGCAGAACCGCTTCGGTCTGGTAGGTGTCTCCGCTCTTGTCGTATTTCGCGACGGCCTTGAACGGTGTACCCGGCTCCGGGATCAGGGTCGACATCCAGTAGTGATCGGTGAAGCCGATCCAGCCGTTTTCATTGACCTGCGTGACATCGGCGCGCGCGCCTTCGCGGTCATTATAGGAGAAGTCCGGCATGTCCGAATAATCGATTTCGGTCAGTTCGCCATCGGACATGGCGATCAGGCCTTCGTGCAGGATGAAGAAATTCTTCAGGTTCGCGGGTTCGCCGTGACGGGTCAGGATACCGTAAGGCGCCAGCGTTGCGGTTTGGTTGCCCTTGTTTTCAACCGTTTGCGTCACCGAGAACATGAAGTCGCCGTCGATCTCGATGACGCGCTTGAAAATCAGGCCGTTACCATTGTCCCATACCAGCGTGACAGGCGATCTCTGCGTGAGAACATCGCCGCTCTGGACCTGCCAGCGCGTGTTCGCGCCTGGCACCTGGTCCAGCGTGACACCGGCTCCGGGCGCCCAGCCATACAGCGCGTAATAGGGGTTTTCGGTGCCAAGCGGTGACAGGACGTCAACGATTTCCGAGTCAGGCTCCAGCGTCTTGCGATAGTCCTTGAGCGAAAGCTGATCGACCCGGCCTCCGATCAACGAAATAGAGCCGGAAACACGCGGGGTGTCGATCTCGACGCGCGGCGCGTCCTGTGCGGTGGCCACATCCTGCGTCCCGGTTGCCGCGGTGCTGTCGGCTGGCGCCGATGGCATGCTGGCGGGGGCTTGGGCTGCGGGGGTATCGCTTTGTGTGCTTTCGGCCGGCGCGTTCGGGTCGGTCGGCGCGGGTTCCGGCGGTGGAAACAGGACAAACCAGATCAGAATGACTGCAAAACTGAGCGCCGTTGCAAGAATGAGGTTTTTGTTTTGGTCATCCATTTCGGGTGCTACCTGTCCTGTCCAAGGTCAGGCCGGTTCAACAGAGTGTGCCACCAAACGTCAAGCGGAATATCGAAAAACAAGGGGCTTTGGCGCGGCGTTGCGCCGGGATTCACCCGGTTGCCCGGCCGATATCGGTCGGTTGGCCCAGTTTGCGTTCGTGATGCCTGATCCAATTGCTGGTCTGGTCAAGCGGCATCGGTCGGGCGATGCCGAATCCCTGTACGAAGCGGCATCCGAGCTGTGCCAGCACCGCGTGTTCGCCCGTGGTTTCCACGCCTTCCGCCAGGGTGTCCAGGTTGAGCTGGTCGGCCATGGTGAGAATGGCAGCAATCATGCGTTGTTGCTCGGGGTCCCGGTCCACCTTGGTGACGAAGGAGCGGTCAATCTTGATTCGCGTCACAGCAAACCTGCGCAGCGACGCAATCGAAGCATGCCCGGTTCCGAAGTCGTCAAGGTCTATCGCGCAACCAAGTTTGGCCAAGGCGTTGATATTACGCGTTACCACGTCGTCTGCCGCTGGCACGACAACGGTTTCGAGGACTTCGACGGTCAGGCGCTTCGGTGGGACGTCGAAACGGTCCAGTTCCCATGAGATGCGGTCAACAAGGGCCGGATTCCTGAGTTCGGCGCCCGAGAGGTTTATCGCGATACCGGGAACGTCGAGCCCTTCGCGATCCCAGTATTGCACCGCCTCCAGCGATTGCCTCAGGATCTCATAAGCCAGTCGTTCGAGATTGTCGGATTTCTCCAGGACTGGCAAGAACTCGGATGGCGGGATGATCCCCCGGACGGGGTGATGCCACCGTGCAAGTGCCTCGAAGCCACTGATCTTGCCAGTATCGGTCGAGAGTTGAGGCTGGAACCAGGGCCGGAATCGGCCGTTTGCCAGATCATGCGCTGCATCGTCGCACAGATCCGTGCTGATTGCAGGTGGCGCGGGCAGGTTTTCAGCATGGGCGCGTATGGCCGAGGGGCCATTCCGCCTGGCATCCGCCAAGGCGGCCCGCGCGGCCGTGATCAGGTCTGCGCCATCGCGTCCCGGGTTGCGCGCGCCAAGGCAGAAGCCCACCGACCAGGACGAGGACATGGCCGTGGCGTTGACGGAAACA
>JAABTI010000117.1 GCA_011389955.1 Paracoccaceae bacterium | reverse complement strand
AACCAGCCGAGATAGCCGTAATCCGGCGTCGCCTCGTTTCCGCCCAGCCGGACCGAGCCCCAGGGGCTGACGATCAGGAACAGGCAGAACAACACGAAGATGTTCGCCGATAGCAGGAAGAACCAGTCGAAAGTGCTGGTCAGGGTTGGTCGCAGCCAGCCGAAGAAGTCCGCCGCCTGTGTCGGCGCGATCAGCGCGTAGGCCACGAAGGCGATGACCGCCAGCCCGGAAATCATGAACACCGGGTTGTGAATGTCAAAGCCGAACGGCCCAAGGCTGGATCGTATGTTGTCCTGACCGATCTTGTAATCGGTCTCGATGATGTCCGCCGCGCCCTCCGGCGCCGGGACACCCAGATCTTCGTTTTCATCCGTCATTGAAAAATTCCCTGTACGCGTTTTCCGTTATACGTCTTGTCACGGTGCAATCAGCCCCTGACCACCATGACCGACGCCTTGGAATGCTCGGCGATCTTTCCGCCATTGGATGGCCAGATATAGTCCAGGATGTTGGGGACATGGCTGGCCATCACGACCAGATCGGCGCCGACTTCGTCAACTGCCTTGAGCAGCGTGTCGTCCAGGTCGGTGGTCGGATCGTGGGCTTCCATGGCATGGGCCGACCCCTTGATGCCGTGCTTGTCGGTTTGCTCGGATACGAATTCCTCGAGCTTGCCCGCGTACTCTTTGGGTGTATGCGCAACCGAAGATGGCTGTTCCGAAGTCACGCCCACATACACGACCGGCACGTCATAGTGACGCGCAAGGTCAGCGCTACATTGCAAGGCGCGCTCCAGTTCGTCCTTATGCGCCAGGTCGACCGGCGTCATGATTCTGGTGAACACGTCATTCCCTCCTTAAACGAACGCGGGAGAATTATGCTTGCCGTTGCCTCCTGGACAACGGTGCCCGCGCGTCTGGCTCTTCCAAGGGGGCTGCGCGGCGGCTCCGAGCAGCGTCCTCCTGTCGCACGAGCGTAATCCCGTTCGGTGTCAGAAATCAAACAACTCCGACCTGCCAGAGGTCATTCGCGCCATGAACGCGGCTTATTACGGGCTCATAAGCCGCGAATAGCGCCCTGGCACGAAGCCGCATGACGTTAGGTAAGCGAGGATGCCGGTGGCGCAGGTCAGGCGTTCACATCGACCACGACGCGCCCGCGCACCTGCCCCTTGAGGATATCCGCGCCCAGTTCGGGCAGATCCGACAGGACGGCCGGTTGTACCATCGTCTCGAGCTTGTCCATCGGCAGATCGCGCGCGATCCGCTGCCATGCGCGCACGCGGTTGTCATAGGGCTGCATGACCGAGTCGATACCCAGAAGGTTGACCCCCCGCAGCAGGAACGGCACCACCGTCGCGGGCAATGAGGCCCCGCCGGCAAGCCCGACCGCGGCGACCGAGGCTCCGTATTTCATCTGGCCCAGCACGCGCGCCAGCATCGCGCCGCCAACCGCATCGACGCAGCCGGTCCAGTTTTCGGATTCCAGCGGCCGCTTGACGGTCTCGGCCAGATCGGCGCGCGGCACGATCCGGCTTGCGCCCAGATCGCGCAGATACGCCTCCTGATCGGGGCGTCCGGTTACCGCGGCAACCTCGTGACCCAGATGCGCAAGTATCGCGGTAGCGACGCTGCCGACGCCGCCCGCGGCCCCCGTCACCAGAACCGGGCCATGCCCCGGCTCCAGGCCGTGATCCTCCAGCGCCATCACCGCCAGCATCGCGGTGAAGCCCGCCGTGCCCACCGCCATCGCCTGGCGGGTATCCAGGCTATCGGGCAGCGGCACCAACCAATCGGCCTTGACGCGCGCCTTCTGCGAGTAACCGCCCCAATGCGCCTCGCCCACGCGCCAGCCGGTCAGAACCACCTTGTCGCCCGGCTTGTAACGGTCGTCGTCGCTTTGCTCGACGGTGCCGGCGAAATCGATCCCGGGCACGTGCGGATAGTTCCGGACCAGCCCGCCACCCGGGCCGATGCACAGGCCATCCTTGTAGTTCACCGTCGAATACTCCACCGCGACGGTCACCTCGGCATGGGGCAGGTCGTCCAGCCCGATCTGTCGCACCTCGGCATGGGTCTTACCGTCATCATCCTTATCCACGATCAGCGCGTTGAACATGCGATGGGTCTCCTTTGTCTGGCGGTTATACGCCCCCCGCGGGATGCGGGCGGGCCGGTTGTGGGCAATTGGTGTCACGGCTCCCGTCCCCGGGCAAGAGCCACGCCGTCACGCCCCCTCCTCTGGCAACATGAACAAGTCGGTGATAGGCGCGTCCTGCCCCGCCGCGGTCAGCATCGCATGGATTTGCCCGCGATGATGCGTCTGATGATTGAACATATGCACGATCAGCCGTTCGACTGGCGCCGCGACCTCGCTACCCTTGGCCCCGGAATACCAGCGCATTTCACCGATCAGGTCGACGCGGCGCAGCTTGCTGGCCCACAGCGTCATGCGCCTGTCCAGGCGAAGCCGCTCGACCCACCACGCGTCCAGCGCCGGGGTCGATGTCGTGCTTTGCGACAGCCCCTCATGCGGGGGCGTGCCGCCCTCGAACCGCGCCATCCACATACGGTCGCCCCATAACAGGTGATTGGCCGTGCCCATGAGCGAGCCGAAGAACGCCCCGCGCTCCTGCCAAAGGGCATCGTGATCCAGCCCCTGCATCGCCTCGTGCATCTGGGCATTCTGCCATGCGTTGTAGCGCGCCATGGTGCGACAATAATCCGGCGTGATCATTCCGCGTCATCCCGATCCAAGCCTCGTGCTCGCACAGTGTAGTGCCCCTCGGCGCCGATCTCAATCAGGGACGCTGTCAGTTCCAGAACGCCTCGTTCACCACGGCGTTGCGGGGGCCATCGGGCGTGAGCGCCTCCAGCCGCGTGCCCGCGTCCCAATGCGTCACTCGCACCATGCCGATCGCCACGTTGGTGCCGAAATCGGGCGACCACGCCGCCGAACTGATCCGCCCGACACGTCGGTCATTGGACATCAATGGCCAGTATTCGTCGCACACGGGCACGGCCGGTCCGTCGATCGCTACTGGCCGGATCTGCTGCACCGGCCCCTCCTTGGCCACCCGCAGCAACGCGTCGCGCCCGATGCACCCGATCGCGCTATGCGTGTTGCAAAACCTCCCCAGCCAGCATTCATGCGGGGTGTTGTCGTCGGTCATGTCATTGCCATAGGACAGCAGCCCGCTCTCGATCCGTTCGATCACGTTCGGTCCGCCCGCTTGCACATCCAGATCATTGCCCACCTCCATCAGCGCATTCCATAGCGGCATGCCCATGTCGCTGCCGTTGACATAGATCTCGAAGCCGCCCTGCTTGGAATAACCGGAGCGCGCGATAACCATGTCGCGGCCCCGGAAATCGAAACGGCCAAACCTGAAAAAGCGGATGTCGCGCACCGCATCACCGAACACCCGCGCCATCAGTTCCTCGGCCCTGGGGCCCTGCACCGCCAGCGGCGAGATGTCGGGCTCGTCCACCAGCACATCCAGCCGATAACCGTAAGCCAGCCCCTTGACCCAGTACAGCAGATCACTGTCCGCGATCGAAATCCACCAGCGGTCCTCGGCCAGCTTGACCGCCACGGGGTCATTCAGCATGCCGCCGGTCTCGTCCACGATCGGCACGTAATAGCACTGCCCCGGCTGCATCTGGCGCAGATCACGCGGCGTCAGCATCTGCATCAACCGACCGGCGTCGGGGCCGCGGATCTCGACCTGCCGCTCACAGGCCACATCCCAGACCTGCACCGCCTCCTTGAGGTGGTGATAATCCTCCTCCACCGATCGGAAGACCGTCGGCAGCAGCATGTGGTTGTAGACCGTGTATGCCTTGACGCCGGCGCGTTCTACGCCTTCGGAAAACGGTGTGCGGCGCAGGCGCCGCGATGGTGAAATAGCCTTCATTCTTACCCCCGCGCAGCTCGGCTGCTCAAACCAGACCGGGTCAGATCGCCCGTCCATGACGTTATGCCATGCGCGCCGGTGTCATACCCGCCCATGCGCGACGCAAACGCCGTTTTGCGACTCAGCCGCACGCAGATATTTGCCTGCCCCCTCTTCACATCCGCCATGCCTGCGCCTAACTATGGTGTGTCCTTCGGGACTATGGACATAAACGCGCCCGTAATAAGCGGATCGGACCCGGGGGCGGTACCCGGCGGCTCCACCATATACCTTCATTTGAGGACCATGGGGCCGAAACAGGATCGACGAACGTCTAAAGGGGTTAGCTTTGTCCCGGTGAGGTACCACCGTTATCGGTCCGAAACGTACAGTTGCAAATGACAACCGTGCTCCGGTGGCCGTTGCTGCGTAAGCAGTAACCAAACCGAAACTTAAGCCCAGTCCTCTAGCAAGGGCTGGCGGGGTCCGCAGGCACCTGGCAACAGAAGCCTGCACTTTCAATTTTCCCTCGCCGATTCACCTATCTTTCACATGTTCCGGGTAGCCTACGCGTATGTGGCGAAAACCGGGCGAGGCAAGCATGACCAAGGCGGATATCCTGCGCGACTGGTATACGCGCGTCTGGGAAAACGGCGATCTGGCCGCGATCGAGGACATGTTTCACCCCGACACCGCCGCCGATGGCCTGGTGCCCGGGCTGGCGTTGGGGGTCGACGAGTTCAAGTTTCTCGTCGCCACGATCCAGGAATTGATCGAACCGCCGCGCATCGTCATCGAAAAGACTGTGGAACAGGGTGACTGGCTGGCCGGTTTCGCCAGCATGCACACGCGCAGCATCGACCTGCGCCACGATCTCAAGGTAGGGGGCATGGTCATGGCCCGGTTCGATGGTCCGGTGATCGTCGAGGCGTATAACAGCTTCGATTTCATCACGTTTTTCGAACAACTGGGCCTGCTGCCCGATAACACGGTCGCGCTTTGCCTGTCGGGTGAACGCATCGGATAGCGCTGCGCGCCGCGGGTTTCTCAAGGTGGATTTTCCCCCGAGCACCCTTTTGTTTTGCTTCGAATCCCCTATGATCGGGGCAATCACAAGGGGATGGAACCAAGATGAGCCGCACCATCGAATACGGCAACCTTATGCATGGCGCCATGCGCGGCCTGATCCGCACAGTGCTGTCGGATGTGGCGGCCAACGGCCTGCCCGGCGCGCATCATTTCTTCAT
>JAABTI010000116.1 GCA_011389955.1 Paracoccaceae bacterium | reverse complement strand
TGGCCGACTGGCTGCGCGCTCGCTACCCCGACGAGATGACCGTGGTGATTCAGAACTGGTTCGACGGTCTGGAGGTGACGGAAGACGGATTCGCCATCACCCTGAATTTCGGCGAAGCGCCCGAACCGCTCTATATCCCTTTCGACGCGATTCGCACTTTCGTTGACCCGTCCGTCGAATTCGGGCTGAGATTCGAATCGCAGGACACAGACGACGATGACGCCGGGCATTCCGGCCGCGACGAGTCGTCATCCGAAGACACAGAAGACGAGGCGCAGGATGCCGAGGTGGTCA
>JAABTI010000115.1 GCA_011389955.1 Paracoccaceae bacterium | reverse complement strand
TACGGCGGCGACGTATCGGAGGTGACCGAAGAGGTCAGCACCGCCTTCAACGGCGCATAGGTGGAGCTATGCAAAGGCCATCTTCGGGGGGACGGCCGCGATGTATGAACTCGCCCCTATTTGGCATCAGCGGTGTCAAAGGACTTTAACATGGGCAAATGCGCCGCAAGTCAAGACCTGTCAGGTATGGCCACGCGATTCTCATCAAGGACAAACATGCGAGTTTTTGTAGCTATCGATCTGCCGGAAGTCGCCCGCTCCGAGCTTGTGCGCTTGCAAGACGCTCTGCCGGTCGGTCGCCCCGTTCCCGAGGAGAACCTTCACCTCACGCTAAGCTTTCTTGGCGAGCAGAACGATGAAGCGCTCGAGGATATTCACGCGGCCTTGTCAGACATTCGAGCCCCCGCTTTCGATCTGCAACTGGCCGGTATCGGTAGCTTCGACCAACGGTCGCAACAGGTGATCTACGCCGATGTGGCCCGTTGCGACGAACTGCTGGAGCTTGAACAGCGCATAACCAGATCTCTGCGGAATATCGGGGTGGAATTCCAGAAGCGACGATTTCGCCCACACGTCACCATTGCACGCTTGCCAAACATGATGTCGGGATTCGAAAGATCCAATTTTTACCAAAGGCTGGCAGAAATCCTCGCGTTTCGAGGGGTGCCCTTTCGCGTGAGTAGTTTCCAGCTGTATCAATCGACTCTGGCGACAAACGGCGCACTGCACAAAGCGCTTGCGAGCTATGATCTTGCGAGCAGTTAGTCTGGTGCAGCCTTGAGGCTATTATGCGCGGGCAACCGGCGGAGAGAACCAACTGGTTCTCGACGTCACCGTCCGCGCCGAGTGCGGTGACTGGCCCACGGCGGTCTATGAACGCGACCCGCGCGGCACATCGCATAGGCCGGCGGCATCGGCCGGGCCAAAAATGGGTTGATCGTGCAACACCCCATTGCCAGCGTGTTCCGATTGGCGTTCTGTTCGGAGGATGCCCGATATAGCGAGGAACTGCATGCGTCTGTTACCCACCTTTCTGGTCGTTCGCCAATGAACGCCGTTCCGTCTCGGCCGTGGCTGGTGTTGGCGGGGTTGGCACTGGGCGTGACTGTGACCAACGGGTTTGCACGGTTTGCCTATGGTCTTCTGCTGCCCGCCATGAGATCCGAGATGGAGTGGAATTTCGCGCAGGCGGGGTGGCTGAACACCGCCAACGCGCTTGGCTATATCGCCGGGGCGGTCCTGACCATGCTGCTGATCCGGCATGTTTCGCCCACCCGCCTGTTCGCCTTCGGGCTGATTACCACCACCTTGGCGCTTCTGGCCACCGGGCTTAATGCGGCGCTGTGGTGGCAGACCCTGTGGCGCATCCTGGCGGGCATCTTCGGGGCGATGTCCTTTTCCACCGCAGGGGCGCTGACGGCTGGATTGTTCCGTGATGATCCGCGCCGTAACGCATTGGCGATTGCGATCCTCTTCGGGTCCGGCGGCGGGCTGGGCATCGTGCTGTCCGGGGCGGCGCTGCCGCTGATGCTTGACGTATACGGCCCCGGCGCATGGCCGATCGGCTGGATCGCGATCGGTATCGTCAGCATGTCATTCCTGCCCTTGGGCCTTTGGTCCGCGTTGCAACTGCGCCCACCGAAACAACCCTTGCCCGAGGCAACCCGGTTGCCGCTGCGCCGTATGCTGCCTGAAATGGCTGGCTATGCGGGGTTCGGGTTGGGTTACATCGTCTATCTCACGTTCCTGTCGGCGTGGATGACCGAACAGACCGCGAGTGCGGGGTTCATTGCGCTGGTCTGGGTCATCCTTGGCTTGTGCATCTGCATCTCTCCGCTGGTCTGGCGCCCGATCCTGGCGCGCCATGCCTCCGGCGTGCCGCTTGCGTTGATCCTGACCGGCATCGCGATCGGATCTGCATTGCCTGTGGTGCTGCCCAACAACGCCGCACTTTTGCTGTCGGCCGTAGTGTTCGGTCTGTCCGTGTTCATGGCGCCGGGGGCTGTCACCAGCTTTACCCGCCAGAACCTTCCCCCGGAAAGCTGGGGGCGTGCCATCGGACTGTTCACGGTTGTGTTTGCCTTCGCGCAGACGCTCGGGCCTTTCGGGGCCGGGTTGGTCGGGGACTTGTTCGACAACATCGGTGTCAGCCTTGTCGCTGCCGCGGGTGTGTTGCTGCTTGGGGCTGTGATTGCCTTGCTGCAAAGACCACTTTGAAGGGGCAGGACGCTTATGCCGAGGCGCGAATTCGACGCCTCTGAGCGACCACGTTGACCTCTGGTGACAACGGGCTTTCCACGCCCCTATGATGGTTGATTCGGTGGCAGATGCGAAAAGGGGGCGTACCGCTGGTTGCGCCCCCTCTTCATGCTGCGGTTCAATTCCAGCCATACTGGATCAGCATACCGGTCCCGCCGTTGCGGCGCTGGCTGACATGGCCGCTTGCCCCGTTGCCGAACTGAAAAATGCCATAGGCATTTGCGTCGCCTGACTGGCGCAGTGACGCGTCATGGCTGTCGCCTTGCTGGTGGATGGCACCGTAGTTTCCATTGCCGCGCTGGCCCAAGGCGGCGGCATTCCCGCCGCCGCGCTGCGTGACATTGGCCGACTGGTTGGCGCCCTGCGCGATGGCATAGATGCCCAGCCCGATGCGCATGGCGCGTTTGTCTTGAGCGCTGCGGGGCGTAAGTTCCACGCTCAGGCTGCCGCCGGCCTGGGCCGGGGCGGCGAGCCCGCCCGTCAGGGCAAGCCCGGCAGTGAGCGTTAAGGATGCGAATGTATTGATGATGGGTTTCATGTCGTTTCTCCCTTGGCGTGTCTGGTGGATGTGCCGTATCGGCCTAAAGGTCGGTCGTGCCGCGATGGTCGGTGCAGGTCAGCGTCCGACCTTCCCATTCGAGCCGCAGCCTGGCGCTGTATTGTGCGCGGTCGCCGCCGAGCGTGGCCTGACCGAGTTCGGCCGGGCGATCTGGCGCAGCTGAAAAGTTCCCCGATTGATCGATGACCGCGGAGCCGGTCCATCCCTGCTTTCGGATGGTCAGCCGATATGCGCCCGTGACGGCGTGTTCGGCGTGGGCGCGGGCCTGGTAGCTCAGGCTGCTACCCGCACGGCTGACCGCGATTTCGCAGCGAACCGGTTTGTCCTCGGCCAAATGCTCGGGACCGGCATCGTCGCCTGCCGCTGCAAACGCGGCGGCCGAGAGGCTCAGCATGGTCGCTGTGAGGGCGGCGGCGTGAGGTGTGAAGAGTGTCATGGCTTGTCTCCCTGGTTGCGATGACAGGGGCGCCGTGGGTGCCACCGCCCCGTCATCCCGGTTCAGTCCTGCACGATCACGGCGACATTGCCGTTGCCGCGCTGCGTGGTCTGCGCATTGTTGCCGTGGCCGGCCTGGATCACGCCGACCGCATTGCGGCGGCCGCGCTGATCGACTTCGGCCTCGTTGTGTCCGCCGAACTGCGCGACGCCGGCGATGTTGTCGCGCCCACGCTGATCGGTATCGACGGTGTTGCGATGGCCGCGTTGGCCGACCACGCTGCGGTTGTGATAACCGTCCTGGGTATTGATCGAGGTGTTGCTCCAGCCATCCTGGTAGACTGACAGGCGCTGGCCGTGACCGGACTGTGCGCCGCCTACGGCATTGGCCGCGCCCCATTGCTCGATGACGACGGAGTTGTTGCCAGCAACGGCGGTGGTGGCAAGGCCTGCGCCCATCATCAGGGTGAAGGCGGCGATGCGAAGAGTGGGTGCGATGGTCATTGGTCTGTCTCCCGTGGATTCGAGGTTTCGCGTTTTTCGACCCGGGTGTCGGCCTGCCTTTCGGGACGTGTCGTGGCCTGTGCCGTGTCGATGACCGCACCTTGCTCGTGCCGCCGCTGACACCCAATATCGCCGCCATGCCATTCGATATCTGTCGCGGTGTTAGCCGATCACGGGGGCCGCGAAGGGATTTGTTATCCGATCACAGATCTGCCGATTGGGTTGATTTACACGCAGTTTTTGGGTGCCACGCGGGTGCTCCGCGCGCCCGATTTCGTCTTGGTCCTTGCGCGGCGAAGGGCTATCTAAGCGTCATGAGCCTGCTATCCCCCAGAGAGCGCCAAACGCGCAGTCATTCACCGCAGTCCGGTGCGCCGGGATTCCTTTGGATTCTGGTCGGCATCATGGCGGCGATTGAACTGATTCTGAGTCTTTCGCAAAGCGGCATGCTGGGGTCGGTGAACCTGCGGTGGCCCGCCCTGGCGATCGGTGCATTCTGGCAGCCGGTCTTCACCGGCGAGATACTGCCGGCTTACCCGGGGCAACCCGTCCTGATGTTCATCACCTATGCCTTTCTGCATGGCGGGTTGATGCACCTTGCCCTGAACAGTGTCATCCTGTTGTCCTTGGGAAAAGCCGTCTCGACCCAAGTCGGCGCGGCCAAGACGCTTTTGGTGCTGTTTCTATCGGCCGTCGCGGGTGCAGCCTTTTTCGGACTGCTGTCTTCCAGCGCCGCTCCGATGATCGGCGCGTCCGGCGCCGCTTTCGGCCTGATCGGCCAGTGGCAGGCCGCGGACTACCGGATGCGGCGGGAAACAGGTGTTTCGGTGCAGCCGGTCGTCATGGCGGTCCTGGCGCTGGTCGTTGCCAACGTCGTGTTGTTCGCATTCCTTTCCGGCGGCCTCGCCTGGCAGGCGCACTTGGGCGGGTGGATCGCCGGCTGGCTTTCAGGACACAGTTTTGCGCGTCGTTGACACCCATCGGCAACAGCATGCAATGAGCATCAACGCGCGGAATGCCCGGCTACACCGCTACTGCCAGAGGCAGGGCACGATTTAGGTTCTGGGTTTCGTTGTTGCCCAATGCACTCGATAGTCCCAGGCCGAAAGATGTCCTCGACAGGGGTAGGCGAAGCGATGCGTCACACACCGCCAGCCGCTCTGTGGAAAAATCGTTCAGGGCAAAGTCATGGGACATCAGCAGGACCGGCGGGGAATTGAAGTTGCGCCGGAACTCCACGAGCGTATCGAGCGATAAAGCGAGGTCATCGCAGTCATCCACGCATACAAAGAGCGCACCGATGTCTTGCTGGTCGGTTTGAACCATGTCGAGTGCCTGCATCAGCGATCGCCCGAAGACGGCAGCCGCGCCAACCGGCTTCGCCCAGGCCATTATATCGTGGCAGGGGCAATACAGGTCGCCAACGCAAACGAAGTATTGCCCCTGGAATGCATTGCGGGGCACGACGAAACCGTCAAGCGGCGCTTTCTGATCGAGCTGGGCGAACGAACCGCGCACCGGTTCATGCCTGGTACCGTTGTGGATTTCCGGATCGTGAATCGAGCCAGATTCCGATTTCGCGAACGTGTCGATCATGGATGAAAGGACGTGTCGGGCGCCTTTCGCGCCTTTGATGAAGGTGCTGGTGAGGCGTGAGAGGGTATCTGTCATTGGTCACCGATGTGCTTGATTTCCGTGAGTGGGGCTCTGTCATCAGCCTTTGAAATATGAAAACT
>JAABTI010000114.1 GCA_011389955.1 Paracoccaceae bacterium | reverse complement strand
ATCGCGCAAGCGTCGATCTTCTAGGCCGCGCGGCATCGCCCAGCCGTGCTTTAGGTAGAGCTGGCGCGACACATCGCGCAGCTTGATTTTGTAGTGGTTCAAGTTGATCGCCCGCATCCGCTCGCTGTCGATCCGCGACCAGACGGCATGAGCGTGTCGCCGTCCGTCCTTCTCATGGAAGACGATGGCGCGGGGCTGACCTTCCAAGCCGAGCTTGTCTTCGACTTGTTCGATGGCCTTCTCGAAATCCTCGATGGACGCATGCGCCCCTTCGGGCGGATTGAAGCTCATCGAGAACAGATGCTTTTCGCAGCGCGTTCCCCGCGCAATCGCATCGGCTTCCCCGAACGCCTCGACCAGATCATCACTGATGAAACCGCGCACGTCATGCAACTCGACATGATCATTGTCCCGCATCGCCAGCAGATAGCGGGCAAGCTGCGGGGCGTTGCCGCGTTCTTTAGCCTTCAGGATCATGGTTCGCCCCCTGGCACTTTGCCGAGCGCCCGCATGAGAGCATCACGAATGTCCGAGACTTCGCGGCAGGCTTCCTTGATCTCCGCCTCTGTTTCAGGCGTGACAGGCAGCGAGCCTGTGTTCACCGCTTTGGCAAGCTGGTTCAGGTTCGCTGACAGGCGCGACTGTCCAAGCGCGCCCATGACGCGGCCAAGGGCTTCCTTGTCCTGAACAGGGCTATTGCCGCGCCGTTTGCGCGGTGCAGCATCATCGCCGAACAACCGCTCTCGGATATAGGCAGCAAGGGGTTTATCGCCCCTTTCGGCATCCAGCCGCGCCCGTTCCTCATATGTCAGGCGCAGCGAGAAGGGCGGCGGGTACTTCGGTTTCTCCGCCTTTGGCTTCGCTATCTCATTGAATTTATGGCGCGAATTCGTCATGACCGCACCTCGGACGCTTAGCGTCTATCGATGCGAGATGGTGCTGCCATTCTTCAAGGACCTGAAAAAGCTGGTTCGAGCTTTCTCCCGTTAGGCCCGCCATCACCCGGAAATGCCGTCGATTTGGCCGGCTTTACGCCTGTTCCGTCATCCGGGTTGCCCACGGTGTTGCATCGTCTGTCCCGGTTGCGGCTGCGAGCCCCGCGCGCGTCTGTTCGATACGGACTGCCTCAGAGCAGGTCCAGATCCCGTGCGATCATCGCCACATGGGTGCGGTTGCGCGCGTTCAGCTTGCGGCTGAGCGTCTTGACGTGCAGCTTCACCGTGACCTCCTGAACATCTAGTTCGCGCGCGATTTCCTTGTTGGACTTTGCCTCGCACAGACGTTGCAGAACCTCGCGTTCGCGTGGCGTCAGGCTGTGCCGGGAAAGGGGGTGCACATCTGCTTGCATCACCTCTTCAGGGGCGTGGGTGCCGCCGCTAAGGATGCTGCGAATGGCCGCCAGCAGCGCGGCGGGGGCCATCGTCTTGGGCAGGAAGCCGGCCGCGCCGCAATCCAGCGCACGCCGCCCCATCACGTCCGGCGCTGTGCCCGTGATCAACGCCACCGGCCCCGGCGCATTCAGCGCAAGCGCTTGCGTCAACCCGTCGGGCAGCGACATTTCCGGCATGGTGAAGTCCAGCAGCACGAGATCGAAGGGGCCTTCATGGCGGATCTGGTCCAATGCCGTTTCAAGGCAGTTCGCTTGTGCGATTTCCATGCCACCGGCATTGGCGAGGTAATCGGAAAGCGTTTCACGCACCAGGTCATGGTCATCCGCGATCAGCAGGCGCGGCATTGTCGAGGGGGAGGGCATGCGCTGGTCCCTTGTTTCTTGCGCCTGTCCGATTTGTTCCATTTTTCTTGTCCACCTGCTCATGTTTTCGGCAAGAATATTTCGAACCCCGACAATTTACCAGTGCCGTGCCCGCCACGAGGGTCTGATAGCGCCCAAACCCATAGGTTGTGGGGCTTTGTGCCGCAGCGGCATGCACAAGGCATATCTCGCGGCGTGTGCGCAAATCTTTCAATGCGATCTGTGATTGATCCTGACGGCATGCGACTCACCCCGGATGCGCGCATGCTGGCGGCACCGTTGCCGCGCCGATGGGGGGCACGGGGCTATGGCGGGGCGCGACGGGTTATCCTGATCATGAATGCAAAGCGTCTGGCAACTGGACCGGATCGAGATCTGGCGTTACCCTTCCGATTGAAAGCGCCGCCGGCTTGTCCGGTGGCGCGGGGCGCGGGAGTGGATCATGTGCGCAGGGAAGTGGTGGGTGCCATCATTATGGTTTCTGTGGAACCGCCGGTGCAGCGTCGCTCTTGGCGACATCGGCATATCAGCATGGCCCGGGCCGGTGCCCTCGGGCAGATCGGCGCGCCCTAGATGGATATCCTGATCGTTGACGATAACGCGGTCAACAGGTTCGTCCTGCGCCGCCAACTCGAAGCCGAAGGTCACCACGTGCAAGAGGCCAAGACTGGTCACGCCGCCATCGGCGCCGCGATGGATACTCCTTTCGACGCGATTTTGACGGATCTTGGCATGCCCGGCATGGACGGGCTTGATGCTACCCGCGCGATCCGCGCTTCCGGTGGGCCGTGCAGCGATGTGAGGATCGTCCTGGTCACGGCGCATTCAATCGAAAATGATGACGCGGCTTGCCGCGCAGCGGGGGTGGATGCCGTTATCACCAAGCCGGTGTTGCGCGCGAACCTGCTGGTGGGCCTGCACGGCGGTCCGGATCGGCCCCCGGCGCCCCCGCAGGACGCGCCCGCGCCGCTCCTCGATCTGCCTGTGCTCGATAGTCTGCACGCGGTCCTGTCGCCCGACCGACTGCGTGATGTGCTTGCAGGGTTCCGCGATGAGGGCGACGCACTGCTACGCGACCGACAGTCGCTGGCGGGGCTGAGCGCGGCGCGCGCGGCGCATTCGGCGCATCATCTGGCCGGGGCGGCGGCGACACTGGGTGCGCGGGCCCTGCACCAGCGGCTGGAGCACGCGGTGGCGCGCCTGCTGGCGGATGGTGAAACCGACGTCTCCGAGGCGCTCGCAGGCGCGCGGCGCCTTTGGCTCGACACGCTGAGCGCGCTGGAGCGCATGGACTGAGAATCCGCGCCGTTCCCGAACGCTCCGCCCGGTGCGTCTGGTCCGGCTCAGGCGGGGCCATACCCGGACTGCGACCACGCAACGCCGCTGTCGCCGGTCAGGAAGCCGTCGCAATATGTGCCTCCGGGGGCGTGGGGCAAGGCGCGACGCGACACTGCCTCGGCGGTGCTCCGACCGTCCAGAAGTGCGCGGAAATCGCTGCACAGCCTCATGAATCCCTGCGATTGCGGCGACAGACGCAGTGACGATACCCCCGCATCGCGAAGTTCCGTCACCTGGTGCGTCGCGTTGGCGCAGGCCGCCGACAGGGTTTGCACCCCGTTGACCGCCAGGAATTTCTGGCCATCCAGCGTATCCACCGTGCGCCCATCCGGGTCTGCGTCGCAGATGAAATGGCAATTGTCCTTGGCCCGGTCATGCAACCGCGCGTGATAACACCGCCCCGAGATCGCCAGTGGCAACCGTCCCCAGCCCCAAACTTCTATTGGCGCGGGGCAGGTCGCAGTGATCGCCGCGACCGAGATGGACGGCAACTCCGGTGGAAGGCAGATACGCGCCGCCCCACGCGCATGCAGCCATGCTGCCGTGCCCTCGTTGTAGGTGTTGACGAGCGGCCCGATGCTGAACGCCGCCCCTTCGGGCAGATATGCCAACGCTGTCAGGTCGTTGACCTCGATTTCAAGGCCCATGTCCACCAGTTCGGCCGTTAGCTTGCGCTCGCGCTTCAGGGTGATGAGCGCCAAGGATGTCAGCACCACCTGCTTGCCCGCCGCCTGTAGCCGCTCTATCGCCTGCGGGATCTCGGTCCGGTAGAACGGCAAGCGCTTGGAGCATACCAGTTCCCCCAGAACGACGCGATCCACCGGTGCCTCGTCGGCCAGCCGCGCATAGAAATCGCGCAACGCTGCGCCGCGCCAGAAAAACTGGATGGGGCCTACCGTCAGTTCCAACCGCTCATCTCCATGTCTTGGCATAGGCGCCGGTGGTGGCGCTCTGTCCCTCGGTCAGCGCCGATAACGTCCCTGGCGGGATCGGCCGCCCGGCCTTCAATGCGTCCGTGGCCGCGCGAAAGGCGCGCACTACCTGGCCTACATAGGCGCGCGAGCGTTGCCGCCCCTCGATCTTGAGCGCACTGACCCCTGCCTTGGCGAGTCGCGGAATGAGCTGCGATGCATCGAGGCTGCCGGGATCTTCGAACGCGTGTCCGGTTCGCCCGTCTGAGGTGAAGCACCCCTTGCACAGGGTCGGGTAGGGGGCGGGTTCGCCCCGTCCGGAACGGTGGATCGTGAATCCCCCCAGCCGCGCCGCAAGCGTACCGTCCTCCTCGTCATAGCTGACATGGCTGGCGGGCGAACAGACGCCGTTCATGTTGGGCGATTGTCCGGTCGCGTAAGAGGACATCGAACAGCGCCCCTCGGCCATCACGCACAGCCCGCCGAACACGAATACCTCGGTTTCCACGTCGATCTCGCGGTTGATCGCGGTGATCTCCTGCACGCTCAACACCCTGGGCAGAACCACGCGCTTCACCCCGAATGCCTCGGCGTAGAAATTGATGGCGTCGGGGTTGGCGGCGGCCGCCTGGACCGAAAGATGCCGGCGCAGGTCGGGATGATGCTGGGCCACATGCGCCATAAGGCCGGTATCGGCCAGGATTACCGCGTCGGCGCCCGCAGCCGCGGCATCGGCCACGGCGGCGTGCCACGGACCCGGATCGCCGGCACGCGGAAAGGTGTTGATCGCTACCAAAACCTTCGCCCCTTGGTCATGGGCGTGCGCAATCGCCTGTTCCATTTCCGCGCGCGAGAAGTTCAGCCCCGGAAAATTGCGCGCATTGGTGTCATCGGCATAGCCGCAATAGACGGTATGCGCCCCCGCCGCCACGGCGGCACGCAGCGCGGCGGGGGTTCCGGCCGGGCAGACCAATTCCATTGCTCACACCCCTTCCGCGCGCCGCAGGGGCAGCCGCGTCAATCGCTCGGTCAGTGCGATCAGCGGTGCCAGCCGCCCCTCCATCGGACCCGCAAGCGCTGCGATCTCGGCGCCAAGGTCCAGCTCTGCATCGTCGATCGCGTTGCGCAACGCCAGCGCTGCGCCGGTATCGCCCTCGATCACCAGGTCGCGTGAGAAAAACAGCGCGTCTCCGTCCCACGTCCCATGCACCAGTCCCAGCAACGCCGCCAGCGGCCCGGCGATACGCACCTGCGCGGCCGCGGGCGCGTGGCGATGCACGGTGATCCGTGCCTGCGCAGGATCGAGCAGCAGCACCAGCGGCAGGTCAATGGGGTTGATGGCGAACCGGCACGCACCGTGCGCACCAAGCCGCTCGATCAGGCCGGGATGTGCGGCAATCAGCCGCCGCATCAGCACGCTGAGCGGCGCCGCCAGAGGAAAAAGGGGCAGGGCGCGCAGACCCGCCGCC
Source organism: Paracoccaceae bacterium (assembly GCA_011389955.1). GTDB lineage: Bacteria > Pseudomonadota > Alphaproteobacteria > Rhodobacterales > Rhodobacteraceae > Sediminimonas. The sequence continues at coordinate 33 of JAABTI010000114.1, read as the reverse complement.
AACGGGCGCGGGGCCAACGGTATCGGTGCGGCT
>JAABTI010000113.1 GCA_011389955.1 Paracoccaceae bacterium | reverse complement strand
ATGAAAGAGTGAAACCCGGCGAGATGCAGCCACATCGCCGGGTCTTGGATCAGGCCGCCGCAACTGCGCGTGGGGTCTCGCTCTCTGTGGCCCTGCCGGTCTCCTCGGCGAAGAACAGCCCGTGCAAGGTGCGGATCGCCTCGTCGAGATCGTCGCGCTGCACCACGAACTGCACATCTACCATGCGCGGCGTCTGCTGCGCCGACAGCGCTTCGATGCCATTCTCTTCCAGCGCGGTCATGCCGCGGCTAAGCACGCGAAGCCCCTTCAGGTCGCGCCCGATAACCGAAGCCAGCGACAGCGCGCGCACCGTCACATCCGCCGACGGATAGGACGCGTGCAGGTCACGCTCCACCCGGCGCATGATCTTGAGTGGTGCCTCCACGAAATGGGTGATGGTATTGGCGTTCGATGTTTTCGACACGATACGCACGTTATGCCGTGTCAGAACCTCCAGAATACGCGCGTCATACCCCTTCACGCCCACCATGTCCTGTTCGAACAGTTCCAGCGCGTGAACGTCCAGCCCAGTCACGATCTCCGCCGCCGGGGCCTCCGCCGGGTTTTCGTCGATCAGAGTGCCGGGGTCATGCGGTTCGAACGCGTTGGTCACGCGCAGCGGCACGCTGGCCTGGCGCAGGGTCTTGGCCGCGCGCGGGTGGATCGCCTCCATTCCCATGTTCGACAGTTGGTCAGCCACGTCGTAGTTGGTGTGACCCAGCTTTCGCACGGCGCCCTCCCCCACCTGCTTGGGGTCGGCCGAGGACAGATGGAATTCCTTGTGGATGATTGCCTCGCGCGCGCCGGTCAGCGCCGCGATCCGGCTGAAGGTCACCTCGGAATATCCGCGATCGAATTCCTGCATCAGACCTTCGCGGCACTGCGCGTAACCGGTCGTGATCAATATCTCGTCGGCGGGGTCCGCGCCGTCGAACCCGTCGCGGATACGCTCGTCAAGATCCATCTCGCGCTCGTCGCGCCAGCCTGACAGATCGATGAAACGCGCCTCGACGCCCGCGCGCCGCAGCAGCAGTGTGGTGACGAAGGCCGAATGCGCCTCGCCCAGCCCCGACAGCAACTCGCGGATGATCTCCATGTGCTGGCTCAGGCGGAAGTGGCCGTAGGAACACAGCCGCTGCAAATCGATCAGGCACGAACGCGCGCCCTCGATCCGCTCGCGGATGAAATCGTCGGCTTCGCGCTGGTCAGCATTGCTGTCCAGCACCTGGTTATGCGCCTCGGACATCGCCTGCGCGACCCGGTTCAGCGCATCCATCCAGCCGTGATCGTCATCGGCGCTGGTGAACAGTGCGTAAACACCCGGCTTGCCGGTCTTCTTGTGCTCCAGCAACAGGTTCGTGATACCGGCAAAGGCCGATACCACGAAAATCCGGTTGTAGATATCGGAGGGCTCACGATTGCCCACGAAGAGCGTATCGACAAGCTCGTTCACGCGGCTCATCGAGGTGCCGCCGATCTTTTCGACTGTATGATTGGTATAGTTCAATGATCACTCGCCGCGGCACGAAGGCTCCCGGCGCTCCTCTAGTTCATGCATCTTCTGCGGCGGCATAAGAGCCATCGGCCTGGTGCACTTCATGGCCCGTCACGGGCGGATTGAAGCAGCAGGCCATGACGAGTTCCTCGTCCGCGCGCAGCGTGTGCTTGTCATGTTCGTTGAGCGCATACATGACGCCCGGCTTGATCTCGTGGGTCTCGCCGGTGGCCAGGTCGGTGATCGATCCCTTGCCCTGCATGCAATACACGCTCTCGAAGTGGTTCTTGTAGTGGAACGTGTGTTCCGATCCGGCCTCGAGAAAGGTTATGTGGAACGAGAAACCCATCCCGTCATCGGCCAGCAGCATCCGCACGGATGTCCACTGCGCATCCGAAACGGTGCGGTCTGTGTTGGTCAGGTCGTTGAAGTCACGCACGATCATGTCTGTCTTACTCCGCAGCAATTGTTTTTGGCGAGACGCTCTTGGCGACGGCAGCCGCCAGGATGTCCAGCCCGCGTTCCATGAGCGCGTCCGGGGTGGTCAGCGGTGCCAACACCTTGACTACCTCGTCATGTGCGCCCGAAGTTTCGATTATCAGCCCCTGCTCGAAGCAGGCGGCGCAGATATCCGAGGCCAGCTCCCCAGAGCCGACATCGATCCCGCGCATCATGCCCCGGCCCTTCAGGCTGGCGCCCGGAATATGGCCGGCGATCTCCCCCAGGCGCTTCTCCAACAGCCCGGCCTTGCGCGTGACATCCTTCTGGAACGCATCGTCGGCCCAGAATTTCTCAAGCGCGACACGCGCCGTTACGAAGGCGTGGGTGTTACCCCGGAAGGTGCCATTGTGTTCGGCAGGTTTCCATATGTCCAGTTCCGGCTTCAGCAGCAGCGCCGCGAAGGGCAGCCCCATGCCCGACAGGCTCTTGGCCAGCGGGATCATGTCCGGCTCGATGCCGAACTCTTCGAAGCTGAAGAACCCGCCGGTGCGGCCACAACCCGCCTGGATATCGTCGGCGATCAGCAGCGCACCGTGCTTCTTGGCGATCCGCGCGATGCCTTGCATCCATTCCTTGGACGCGGCATTCAACCCGCCCTCGCCCTGCACCGGCTCTACCAGGAAGGCCGCCGGCGCATCGATACCGCTGGACGGATTGTCCAGCATCGCCTCGATGATGGCCAAGGTATCGACATTCTCGCCGAAAGCACCTTCGAAGGGCATGCGCGTGACATCCGACAGGGTCACATCACCGCTACCGGCGCGCTTGCCGGCATTGGCGGTCGCGGCCAGCGCGCCCAGCGTCATGCCGTGGAAACCGTTGGTGAACGCAATGATGTTCTTGCGCCCCGTCACCTTGCGGGCCAGCTTCATCGCCGCCTCGACGGCGTTGGTGCCGGTGGGGCCGGTCATCATCACCTTGTGATCCATCCCGCGCGGGCGCAGGATCAGGTTCTCGAAGGTTTCCAGGAACCGCGCCTTGGTATCGGTGTACATGTCCAACCCGTGCGCGATGCCATCGGCCATCACATGGTCGATCAGTGCCTGTTTCATGTCCGGGTCGTTGTGCCCGTAGTTGAGCGAGGAACACCCCGCCAGGAAGTCGATATAATTGCGGCCCTGCGTATCGGTCATTTCCGACCCTTGCGCAGAAGTGAACACCGTATCAAAGCTGCGGCAGTAGCTGCGTGCCTCGGATTCGCGGCGCATGAAGATATTGGTTTCGGCTGACGTGTCAGTCGACATGATATTACCTTTTGTTTGGGAAAGTTTGTGTGCGAGGGGGCAGCGCGGCGGCTCATCCGCCGCGCCGGCCGGGAAAGGGCCGATCAGGCCGCCTTCTTCAAGCCCTCGGCAGCAAGGTCGATGGTGACCAGGTGTTCGGTCGCCGCGGCGCCCTCGAAATGCTCTTCGCGGGTAAAGTGCGGCTCGTGATCCATGTCACCGTCCACACGGTCGCAAAAGCGCGAGAACAGCGCCCAACTGGCTTTGTTCGAGCGGGTGATCGTGGTCTGCAGGGTGGTCACGTCTCGGCACGCTTCGCGCTCCAGCAACTCGGTCAGCATGCGGCTGCCGACGCCCATACCGCGGGCGGTCTCGGACACTGCGACCTGCCAGACGAATACCGTTTCCGGCTCACCCGGCTTGATATAGGCCGAAATCCAACCGACGATCTCTCCATCGAGTTCAGCAATCACGCAGGTTTCCGCAAAGTGATCGCACTGGATCAGGTTGCAGTACATGGAGTTCTCGTCGAGCGGCTTGCTCTCACGGATCAACTCCCAGACCGCGGCACCGTCAGTCCCGCTGGGTTCGCGGAACGTGATGGAATCACTGTTCTCTTTTTCAACAAAGTCACGCATCGAATGCGGCCCTCATATTGTTTCGCTTGACTAAGTATAAGAGGCGGCCCACATTTTTTCAAGTATCTAACTACTTTTTAGAGAACGACCGCTTACCTCCTTATTTTCATGGATATTTGCTTAGCATGACACATAATCAAGTCCGAATACTGTTTCGTATGGCTAACATTCATGGCGTGGGCGGCGCCCTTCAGCAGCGGACTGTGTCAAAAATATTGAAAGCCATGCCGAAACCCTGCAAAACATGGAAGTTCACTAAAAACCGGAGACCACATGGATCGCACCGACAAAAGCCTGATCGCGCTTCGCCGCATTTTGCGCGCCACCGAGTTGTACGGGCGCAGATTGGCCAAGGAGGCCGGGCTTACGGCGGTGCAGTTGCGCGTGCTGCAAATCGTAGCGGAAAGCGACCGCTCGACCCCCAAGGACCTGTCCGACCGGATGGGCGTGACCCAGGCCACCATCACCGCCCTCATCAACAAGCTTGAACGCAAGGGGCTGCTGACCCGGCAACGCTCGGAAACGGACCGGCGGCAAACCAACCTCCTGGTCACGCCCGAGGGCCACGCCAAGGTCGATGATGCCCCCGATCCGCTGCAACAACGCTATGTGCAGCAATTCGAATCAATGGAGGATTGGGAACAGGCGATGATGGTCTCGGTTCTCGAACGGCTGGCGGGAATGCTCGACGCAGAGGAGATAGATGCCTCCCCGGTCCTTACCGTGGGCGAGCTCAGCATCCACGACAAGGTCTGAGCCGGGCGCAGCTGCCCCGCGCTCATCCCTGTCCTTCAGCCCATTCCCACGGGCGTGTGTAGCCTCCCAGAACATGCCCCACACTGTCGCCATCCACGTCGCCCGTCTTGGCCACCCGCGCGACCAGTCCGCGCCTCTTGTCATCGACCACCTCGAACACCTGCGCGGCCAGGCCTGCCTCCTTCAGAGCGGCGTTATACACGCGCCGGATCGCCAGCTTGCGCAACTCGGGCTTGAACACCTTGCCCACCGCGGTCTTGGGCAGCTCGTCCAGCACCCCGATATGCTTGGGGTAGGCGGCGCGCTCGTGCACGTGAACCTTCGCGTGCTCCATCAACTGCTCCGGGGTCACCGTGCCCCCATCGATCAGCTCGACATAGGCGCAGGGCACTTCGCCGGCATGCGCATCGGGCTGCCCGATCGCCCCAACAAAGGCCACCTCGGGGTGCGACAACAGTGCATCCTCGATATCGGCCGGATCAATGTTGTGACCGCCACGAATGATGAGATCCTTGGCGCGACCGGTGATCCACAGGTAACCATCCGCATCCATCCGACCGAGGTCGCCAGTGCGCAGGTAGTTCTCGTAATAGTAAAGTTTCTTGTTCTTGTCAGCCTCGGTATAGGTGGCCGGCGCGTTCACGCCGGGGTTCGAGACACAGATCTCGCCCACTTCGTCAACCTCACATTCCACCGGCTTTCCGTCCTTCTCGCGATAGATCCTGACATCGGTGTAGGGAAACCGCACCCCGACCGAGCCGACCTTCTTCTCGCCATCCACCGGGTTGACGCTGACCAGGCAGGTCGCCTCGGTCAAGCCGTAACCCTCAACAATGGTCACGCCGCTGGCCTTCTCGAAGCGGCGGAACAGCTCCAGCGGCATCGGCGCCGAGCCGGAAAACGCGGTCTTCACGCTGGAGACGTCCGCGTCCACCGGGCGCTGCATCAGCGCGCTTACGGCCGTCGGCACGGTGATGATGAAGGTGATCTTCCAGCGCTCGATCAGCTTCCAGAAATT
>JAABTI010000112.1 GCA_011389955.1 Paracoccaceae bacterium | reverse complement strand
CTCCACCTCGAAGGCAGACCCGGCCAACGCGCTGTCCGGCGCGCTTACCGTCACCTCGGGCTCGGTGATCTCGATCGTGGTGCTGGCCATCGTGCGCTTGCCCTCATCCAGCACGTAGCGGACTTCGTACATGCCGGTGTCGGCCGGGGCCTTGAGCTTGTCCCCGCTCTTGTCACCCACACGGGCATAGTCGGTATAGGCCCCTTCCTCCGCCCCCATGGGCACGATGGTGACGTAGTCGCGGTGATAAACATTGCCGGTCCACTCCACCTCGAAGGCAGACCCGGCCAGCGCGCTGTCCGGCGCGCTTACCGTCACCTCGGGCTCGGTGATCTCGATCGTGGTGCTGGCCATCGTGCGCTTGCCCTCATCCAGCACGTAGCGGACTTCGTACATGCCGGTGTCGGCCGGGGCCTTGAGCTTGTCCGCGCTCTTGTCACCCACACGGGCATAGTCGGTGTAGGCCCCTTCCTCCGCCCCCATGGGCACGATGGTGACGTAGTCGCGGTGATAAACATTGCCGGTCCACTCCACCTCGAAGGCAGACCCGGCCAGCGCGCTGTCCGGCGCGCTTACCGTCACCTCGGGCTCGGTGATCTCGATCGCTGCGCGGCCCAGGGTCTCGTCGGTCACGGTGCTGACATAGCGCAATTCGTACAGGCCGGTGTCGCCGGGCGCGCGCAAGGTGCCGCTCGACCCGTCCTTGGCGCGGATGTAGTCAGTGTACGTTCCCTCGTCCGCGCCCATCGGGACGATGGTGATGTAGTCGCGCGGCTCGAACGATGGCGCCCAGGACACCTCGAACGCCGATCCCGCCAGCGCCTGTTCCGGCCCCTGCAACGTGACCTGCTGTTCCGGTTCCGGTTCGGGTTCGGGTTCCGGGGACGCGGCCACAGCCGTTCCCACGGCGCTCAACGCGTCGCCCAGTTCATCGGCATTACCCGCCGACAGATACTGCCCGCCGGTATTGTCGGCGATGCAGGACAGCGCGCTGGCGTCTTCGACGCCGATGCCGAAGCCCACCACATGCGCCGTGAACCCGACCCCGGCCCGCGCAAGTGTCTCGGACACCGCGCAGGGATCGCGGTCGCAACTCTCGAGCCCGTCGGAGATCAGCACCACGGTGGCCGGCCTATCCGTGTAGGACAGGGTGTTGGCGGCCTGTTCGACCGCGCTGGTCAGGGGTGTCTTGCCGGTGGGGGTGATCGCCCCGATCCGTTCGAGGATTCCCGCGCGCGTGTCGGCCCCCGGCGCGACCAGCGTTTCGATATCGGAGCAGTCACCGCGGCGGCGATGGCCATAAGCCATCAACCCGACCTGGCGGGTTTCGGTCCACTCGCCCAAAAGGTTTTCCATCACGCCCCTGGCGATCTCGATCTTGGCCACGCCATCGATCTGGCCCCACATGGAATTCGACCCGTCGAACACGATCATGACGTTCTCGTCCGCAGCGGCGGCAGGGGTCGCACCGGCCATCCCGCACGCGATTGCCATCGCGCAAAGTCTGCTCGCGATCTGTTTCATGATGTCGGCCTCCCCCTATATGCTGCGGGCGTCTTGCAGCAATTGCTGCTGTTGCCGTCGGCGACCCTGCGCGCAACGCGTTGATCTCGGCGTCCGGACGCCCGCCAACTCCTCGCTGCGACCTCGCGGTTCCAATGCGATCCGCTTGACCGGTCCGACGCGGCCCGCGCCGCCGTTTGGCAATGAGGATGTCGCGTCCGGTGACGTGGGTCAACACCTCGCGCCCCCGGCGATGTCGCCCATGGTCGGCGGGCACCTTCACGACCTGCGCCATTTGCGCGCCACATGCCGATGAAACACGCAGCTTCGGCGGCGTGTCACCGACGGGCAGGTATCACGCCGTCGAAGCCGGACAGAGGGAATGGCGGGAAACGGCGGGATGCGGACAAGGCAAAGACAGCCGCGCCTGCCTATCCTATCGCCGCGAGCGGCAGAAGATGCCGGCGCAGATCAGGAATTTTCTCTTCAAGCCCGGGGTGTTGCCCGGCACGGGCCGCAGTTTCGATCTCGATCAGGGCATCGCGCAGGTCCGTCATGCCCGCAACCGCCGCCGAGCCGGCCGCGCGGTGCGCCAGACCAGCCAGATCACCACCGCTTTCATCCTTTTCGTCCCCGGCCATGCTGGTGATGACGGCCTCGACGTCAGCCTGTATCGCCTCGGCGAACCGGCCGGCCACATCCGGCCCGACGGCATCGCACAGATCCCGGCACATGCCCTCTGGGCTCTGCGCGATCGCTGCACCGCCGGCAACGTGCGCCGCGCCCGCTGCGCGTGCGTGCATGATTTCGCCCAGGCGACGGGTCAATTCGGCGGGGCCAAGCGGTTTGGTGACAATGTCCTCGATGCCGATTTCCAGCAGTCTTTGCCTGTCTTCGCCGGTGGCCATGGCTGTCACCGCAATGAATATGGCATTCGCGCAACAGCCTGTGCGCTTGATCTCGGCGGCGGTCTCTATGCCGTCCATGTAAGGCATGTTGATATCGAGCAGCACCAGGTCGAACTCGGTCTCGCGGGCGTGGTTGACGGCCGTCATGCCGTCATGTGCGGTCGTGACGCGGCAGCCGAGCCGCGCAAGCATTTCTTCCATCAGCGACAGGTTCACCGGGTTGTCGTCGACAACCAGAACGCACATCCCGAAGAATTCGCCGCGATCGACGTCGTGACCATCGTGGCCGATTGGCGCCGGGGCATGGGGCTGCGGCGCGTTGTCCAGCGTTACCTCGAACCAGAAATCGCTGCCCTTTCCGACGACGCTGTGCATGCCGTGGGTGCCGCCCATGCGCTCGATGCAGCGCCGCATTATGCCAAGTCCCAAGCCGGTGCCTTCGTGATGCCCGGACGTCTCGAAGTCTTCGAATATCCGGTCCTGTTCAGCCACCGGGATGCCACATCCGGTGTCGGAAACTTCGACATGCAGGGTGGTCTTCTGGCCATCGTCGCTGACAATGCGCAACGCGATTTCGACCACACCTTCCCGGGTGAACTTGAGCGCGTTGACTGCCAGGTTCTGTAATCCGCGGCGAAAGCTGCGGGCATCACCCGAGAATTCTCGCGGGGCGGCGGCATCGGGCGCCGACAAGCGAAGGACCGTGCCCGCCTCGTCCGCACGCGGCTTGAGCGATGCGATAAGCTCTGATGCAGCCCGCGTGGGCGCGAACACGGTCTGGGGGCGCTGGTAGTCTCCCGATGCCTCCTGGCGCGCGATATCCAGGATATCCTCGATCTGTTCCAGCGCATCGCGACTGCACGCGCGCGCGGTCTGTATCAGTTCGCGATCCTTGGCGGACACCCGAGTGTCGTCGATCATCCCCAGCGACGCGATCATGCCGTGCAGCGGTGTGCGCATCTCGTGGCTCATGACCGCGAGAAAGCGGCTCTTGGCCGCCGCATCCCGGCGCGCCTGCTGCAAGGCCGCATCCAGCTTGCGCTCGGCCTCAAGCCGCTCGGATATATCGCGAACGAACGAGACGTATATCGGGTTGCCGTCGATGTCGGAGTCCGAGACGACCGACACTTCGCAGGGAAACTCCTGTCCTTTCGCGTTGATCGCGGGAAGAACCGTGCGCTCGCCGTTGATGACGCCGCTGCGCCCGGTGGCTTGGTAGATGCGCATGCCCTGGTCGTGACGCGGGCGATGCCGAGACGGAATTGTCAGCTCGGACAACCGCGCGCCGATGGCATCGCTGCGCGCATGGCCGAAGATACGCTCGGCCGAGTGGTTGTACTGGATGATGCAACCGCCCCGGTCGGTGACGATGATCGCGTCGTTCGCCGCCTCGATCATCTTGCTCAGGTTGGCCGCCAGCCGCGTCAGTTCCGTCGTGCGGATCTTGAGCTTGTGCGACAGGTAATAGACGATCGCAAGAGAGAGCGCCATCACGGCGATCAGCGCGGTGGTCACCGCCAGGTAGGCGATAAGAGTGTTCTTCTGGCTCTGGCGCTCGGCCGCGGATTGCCGCACCGAATCCTGCAACGACGCGACTGCCAGTTCGCGCGCAAGGGCCCTGTTTGACCGGGTCATGTCGCGCAAGGCGACAAGGTCCTGGCGGCTCTTGGGGTCATTTCGGTAAATGACCTTGTCCAGCCGGTCGCGCGCCCCCTGCACCCGGGAAAAAAGGGGCACCGCGTCGGGATTGTGGGCCAGGTGCGTCATCGCGCTTTCCGCGATCAGGACACGGCTGTAATAGATGTCGAACGCATGACGCAGATCTGTCTGCATGTCGGCGTATTGCGGTTCACCCGCGGCATGGACAAGTTCGGCCGCTGCAAGGTCCAGATTGCTCGCATCCACTTCAAGTTGTGCGAATACCCAGATCAGGTTGTCGGACTCGGCGGCGTTTATCCGCTCCAGCCGCTGGTACAGGCTGGCCGCAATCGCCAACAGGAAAAAGACCGAGGCAACGATGATAGCGCCTGTCACGCGCGGCGCGTATGCCCGGACGGTTTCCGACATTGCCTTGGTCATGTGTCGGAACCGATCAGTTGACGCAAAGCTCATAGCACGGTGATTTCAGAGAGCTGCCATATACTCAGGGCGTAGATTATCTCGGTTTGAAAACGCACATCCGCATCATAGGGGAAAACCACCCACAGCGGACCGCGCCTGCGGACCGGGAAAGGGGCGCCATTGATGCGGGTTGCCACCATCGGCGCACCCGACTTCACCAGCTCACGGGGCATCGTCACCGAGTAGTCGTTCAACGCTCTCAACTCTGCATCGCCGTCACCCGCCCCCACATGAAGCAGTAGCGTTTCCAGCGAGGGCCCCGAGAACTCGGTGACCTCCTTGGTCCAGATCGTCGAGGTTTTCCAGCTGATCTGCGGAAGGGCCATCAGCTCCGCGTCGGAAAACGTCACTGGCGCATCCGCAACATCACCGGAAACCCGCAGGATCGTGGACGCTTCGGCAGTCGACACGCCTGCGGCGGCCACGGGGGCCATGGCAAGGCCCAGCCCCCAGCGCAGAAATCTGCGGCGCGGAAGCGACCCCGGCTTTCCTGACACGTTCAGCAAGGCGTTTTCCTCGATATTTCCACAAATCAACCCTTGGCCTTCTATCAGACACACGGGATCAGAACAGGTATCGAAAGTATGACCAGATGCGGACTTAAGTATGAATTCCTGCTTATAGGGATTGCCCGGGTTTTCTTTGGTCCGATTGAACGCAAGGTGCGTATCTCAGAACAGTCACCCGGGATGGTGACGTGCAAGACAGGCGAACAAGTATAATGACATCTCAAGACCCTCTGTCCCTACTCATTGCGGACGATCATCACATGGTTACCGAAACCCTGAGCGTGGCGCTGAATAGCGACATTGGCGGAAATGTGGTGACAAGCAACGACCTCGGCAGCACCCTCGAGCAAATCCGCAAGGCAAGCTCTTTTGACGTGGTGCTGCTGGATGTGAACATGCCCGGCATGGATGGCCTGAAGGGCGTGCGTGATGTGGTCGAGGCCAACAAGGGCGGCGGCGTGGCTCTCTTCTCTGGCAACGTGTCGCGCGATTTCGTTTGGCAAGCGTTTGAACTCGGCGTCAAAGGCTATGTGCCAAAGAGTCAGTCGTTCCGATCCCTCGCCAGCATCATTCACCTGATCGCATCAGGCGAGCAGTACATACCGATGGCATTCTCGCGCCA
>JAABTI010000111.1 GCA_011389955.1 Paracoccaceae bacterium | reverse complement strand
GTCGGTGGTCTGGGGTGGCCAACCGATCTGGCGGCGCACCTGGAACTTGTGATCGTCGGCGGACTTATCATCACCTTCCTTGTCGCTGAACCGCATGGCCTTGCGCAGCTTTGGCGGGTGACCAAGGAAAAACTGAGACTATGGCCGTTCCCGCACTGATCGCGGGACAGGCAACCGTTCGGGGGAAACCCTGATATCACCATCGGAAAAAAACCAAGGGAGGATATACCCGATGAAATTGAAACTTATCACTGCCGCTGCCGCCACGATGATGGCCGCAGCCCCGGCAATGGCGGAACTCGTGTTCCCGTCACTGTCCTATCGCACAGGGCCTTACGCGGCGAACGGCATCCCGTTCGCGGATGGCTACGCGGACTACTTCACCTTGCTGAACGAGCGTGATGGCGGCATCGGCGGAGAGCCGATCCGCCTGATCGAATGCGAAACCGGCTACAACACCGAAAAGGGTGTCGAATGCTACGAGGCGACCAAGGGCGAAGGTTCCCTGGTCTATCAACCGCTTTCGACCGGTATCACCTACCAGCTGATCCCCAAGGTCACCGCCGACGGCATCCCGATGCACTCGATGGGCTATGGCCGCACCTCGGCCAAGAACGGCGAAGTGTTCCGCTACATCTTCAACTACCCGGCCAACTACTGGGACGGCGCGTCGCACGCGATCAAGCACATCCTCGACGTCAACGATGGCGACATCAGCGACAAGAAGATCGCGCTGGTCTATCACAACTCGGCCTACGGCAAGGAGCCGATCCGCACGCTCGAAAAACTGGCGGAAAAGCACGGCTACGAGCTGATGCTCCTGCCCGTGGACCATCCCGGACAGGAACAGAAGTCGCAGTGGTTGCAGATTCGTCGTGAACGGCCCGACAATGTGATCATGTGGGGCTGGGGTGTCATGAACCAGGTCGCGATCCAGGAAGCGGTGAACATTCGCTACCCGATGGAGGACTTCATCGGTATCTGGTGGTCCGGGTCCGAGAACGACGTGAAGCCGGCAGGCGAGGGCGCCGACGGCTACAAGGCGCTGACCTTCCACAATTTCGGCACCGACTACCCGCTTTATGATGACCTGCAGGAATACGTCATCGACGCGGGCATGGCAGCCGGCGCCGGCGATCAGGTCGGGACCGTGCTCTACAACCGCGGTATGTATGCCGCGATGTTGGCAGCCGAAGCAGCAAAGACCGCGCAGGGCATCCATGACACTGCAAACATCACGCCGGAAATGATGCGTGATGGCATGGAAGCGCTGGAAATGACCGAAGAGAAGATGGCCGATCTTGGCCTGCCTGCCTTCGGGCCGGAATTCACGGTCACCTGCGAAAACCACGGTGGTAACGGCTATGGCGCCGTTGCGCAGTGGGATGCCACGGCCGGTGAGTGGAACATGATTACCGACTACTTCCAGTCGGATCAGGAAGTTCTGGCACCGCTGATCGAAGCGGACTCGATGGCTTATGCCGAGGAAAACAACATCGAGCCTGGCTGTAACTGATAGCTGACAAGACTCCCGGCCGCGTCCCAGCGGCCGGGATCACCCATACAGATCTGGAAAGAGAACCCCATGCTGGATGCCGGTCGTACAGACGAGAACCTTCTCGAGGTCAACAACATCGAGGTGATCTACAATCACGTGATCCTCGTGCTCAAGGGTGTCAGCCTCAAGGTCCCCAAGGGTGGCATTACGGCGCTTCTCGGCGGTAACGGCGCGGGCAAGACAACCACCCTCAAGGCCATTTCGAACCTTCTCCATTCCGAGCGCGGCGAGGTTACCAAGGGAAACATCAAGTACCTTTCCGAGAGCATCCAGGACCAGACGCCGACCGACTTGGTCGAGAAGGGCGTCGTGCAGGTCATGGAAGGCCGCCACTGCTTCGAGCATCTCACGGTCGAGGACAACCTCATGACCGGTGCCTATACCCGCAAGGATGGCAAGGCCGCCATCAACGCGGATCTCGAAATGGTCTACGAGTATTTCCCGCGCCTGCGCGAGCGGCGCAAGAGTCAGGCCGGCTATACCTCCGGCGGCGAACAACAAATGGTCGCCATCGGGCGCGCCCTGATGTCCCGGCCCACCATGATTTTGCTGGACGAGCCCAGCATGGGCCTTGCGCCGCAGTTGGTGGAAGAGATTTTCGGCATCGTCAAAAGCCTCAACGAAAACGAGGGCAATACCTTCCTTTTGGCCGAGCAGAACACCAATGTCGCGCTGCGCTTTGCGCATTACGGGTACATCCTGGAATCCGGGCGCGTGGTGATGGACGGCCCGGCGGACGAGCTGCGCGAAAACCCCGACGTCAAGGAATTCTACCTCGGCATGTCGGACGAAGGCCGCAAGAGTTTCCGTGATGTGCGCAGCTACCGCCGCCGCAAGCGCTGGCTGAGCTGACCGCGCCGCCGCCCGAACCCACCTGAATCTGCCTGCCCCCTTTTTGAAAGAGTGCTTCGTATGAGCCACTATTTTGATGAATTGGAAGCGCGCTCCTCGCGGGACCGTGCCACCGCGATTGCCCGAGAGTTGCCAGCCCAGATCGCCCGCGCCAAGGATCTGCCCGGATATCACGGCTTCCTCGACAACGTCGATCCGGCCGGGATTACCAGCGCCGCGGCGCTGGCCGACCTGCCGGTTCTGCGCAAGTCCGATCTCGGCAAGGCTCAGGCTCGGGCGGGGCCCTTCGGCGGGCTGACAACGCGCCCGGCCAGCGGCTTTGCGCATGTTTTCCAGTCTCCCGGTCCGATCTATGAACCGGGCGGCGGCGCGCATGACTGGTGGCGGATGGGCCGTTTCCTGCACGCCTGCGGCATTGGCCGGGACGATATCGTGCAAAACTGTTTCGGCTACCACCTGACGCCTGCCGGCATGATCTTCGAATCGGGCGCGCGGGCGGTCGACGCGGCCGTCCTGCCCGCGGGCACGGGCCAGACCGAGCTTCAGGTGCGCGCGGCTGCGGATATCGGCGTCACCGCTTATGCCGGAACACCCGACTACCTGAAAATGATCCTCGACAAGGCCGACGAGATGGGCGTGTCCCTTGCCATCACCCGCGCCGCGGTTGGCGGCGGCGCCCTGTTCCCGTCGTTGCGCCAGGAATACGCGGATCGCGGGATCACCTGTCTGCAATGCTATGCCACCGCGGATCTGGGCAACATCGCCTACGAATCCGAGGCGATGGAGGGCATGATCGTCGACGAGCACGTTATCGTGGAGATCGTGACCCCCGGCACCGGCGACCCGGTTGCGCCGGGCCAGGTGGGCGAGGTCGTGGTCACGACGCTCAACCCCGACTACCCGCTGATCCGTTTCGCCACCGGGGATCTGAGCGCCGTGCTGGAAGGCACCAGCCCCTGTGGCCGGACCAACATGCGGATCAAGGGCTGGATGGGCCGCGCCGATCAGACGACCAAGATCAAGGGCATGTTCGTGCGCCCCGAGCAGGTGGCCGAGCTGGTCGCGCGCCACGACGAAATCACCCGCGCCCGCGTGATCGCAACGCGCGCCGGCGAGATGGACGTGATGATCGTGCAGATCGAGGCGCCGGGCGGTCAAGCCGGGGATTATGCCGACAGCGTCCGTGACGTGCTCAAGCTCAAGGGCGAGGTCGAACTGGTTACGCCCGGCACGTTGCCCAATGATGGCAAGGTGATCGAAGACCGCCGCAGCTACGAGTAAGGCGGCTCAGCGCACGCGCACGTAATCGCCCGGCGCCGCGCAAAGCGGCGCAAGGCCGGCATCGGCGTTGCCCATCGGCGGCGGCGCGACCGGGGCGCCGCTGTGGCTGGCCAGCCATTTCTGCCACTGCGGCCACCATGACCCGTCTTCAGGCGCGTGCGCGTCGAACCATGCATCGGGATCCTGATACAGCGCCCCGGCATCGCGGTGACCAAGGCGATGATGCCTGTGCGGGTGGCCCGGCGGGCTGACGACGCCGCCGTTATGGCCGCCGCTGGTAAGACAAAAAGTCACCGCGTCATTGGTGAACAGCGATATCTTGTAGACCGAATGCCATGGCGCGATGTGATCGGTTTCCGTGCCGAGCGCGAAAATCGGCACTCGGATGTCGCGCAACGCCACGACTCGCCCGTCCACCGCGAAGCGACCCGCACTGAGCCGGTTTTCAAGGAACAGGCTGCGCAGGTATTGCGAATGCATCCTTGCCGGCATGCGCGTGGTATCGGCATTCCACAGCGCGATGTCGGCGCTCTGGTCATCCTCGCCCATGAAATAGCGGCGCACTGCGCGCGTCCAGATCAGGTCCTCGGACCTCAGCGCCCTGAAAGCGCTGGCCATTTGAGACCCGTCAAGCGTGCCTTGCTCGGTCATCATGTCCTCGAGAAAGGCAAGCTGGCTTTCGTCCAGGAACAGCAGCAACTCGCCCGCCTCGCTGAAATCGGTTTGCGCCGCCAGCAGCGTCAGGGACCCCAGGCGGTTATCGCCGTCACGCGCCATCGCCGCCGCAGCGATCGACAGGATCGTGCCGCCCAGACAGTAGCCGCAGCCATGCACCGGCGTATCCGGCACGATCCGGGTGACCGCGTCCAGGGCGGCCATCACCCCGTCGCGGCGGTAATCGTCAAGCGACAGGTCGGCTTGTTCGGCGGTGGGATTGAGCCAGCTCATGCAGAACACCGTGTGCCCCTGTCCCACCAGCCAGTTGATGAGCGAGTTTTCGGCGCTCAGGTCCAGAATGTAATATTTCATGATCCAGGCCGGTACGATCAGGACGGGCTCGGGATGAACGGCGCCGGTTTGCGGGGCGTACTGAATCAGCTCGAACAGGTGATTCCGGAACACAACCTGCCCCTCGGTGCGTGCAACGTCGCGGCCAAGATGCGCGGTGCCGGTATCGGCGCCGGGCCGGGTGTTCGTGCCCATGGCGCCGCCGTCGCGCATCCAGTGCGCGGTGCCCCGCCACAGGGTGCCGCCGTGGCTGTCGGTCGCGGCCTCGATTATTTCGGGGTTGAACGCGGGCAGGTTCGATGGTGCCACCGAGTCCAGCATCTGCCGTAGCATGAAGCGCACGCGCTCGGCGCTGCGCGGCTGAACGCCCGGCAGATCCGAGGCGGCCGCCTGCCACCAGTCCTGCACCGCGAGGTGGGATTGGGCAAAGGCGCGAAACGGGGGACGGGCCCAACCTTCATGCCTGAACCGGTGATCGGTTCGGGCGGGTTTGAACGGCGAGTCCTTGGCATGCGCGCCCAGGGCGCTGTCACGGATCACTGCCGCCATGTTTTCGGCCGCGCGCATCGACAGAGCCATTTGTCGTCCCGGCGCGGCGGCGAGGTGCCCCATCCAATCCGCCCATGCCGCCACCGTGGCGTTGGGCGAAAGACCCTGGGTCAGCTTGGCGGACGCGGCATGCAGCCTGCGGTCGATAGTGGCAAAGGGATCATGCTCGTTGTCGGTTTGGTCCATTGTGTCCCGTCACGGTGATTGTTCCTCGGCGCCTTGTTGCCCTGCGCATGTGTCAGGGGCATGACGGTACGGCAGCGGCTTATACAGACAGTTTACCGACGAAATAACGACCTCGCACACGGCGAAAGGCCGCCGCCCCGGGGGCGACGGCCTGTTGAACGGATTTCCGCGTTGTTCAGCCTTGGCGAGCCTTGAAACGACGCTGCGTCTTGTTGATCACGTAGACGCGGCCTTTGCGGCGCACGACACGGCAATCACGGTGCCGGTTCTTCAGCGAGCGGAGCGAGTTCTTGACCTTCATGGTCATCTCCTGTCTGTCGCGGCGCGGGCCTTGCGCCTTGGATTGCGGGCGCCCCTTGAGTGGGGCAGTGAAATCATGGTGGGCGATACTGGGATTGAACCAGTGACCCCTTCGATGTCAACGAAGTGCTCTACCGCTGAGCTAATCGCCCGTGAATACCATAGGAAGGACGAAACAATCCGGAAACTGAGCC
>JAABTI010000110.1 GCA_011389955.1 Paracoccaceae bacterium | reverse complement strand
GTGCGGCGCAGTTCGGCCATGTCCGGCGCATACAGCAAGGACGTTCCGACCCGTTCCTGCGTCACCAGCCCGACCTGCATCAATGACGACAGGTAGGCCGATAATGTCGAGGGCTTGATGCCCAGCGCGTCCGACAACTCGCCCGCACGCACCCGGTCGGGATAGCGGCGCATGAGCAATCGAAAGATCGCAAGGCGCTGCGCATGGCCGAGCGTGGCGAGTCGGGAGGGCACATCTTTTTCCATATTTCTCGAATATCAGAAATTAAAAGCAACTCAACCGGCATTCAGCAAGAATTCGCAATTTCCGGGCGCGCACCGCGACTGGCGGCCTGACACGGGGACCACGGGCCACCGCCCCGCCCGGCGAAAGTCAGCCGACGGGCATCATCCCGGTCGGGTTTCCCCGGTGACGCCAAAAAGGTCCACCTGCGTCATCCTTTAAACGGCCCGCCAATTGCGACACCCTGTCGCGCATGATGGGCTGCCCGCGACCGAAGCGGGCAACGACCCGAAACTCCAGGGAGAACTTGATGATTACATTACGTACACTTGCAACCGCGACGGCGGTGGTGCTTGGCGTGGGCACAGCCGCCCCTGCCCAGACCCTCAACTTCGCCTATGACGCGGACCCGGTGTCGCTCGATCCGCATGAGCAACTTTCGGGCGGCACGCTGCAACTGTCGCACATGGTTTTCGACCCGCTGGTACGCTGGAACAAGGATCTGGGCTTTGACCCGCGCCTTGCCGAAAGCTGGGAGCGAATCGACGAGACCACGATGCGCTTTCACCTGCGCGACGGCGTGACCTTTCACTCCGGCAACGAGATGACCGCCGAAGACGTGGTCTGGACCATCGAGCGGCTGAAATCCTCGCCGGACTTCAAGGGCGTCTTTTCCAGCTGGACCTCGGCCGAGGTCGTTGACGAGGACACCGTCGAAATCAAGACCGACGGCGCGAACCCGCTGGTGCTGCACACCGCGACCTATGTCTTCCCGATGGACAAGGCGTTCTACGAGGAAGGCGGCGCCGAGATCGCCAAGCATGGCAACAGCTTCGCCAGCCGCAACGTCTCGGGCACCGGTCCGTTCACGGTCGAGGACCGCGAGCAGGGCGTCAAGGTGGTTTTCGAACGCAACCCGGACTACTGGGACGAAAGCAGCCCCGGCAACGTACAGACCGCTGTCCTGACCCCGATCAAGGAAGCGCCCACGCGTGTGGCCGCCCTGCTTTCGGGCGATGTGGACTTCATCGCGCCGGTGCCGCCCACGGATCTGCAGCGGATCGACAACGATCCCGACACCAAGCTGGTGACGATGACCGGCACCCGGACCATCACGCTGCAAATGAACCAGGAGCGTCACGAGGCGCTGGCCAACCCCATGGTGCGCCAGGCCATTGCCTATGCCATCAACAACGAAGGCATCGTGCAGAAGATCATGAAGGGCTTCGGCACGGTCGCGGCGCAGCAGTCGCCCGAAGGCTACGTGGGTCACAACCCCAACCTGGAGCCCCGTTATGATGTGGCCCGGGCACAGGAGCTGATGAAGGAAGCAGGTTACGCGGACGGGTTCGAGGCGACAATGATGTGCCCCAACAACCGTTACGTGAACGATTTCAAGATCTGCGAAGCCGCCGCGGCGATGCTTGCCAAGATCGGAGTCGACATCGACCTGACCACCATGCCCAAGGCGCAGTACTGGCCCAAGTTCGACGAACGCGCGGCCGACATCATGATGATCGGCTGGCATTCGGACACCGAGGACAGCGCCAACTTCAACGAGTTCCTGACCATGACGCCGGATGCCGACACCGGCCGCGGGCAGTACAACTCGGGCAACTACTCGAACGCCGAAGTGGACGCACTGACCATCGCCTCGCTGACCGAAACGGACCCCGAAAAGCGCGCGGAAATGCTACAGCGTGTCGAAGCGATCCTGTATGAAGAGGCCGCCTTCATCCCGTTCCACTGGCAGGATCTGGCCTGGGGCGCGCGCGATGACGTGATGATCGAGGACGTCGTCAACGTGATGAACTTTCCCTATCTGGGCGATCTTGTGATCGAGCAGTGATGTGATACAGGCGGGCCGGTCCGATCGGCCCGCCTGACGAATCGAAAGACCCCATGCATATCCTAGCCTTCCTTCTCCGCCGCAGCGTTCAGGCTGTGATCGTGATGTTCGTCATCTCGCTGATCGGGTTTTCCATTCAGGACAACCTCGGCGATCCGCTGCGCGAACTTGTCGGGCAATCCGTATCCGAAGAAGAGCGCGACCTGATGCGCGAGGAAATGGGCCTGAACGACCCGTTCTTCGTGCAGTATTTCCGCTTTCTGGGCAACGCCGTGCAAGGCGACCTGGGCACGTCCTACTTCTTCAAGCGCCCGGCGCTGGACGTGATCATGGACAAGTTTCCCGCGACCTTCGAGCTGGTTCTCGGCGCCGTGTTCATCTTCTTGTCGCTGTCGATTCCCGCGGGCATCTATTGCGCCATTCACCGCGACAGCTGGATCACGCGGTTCATAATGTCTGCCTCGATCGTGGGTATCTCGGTGCCCGTCTTTCTCACCGCCATCGGCATGGTCTGGCTGTTCGGGGTGGAACTGGGCTGGCTGCCCGCCTTCGGGCGCGGCGACACGGTGGAGCTGCCCTGGGGATGGGAAACCGGGCTGCTCACATGGGAGGGCCTCAGCCATCTGATCCTGCCCTCGGTCACGCTCAGCTCGATCATGCTGCCACTTTTCATCCGCCTGATCCGTGCCGAGATGATGGAGACGATGAGCACCGATTACGTGCGCTTCGCCAAGGCCAAGGGTCTTAGCACGTCCCGCGTCCGTTATGTGCACGCCTTTCGCAACACGCTGCTGCCCGTGGTGACGGTCGGCGGCCTGATGATCGGCACGCTGATCGCCTATACCATCCTGACGGAAACCGTCTTTCAATGGCCCGGAATGGGGTTCCTGTTCCTGGAGGCCGTCAACCGTGTCGATACACCCCTGATCATCGCCTACATCATTGTCGTCGGTCTGATCTTCGTCGTGGTCAACACGCTGGTCGATTTCCTTTACACGCTCATCAACCCGATGGTGAAGCTACCGGGAGCGAAGTCATGATCTCACTCAAGGGCTTCATCACGCGCTTCCTGTCGGACCCGGTTGCCATCGTCGCCGGCACGGTGTTGCTGTTTCTGGTGCTGATGGCGATATTCGCGCCGTTTCTCGCGCCGCAAAACCCCTATGACCTGATGCAACTGGACATCATGGACAGCGAAATGCCCCCCAGCTGGAGAGTTGGCGGCGACGAGCGGTTCCCGCTGGGCACCGATGCCCAGGGGCGCGGGGTGCTTTCCACCATCATGTACGGCACCGGCATCTCGCTGCTGATCGGTGTGGGCGCGGTGATCGTCCAGGGGGTTCTTGGCGTCACGCTGGGCCTTGTCGCGGGGTATCGCGGCGGCTGGATCGATGCCTTCCTGATGCGGCTGGCCGATATCCAGATGTCGCTTTCCACGCTCATGATCGCCATCATCGTGCTGGCCCTCTTCCAGGCTGCGTTCGACGCCAACACCTATGCCGATTACGCCATCTTCATGCTGATCGTGATCATCGGGGTGGCGGAATGGCCCAAGTTCGCGCGCACCGTGCGCTCGTCCGTCCTGGGCGAGAAGAACAAGGAATATGTCGATGCCGCCCGCGTCATCGGGCTGCCTCCGCGCAGGATCATGTGGAAACATATCCTGCCCAACACGCTGACGCCGGTGCTCGTCATCTCGACGATCCAGGTCGCCGAGGCGATCATGACCGAAGCCGCGCTTTCCTTCCTCGGGCTCGGCATGCCGACGGATCGCCCGTCGCTCGGTTCGCTGATCCGCTCGGGTTTCGAATTCATCTTCTCGGGGTCGTGGTGGATCACCCTTTATCCGGCCATCGTGCTGGTGATGCTGATCCTGGCGCTCAACCTGTTGGGCGACTGGCTGCGCGATGTGCTCAATCCCAAACTGCGCCGGGGAGACGACTGATGGCGATGCTCGAAATCGAAGACCTGCACGTCGCATTTCCAAAGGGCAAGAAGGCCGAGGTCGAGGCGCTGCGAGGCGTCAGCCTGAAGCTGGAAAAGGGCGAGCGCCTGGGCGTCGTGGGCGAATCCGGCGCGGGCAAATCCATGCTGGCCTTCTCCATCCTCAATCTCATCGCCGAACCGGGACGTGTCTCGCAGGGAAGCGTCGCCTTTCATGGCGAGAACCTGCTGGAGTTGTCGGAACGCGACATTCGCGGCATCCGCGGCAACCGCATCTCGATGATCTTCCAGGATCCCATGGTCACGCTCAACCCGGTGCTGACCATCGGCACGCAGATGGTCGAAACGCTCAAGGCGCACCGCAAGATTTCCGATGCGGCGGCGCGCAAGCTGTGCATCGCCAAGCTCAAGGAGGTCGCGATACCTTCCGCCGAAAGCCGGCTGGGCGCGTATCCGCACGAACTCTCGGGCGGGTTGCGCCAGCGCGTCGTCATCGCCATTGCGCTGCTGACCGACCCCGAGCTTATTATCGCGGACGAGCCGACGACCGCGCTTGACGTGACCATCCAGGCCGAGATCATGGCCCTTATCCTCAAGCTGTGCCGCGAGAAGGATGTCGCGCTTATCCTGATTACGCATGACCTTGGCATCGTGGCAGAGGTCACCGAACGGATCATGATAATGTACGCGGGTCTGTGCGTGGAAACGGGCCCCACCCAACAGATCATCCAGGCCCCGCACCATCCGTATTCCGCGGGCTTGCTCAAGGCCCTGCCCCAGTTCGCCGGGCGTGGGACGCGGCTGTATCAGATCCCGGGATCGATGCCGCCGATCACCGCGTTGCCACCGGGCTGCGCATACCATCCGCGGTGTGAACGCGCGACCGAGTTGTGCAAGGCGCAGGTTCCGCCGCTCGAGCATGGCCACGCCTGCTTCCATCCGATCGATCAGACCGAGGCCGCCTCATGACCGACGCCATAGTCGAGACGAAGGGGATCGAGGTCCGCTTCCCGCTTCCCACCCATTTCCTTTCCAGGCACAAGCCCGTGCTGCACGCGCTCAACACGGTCGATATTTCCATTCGACCGGGCGAGTCGTTTTGCGTCGTGGGCGAGTCCGGCTGTGGCAAGACCACCCTGGGCCGGACCATCATGGGCCTTCAGCCGCCGACCGCGGGGGAAGTATTCTTCAACGGCCAACGCATCGACCAGATGGACGAGAGCACGCGCAAACCCATTCGCCGCGACATGCAGATGGTGTTTCAGAACCCCTATGCCTCGCTCAACCCGAGGCGCAACGTGTTCGAGACACTGGCGGAACCCATCCGCCATCTCATGCCGGAAAAATCCGGCCCAGAGGTGCGCGCGCAGGTCGAGGACGTTCTTGCGGCGACCGGCTGCGACCCATCCTGGCAGCGCAAGCTGCCGCACGAGTTCTCCGGCGGCCAGCGGCAACGCATCGCCATCGCCCGCGCGCTCGTGACCAATCCCGCCTTCATCGTCGCGGATGAACCGATTTCGGCGCTCGATGTGTCTATCCAGGCGCAGATTCTCAACCTGCTCAACGATCTTCAGGCCGAGCGTGGGCTGACCTACCTTTTCATCACCCACGACCTGTCCGTCGTCGAACATTTCGGCACCCGCGTCGCCGTGATGTATCTGGGCCGGGTGATGGAACTGGCCGAAACCGAAACGCTGTTCGCCGCACCCAAGCACCCCTATACGCGGTTGCTGCTCGATGCGATCCCCAAGATCGAAGGGGGCTCTTTCGAAAACCTGCGCGATCCCGGCGAATTGCCTGATCCGGTCAACATGCCCCCCGGCTGCCCCTTCGCGCCACGCTGTCCGATGGCCGAGGCGCGCTGCCGGGCCGAGCGCCCCGAGCTGCGCACCCTGGCAAACGGCACCGAGGCCGCCTGCCATTTCGCGCAATAGGCACCACGGCAAACACCACC
>JAABTI010000109.1 GCA_011389955.1 Paracoccaceae bacterium | reverse complement strand
CGGGCTCATGATGACGCCGCGTGCAGCTTTTCGAGCGCACGCACCAGATCGGCGCGCAACCGCTCGAAGGAGCGTTCGGCGGTCACGTCTCGCCTTCCGATCAGGACATAGTCCCAGCCGGGCCGTCCATGTACGGGCAATTCCAACCGCGCGACCTCGCGCAGGCGGCGTTTGGCGCGATTGCGCGCAACCGCGTTGCCAACCTTTTTCGAGCAGGTAAATCCTACGCGTATGTCGGGCAGGTCATCGCTCGCCGCTTCACCTTCGTCGCGCTTGCGTGCCTGTACCATCATGCCCGGGGACCCCTGCCGTGTCGCCCGTGCGGCCCGTAAGAAGTCGGCCCTTTTGCGGAGGGTGTGCAGGCAAGCGGAAACCGCCGGAGGCGAGTCCTCTCGGCTGGCGCTGCCATCCGTGGGGGCCTCCGGCGGTGTCATTTCCGAATCCGAACCGATAGCGGTTTTATGCGCTGAGCGACTTCCGGCCACGGGCGCGGCGTGCATTCAGGATCTTGCGGCCAGCTTTGGTCGCCATGCGCGCGCGAAAACCGTGGCGGTTCTTGCGAACACGGTTCGAGGGTTGAAAGGTGCGTTTCATCGCTCCGTCTCCAGATGCTATGGCCGTGGCACGCGGATTCGCCCCTAAGCCGGTAAACTTGAAGCCCGGTCTATATGCGCCGCATCGGCATAAGTCAAACGCGTGCAAGCGGTTTGTGCAACAAATTGCGGGCCGGTCGCGCGCAATGTTTCAGTTTTGCCGCGATGGGTCATGAGTGGATCACCTTGTATCAATGCGGCGTGATGCCTCTATCATCGTGGACCGGTTCGCCGCATGTTCGCTCCCAGACAGTACAGGACACCCGCGAAGATGACAGAATACAGACACTCAGACCGCAGCGAACCGCGTTCCGACACGGGCGAACCGCGCGGTAGCGGTACAGGTGGGTTCTGGCGGCGAATGCCGTTGATCGTTATCCTGGTAGTGGCAGCGATCGGGGCCTTTGCCCTGCGTGATCAGGTCACCTTCGAGGCGCTGCGCGAGAACCGGCAGGCCCTGCTGGAGTTTCGCGACGCGCATTACACGATGACGGTTCTGGCCTTCATGGCAGCTTATGTCGTGATCGTCGCATTTTCGCTTCCCGGCGCGACAATCGCCACACTGACAGGCGGTTTCCTGTTTTCGACGTTTCCCGGCGTGTTGTTCAATGTCGGCGCCGCCACTTTGGGGGCGATCATCATATACATGGCCGCCCGTTGGGGCCTGGGTGACAAGCTGGCCGCACGGATGGATGCCGGCGCCGGAACGGTGAAACGTATCAAGGACGGTATTGACGAGAACCAGTGGTCAATGCTGTTTCTGATCCGGCTCGTGCCCGCGGTGCCGTTCTTCGTGGCGAATATCATCCCTGCGCTTGTCGGTGTCAGCCTGCCGCGCTTCGCCATCTCGACTTTCCTGGGAATCATCCCCGGGGGACTGGTTTACACATCGGTCGGGGCGGGGCTGGGCCAGGTTTTCGCGCGCGGCGAGTCGCCCGATCTGGGCGTGATATTCGAGCCGCCCATCCTGTTGCCGATCCTGGGACTGTGTGCGCTGGCTGCACTGCCCTTGATACTCAAGGCCCTGCGCGGGCGAAAGGGATTGTGATGATGCAATTGAAGACGGATCTCTTGATAATCGGGGCGGGCTCCGGGGGGCTGTCCGTGGCGGCGGGAGCGGTGCAGATGGGGGCTGATGTCACTCTTATCGAGGGCGGCGAAATGGGCGGTGATTGCCTCAACTACGGCTGTGTTCCATCCAAGTCGCTGCTGGCGGCAGGGCATGCCGCCCATGCAATGCAGGCCGGTGGTGAAATGGGGGTCCGGCCCTCGGCGCCGCAGGTGGATTACGCCGTCGCCAAGGATTATGTCGCCGACGTCATCGGGACCATCGCGCCGCATGACAGCCAGGAAAGGTTCGAGGCGCTGGGCGTGCGCGTGATCCGCGCCTATGGCAGATTCATCGGGCCGCGCCATGTGCAGGCGGGGGAGTATTCCATTACCGCCCGCCGGATCGTGATTGCCACCGGCTCATCGCCGTTGGTTCCGCCCGTTCCCGGCCTCGAAGATGTGCCATACCTGACAAACGAGACCTTGTTCGCGTTGCGCGAGCGTCCCGAACACCTGCTGATCGTCGGCGGCGGTCCCATCGGCATGGAAATGGCGCAGGCGCATCGCAGACTTGGTAGCGAGGTAACGGTGATCGAGGGCCTCAAGGCGCTCGGGAATGATGATCCCGAACTGGCCGAGGTCGTGCTGGCCCGTTTGCGTGGAGAGGGAATAGAGATTGCCGAAGGCGCCATGGTCGAACAGGTCCGCGGCAAGGCCGGCGCGATCGAGGTCGAGGTTCAGGGGGGGCGCGTGTTCAAGGGATCGCACCTGCTGTTGGCGGTCGGGCGCCGGGCGAACATCGACAGGCTGGATCTGGAAAAGGCTGGCATCGCGGCGACCGGTGCCGGGGTCACGGTCGATGCCAGGTTGCGCAGCACCACCAACCGGCACGTTTACGCGATTGGCGACGTGGCCG
The DNA here is from genome assembly GCA_011389955.1 of Paracoccaceae bacterium. Taxonomy (GTDB): domain Bacteria; phylum Pseudomonadota; class Alphaproteobacteria; order Rhodobacterales; family Rhodobacteraceae; genus Sediminimonas. Next base: position 3,515 of record JAABTI010000109.1, on the reverse strand, counting down.
GTGGATTGCAGTTCACTCATGTCGCCGGATACCACGCCGGCTTGGTTATCCGACAGGCGCTGCTGGCCTTGCCCGCCAGGGAGACAACTGCGCATATCCCCTGGGCCACCTACACCGATCCGGAGCTGGCGCATGTCGGCTTGACCGAGGTGCAGGCGCGCGAGAAATATGCCGCACCACTCGAGGTGGTGCGATTCGACTACAGCGAAAACGATCGCGCCACGGCGATCGGGCAACGCGAGGGTCTGATAAAGGTGATGGTGGTACGCGGGCGTCCCGTCGGAGCGAGCATTGCAGGGCACCAGGCGGGCGAGTTGATCGCGCTTTGGTCGATGGCCATTGCGAACAAGATGAAGATGTCGCAGATCGCCGCGATGGTGGCACCGTATCCGACCATCGCAGAGATCAACAAGCGGGCCGCAGGCGCCTATTTCTCGCCAAGGCTGTTTGATAACCCTATGCTCAAACGTGTCGTCGGCCTGGTGCAACGCTGGCTGCCGTGAGGCGATACCTATGCGGGAGGGAAGAGGGGACATGCTCAATACTCTGTCGGGCCGTTTTCTGATTTTGACCGTCATCTTCGTGATGCTTGCCGAAGTCCTGATTTTCGTGCCTTCGGTTGCCCGATTCCGAGAAGACTACCTTCAGTCGCGGCTGGAGCGAGCGCAGATCGCGTCGCTCGCGCTTCTGGCGGATGACATGATCTCGCCCGATCTGGAAGAAGAGCTGCTTCGAAATGCAGAGGTGTTCAACGTCGTGCTGCGCCGCGACCAGGCGCGGCAGCTGGTGCTGTCCTCGCCCTTGCCTCGGCCCGTGGACGATACCTTCGATATGCGTTCGGCCGGGGCCTATACGCTGATAAGAGATGCGTTTGGATGCCTTTTCGATCCCGAACCACGGGTCATGCGGGTCATCGGTGAACCCGTGCGCGAGGGCGGATCGATGATCGAGGTGACGATGGAGGCTCTGCCCCTGCGCAGTGCGATGATCGACTACGGGCTGCGCATCCTGCTGCTGGCCGGGGTGATATCGGTCGTGACCGCCGGATTGTTGTTCATCGCGGTCAGTCGCTTACTGGTCTCGCCGATACACCGCGTGACCAACGCGATGACCAGCTATGCCGCCAACCCGGAGGACGCCCATCAGATCATCGAGCCAAATTCGAGTATTTCCGAGCTGCGGGAGGCAGAAGAAGCGCTGCGCAGTTTGCAGACCGATTTGACCAGCGCGCTGAAACAAAAGGAGCGGCTGGCGCAACTGGGCAGTGCCGTTGCCAAGATCAGCCATGACCTGCGCAATATCCTGGCCAGCGCACAGCTTTTCACCGACAGGATCGAAGCGTCCGAAGATCCGGGGGTAAAGCGGCTTGCACCCAAGTTGGTCAGCTCGATCAGCCGTGCGATGCACCTGTGCGAATCCACCCTCGCTTTCGGCAAGGCAGAAGAAGCGCCCCCTAGACTGGCGCGGCTTGCGCTGTCGGACCTGGTCGAGGATGTGCTCGATAGCGAAAGATTGTCGATCGGGGACGAAGATGTCAGCCTCAGTGCGGATGTCCCCGCCACGATGATCGTGCGTGCCGATGGCGAGCAACTTCACCGGGTACTGTCAAACTTGGTACGCAACGCCCGACAGGCGATAGCGCAAAGCGGCAAGTCAGGAGAGATTTCCGTTTCCGCCCACGAAGATAACGACAACTGGATTATCCATGTCACGGATACCGGTCCCGGCTTGCCGTCGAAGGCTCGCGAGCATCTGTTTACCCCGTTTCAGGGCGGTGCCCGCAAGGGAGGGACCGGGCTGGGCCTGGTGATCGCGCAGGAATTGCTGCGCGGTCACGGCGGCATGTTGGATCTGGAGCGAAGCGAGGAAAGCGGCACGTCATTCATTTTGAATTTGCCCAAATGAGGCACAAACCCGAGGCGAAATGGATTTGAAAAAACTCCGGGAATTATCCCTTGCATTGCCCCGGAGCAGAGTCTAAACCCCGGCCTCACGGACCGATAGCTCAGCTGGATAGAGTACCTGACTACGAATCAGGGGGTCGGGGGTTCGAATCCTCCTCGGTCCGCCACAACATAAAGGCAAGTCTTTGATTTGCCTCTTTTTTTGATATTTCCCAGATTATATATCCCCCACTTTATCCCCCAGTATTACATGGATTGCCTTGGACCGCGCTGGAATAATTCATGGCTGCTTCGATCTCAGATCAAGGAGCCAGGGTCACGGCCGCGACAAGCACCTCGGCATCTTGGTTCTTGATGAGTCGGGCTCGGATGGGTAGTTGCAAAACGTCGGGGCTGACTTCCAATGCCGGGTCGGGCAACGTGTCACCACGCCCCGCCGTCGATTTCTTCGAAAATCGGGCCCCGACACTCGTATCCGATGCCAGATCGTCGAGCATGCAGCTGTCGTCTTGGTCGCGCATGGTTGGCGATATATCCGCGGGCTTTGTGGATTGTCTGTGACGAAGCTTTCATCGTCGGGCAGGTACTCGATCAGGTGTTCTTGCTCGGCAACGGTCCGGCGTCCTTTCATTTCCAATTATCGGGGTTATGCGGATCGTCTTGTGCCTCGTAACCGCGGGTCTCGGTTTCCGTAGGCGTAACCCCGTAACCTCCGTTGGTTTTCAATGGGTTGCAAGGTTTCTCAGGTGTAACCTTTTCCTCGGGGTTACGTCTTGAAAACGCGCTAAACTCTTGATTTTGTTCCAAGGTTACGGGGTTACACTTTTGAGCGGTGTAGCGGACCGCTGCGGCTTCTGCCTCGCTCCGAAGATAGACGCGGGCCGGTGATCCATTCAGCTTCAGCACCGTTTTTTTTGATACCGAACGGCTTCATGTGCTTGGCGACTGATTGCGCCGATAGGGGCCTGCCGCGACGCCAGTCTGCCCAAGGGCGTTCTTCCATCACGATTAGCTCGCTGACGACCTCCGAAGTGGCGATACGATCTGTGCCAGGGGCGTTCTGAGGATTATCAGCATGCAGGGCAAGCGCGGTTTCGGACTTGGCCGGGGTTCTCGGGCGGGCAGCTATGTCGCCGTGCTGGAACTGGGGAATAGCCATGGCTCACACCCAGTCCTGGCCGCTTTCGCGGCGCGAGATCCAAGCTTCGATATCGGCAACCTTCCAAGCGACGGCGCGACCGCCGAGCTTGACGGGAGATGGGAACTCACCCCGCTGCATCATCAGATAGATCGTGGAGCGGGAAAGCTTGACGAGGTCTTCGACTTCAGGGCGGCGGATGAATTCAGTGCGCATCAGCACGTCTCCTCTATGCAGGGACGTGGTGCACGCGAGATGATGCCGACCACGCCCCCTGTTCGGGGTCCTCACTGGGAGGTAGCGATGGCCGCACATCATGCGCGGGAGCGACTTGGACTCTTAGGAGCCAATTGGCCTTAAATAATCCCTATCAACATTTTTCTTGAGGGGACGCAAGAACTGGCAGCTATTTTTCCAATAGCATACAATATGTTGCTAGAAGTTGCAGTTTGGCGGCTGTGCGGTTTCCCGCG
>JAABTI010000108.1 GCA_011389955.1 Paracoccaceae bacterium | reverse complement strand
GGCCTCTTCGGTATCGGCGATCACGTGCTCGGTGATGCCATGCACCAGGGAATGGGTCAGTCGCTCTTCGACCGTGCCCTCGCGCCACTTGGGGTCTTCGGTTTTCGATGCCTCGCCGGTGCCCTTGTACTTGTCTGCGATCTCCAGCAGGCGGTCGGTCGCGTCGTCGCGCCGGTTCAACAGAACGTCCTCGACACGCTCGCGCAATTCATCGGGGATATCGTCATAAACCGTGATCTGGCCTGCATTGACGATAGCCATGTCCATACCCAGCGGGATGGCGTGATAAAGGAAGGCGGAATGCATCGCCTCGCGCACCGCGTTGTTGCCTCGGAACGAGAACGAAACGTTCGAAAGCCCGCCCGACACATGGGTGTGCGGCATCGCCTCCTTGATCATGCGAGTCGCCTCGAAAAAGGCGTTGGCGTAGTCGTTATGCGCCTCGATGCCTGTCGCCACGGCGAAGATGTTGGGATCGAAGATGATGTCCCACGGATCGAAACCCGCCTTCTCGGTCAACAGGTCATAGGACCGCTTGCAGATATCGAACTTGTGCTGGGCGGTTTCGGCCTGTCCGCCTTCATCGAACGCCATGACAACCACCGCAGCGCCGTAGCGACGAATGGTGCGTGCCTGTTCAAGAAACTGCTCCTCGCCCTCCTTGAGCGAGATCGAATTGACGACCGACCGCCCCTGCACGCATTTCAAGCCTGCCTCGATCACCTCGAACTTGGAACTGTCGATCATCACCGGCACGCGGCTTATGTCGGGCTCCGACGCGATCAGGTTCAGGAACCGGGTCATCGCCTCGGCGCTGTCAAGCAGGCCTTCGTCCATGTTGACATCAATGATCTGCGCACCGTTCTCGACCTGGCTGCGCGCCACGTCCAGTGCTGCATCATAGTCGTCATCCATGATCAGCTTCTTGAACTTGGCGGAACCCGTGACGTTGGTGCGTTCACCGATATTGATAAAATTGGCTACAGAGGTCATGCCGCCCCCTCCTTGATCGCCCCGGCATCAGCACCGGGGGCTTCGAACATCTCGAGCCCGCTGAGGCGCATCCGCGCAACCCGTTCCGGGATCGGCCGTGGCGCCTTGCCCGCAACGGCCTGCGCAATGGCGCGGATATGGTCCGGCGTTGTGCCGCAGCAGCCGCCGACGATGTTGACCAGCCCCGCATCCGCCCATTCGCCGAGATGCGCCGCGGTTTCCTCGGGTGTCTCGTCATAGCCGCCCATCTCGTTGGGCAGGCCGGCATTCGGATAGGCGCTTATGCGGGTATCGGCGACCTCGGACAGGGTGCGCACATGCTGTCGCATTTCACCCGCGCCAAGCGCGCAGTTGAGCCCCACCGAGAAAGGCCGCGCATGTGCCACGGAGGTCCAGAACGCCTCGGGCGTCTGGCCGGTCAGGGTCCGTCCGGACCTGTCCGTGATCGTTCCGGAAATCATCAGCGGCGGAACCTCGACCCCCTCATCGCGCAGCGACTCGATGGCGAAGATCGCCGCCTTGGCGTTCAGGGTATCAAAGATCGTCTCGATCAGGATCAGATCGCAGCCGCCCTTGATAAGGCCCTCGGCCGCTTCGCGGTAGGCCCTTGCCATCGTGTCGAACGTGACCGCGCGATAACCCGGATCGTTGACATCGGGACTGATCGAACAGGTCTGGTTCGTCGGCCCGATACCACCTGCCACCCAACGCGGGCGGTCGGGGGTGGCGGCGGCCTCGGCTGCCTCGCGAGCCAGACGGACGCTTTCAACATTCATTTCCTCGACCAGGTTCTCCATGCCATAGTCGGCCTGGCTGATCGCATTGGCGCCAAACGTGTTGGTGCACAGGATGTCCGCCCCGGCATCCAGGAACTCGCGATGAATACGACGCATCATGTCTGGCTGCGTCAGGCTGAGCAATTCGTTATTGCCGCCCACATCGGCCGGGTGATCGACAAACCGATCGCCGCGATACCTCGCCTCGTCCGGTTTTTCCTGCTGGATCATGGTGCCCATTGCACCGTCGAGCACCAGTATCCGCTCGGCGGCATGAGCCCTGATATCTGCTGTCATAATCTTTTCGTCCTCTCAGATCAGGCGGCGCATTCCGTTGCGGCGCGCACCGGCAAGCCCAATGCCCGACATATCGCAAGCGAGACTTCGGGCTTGTTCAGGGTATAGATGTGAAACGCGTCAACGCCAGCGGCCATGAGTCGCTGGCACTGCTGAGTTGCCACGCTGGCGGCAACCATCGCGCGCATGTCCGGCGTGTCGTCCAGACCGGCGAACATCTCTTCCATCCAGTCCGGGATCGTTGCGCCGCACCCTTGCGAGAACCGCTTGAGGCTCGCGAAGTTGGCGACCGGCATGATGCCGGGCACGATCGGTGCGGTGATCCCCGCGCCCCGGGCGCGATCGATGAAACGCAGGGCCGTGTCGGTATCGAAGACAAATTGCGTGATCGCGCGGGACGCCCCGGCATCCAGCTTGCGCTTGAGATGGTCGAGATCGCTTTGCGGGCTGGCAGCTTCCGGGTGCACCTCGGGATAAGCCGCGACAGAGATGTCGAAATCAGCGACTTTGGACAAACCCGCTACCAGTTCCGCCGCGTCGTGATAGCCATCCTCGGCCAATGCCTCGCCTTGGGGCAGATCACCGCGCAGCGCGACTATCTGGCGTATTCCCTTACGCCACATTTCCTCGGCCTGGGCGTCGATCTCGGATCGGCTGGCACCAACGCAGGTCAGGTGATGCGCAACCGGCAGACCGGTGCGTTTGCCCACCATATCGACCACCTTGGCGGTGCGATCGCGGGTGCTGCCCCCGGCGCCATATGTGACCGAGAAATATTCCGGGCCGGCAGCACTGAGTTGGTCGACCGTCTGGCCCAGCGTCTTTGCGCCTGCCTCGGTCTTGGGCGGGAACAGTTCGAATGATACTGCTATCTGGTGATCGGGGGTCTGCCCGGTCATCGATTTCACTCCATTTTTGGAAAGCCGGTCATGAACCGGGCCAGACCACAGGGGCCGGCCCAGTCCCAATGTTTACGCGGGTTTGCGGAAAATCTGGATACCCCAGGCCAGGTGCCCTGCATCGGCGGCCTTGACCCAGTTCTCCAGTCCCACTGCCATCTTGTCGAGGTATTCCGCGGAACTGCCGTTGTCGCGCAACCGGTCATAGTTCGCCAGAAGCTCCTCGCGCACGCGGGCATAGTGGCTGCGCAGTTGCTCGGTCATCACGTCCTGGGCAACCGTCTGGAAGCCGAGCATTTCGGCGACCTCGCGGTAGAACCGCATCGAGCCAAGGCTGTTGAGTTGCAGCCGGTCATAAACGGGCTGCAACACACCAGGCGCCACATCGTCGGCCTGCATGGGATCGGTGAAGATCAGGTGCCCACCGGGCTTGAGTACGCGGAACGCCTCGGCCAAGACCTTGTCGCGCTGGTCCGAATGCAGGAATGCGTCCTGGCTCCAGACCACGTCGAAACTTTCGTCGTCGGCGGGAACATCCTCGAACACGCCATGGCGCACGCCGATCTGACCGGTCAGCTTTGCCGCGCGGATCTTGCCCAGGTTATACTCGTTCTGGGTCTCTGAAATGTTCAGGCAGACCGCCTCGCAGCCGGTTTTGCGCACCAGCGTGCGCATTGCGCCGCCATAGCCTGCCCCCATGTCCAGCACGCGAGACGCATCCGACAGCTTGGGCAGCTTTTCGATCATCGCCTCGATGGTGCGGTCGCTGGCGGTGCGGATATCGTCCGTCTCGTCATACAACCCGATATGCAGGTCCTCGCCGCCCCAGATCGTGGAATAGAACGTGTCGGCGTCGTCGCTGTCGTAGTAGTCCTCGGTGATGTCGCGGATATCGGCTTCGCCGTCGGCCTTTGCGCCACCCCAGCGAACCAGATGCAATGCCGATTTCTCGGCCACGTGGATGAAGAAATCGGGCTCGTCCTCGGCGTAGGTTTCCTGGAAATCACCATAGGTGCGCACGCGCTCGAACCCCGCCTCGCCCAGCAGGCGGCGGACATAGTTCTTGCGAATCGGGCACATGTTCAGAGTGAAGGACTCGCCGTCGGGGAAGGTATAGCGCATCCGGCACAGACCTTCGTCAACGTGATCGGGCTCTGCGGTAACCTGGTCGCCACAATAGTAATACTTGTGCTTTGTCGAAAAGCCCTGGTCCAGCATCGCATCGTAATTGCGCTGGTCCAGGATAAGAATCCCGTCATGCTTCAGCGCGGCGTAGAATTCCGCCAGCGCACGGCGACGATCGGATTCCTGGTATAGATGGGTAAATGAATTTCCCAGACAAATGATCGCGTCATACTTGCCGTTGATATCCCGGTTCAACCAGCGCCAGTCAGCCTGTGCGGTCTTGAGGATCAGCCCGCGCGATTGCCCGTTCTGGAAAGCCTTGGCCACCATCGCGGCAGAGCCATCGGCGGCGGTCACGTCAAAACCGGCCTCGGTCAGGCGGACAGAGTGAAAGCCGGTCCCACATGCCACGTCCAGAACGCGCTCCTTGCCGCGGGCGCGCAGGATATCGATGAAGAACTGGCCCTCGCTTTCGGCGCGACCGCGCCAGTCGATCAGCTCGTCCCACTTGTCGACGAAGGACGTGACATACTCCTTGCGATAGTGATTCGTTTCACGATCTTCCAGCGGATCTTCTCCGTACACTTGATCGGTCAGCGTCAGTTCCGCGTTTTCGGCTTGATAGTCTGTCATGCGTCTCATCGCTCCATTTCTGCTGACACTCCGGCGGCAAATCATTCTTCACTCCGCCAAGGCATCACCCGGCCCGCTCGCATCCCGTGGGATCCATTCCGGCCGGCCCTCGAATTTGTTCTTGTGGCGGCCCGCCCAGATTGAATGGCGGTCCTGGGGGCTTATGCCGGACTTGTCCGGCATGTTTGTGACGACATGCTTATTATTTTGCTTTGTCGAAGCTTATTTTGCCGCGCAGCTCCCTTGCTGATATCGTTTCGCACACTGAACACGGCATTTCAAGCTCTGTAAACGACACCTCATTCACAGCATCCATTCGCACAACAAACTATCTCTGGAACGTGTATATGATGAGCGTTCGAGCATTTTTGGAACGCCTAGAGCCGCCCCGGTGCCCTCCGCTGCGTCACTTGAGTGTGAGAAAAATCTGGCGCGCAATGCTGGTCAGCCCGCGCCACGAAGGCGTCCGACCGCCCCGGCCAGAACCCTGAGCCCCGTCACGAGATCTCCCTCGTCGGTGTCCTCTTCGAAGGCGTGGGAAATCCCGTTTATCGAGGGCACGAACAGCATCGCCGCGGGCATCAATACCGACACATTACTGCCGTCATGCAGCGCCCCTGACTGCATGCTGCGCCAGCGCCCTGGCGCCACATCCTGCGCAGCGGCGCGCAATGCCTCCTGCTGGTGCTGGTCCATGGCCACCGGCTCCAGTCCCAGCATCGGAGAGTAGCTCAACTCCATTGCCATTTCATCGGCAACTTCGACCGCGGTATCACGAATAATCGCCTCCATCCGCGCCAGCCGGTCCGCATCCATATCGCGCCATTGCATTGAAAACACACATTTTCCCGGCACGATTGAATGCGCGTCAGGATGCAGCGCGACATGCCCGATGGTCCAGACGGTTTCGGGTGTCACCACGTTACGAAACCTCTCGTTCAGGCGCGTGTTGAACTCCGACAGCGCCTGAAAGGCGTCGCGCCGCCGGTGCATGGGCGTGGTGCCAGCGTGGTTTTGCTGGCCTTCAAAAGTGATCCGCATATCGCGAATGCCCACGATACCGGTGACAACGCCTACCGCCTCCCCCGCCTCATCAAGCCATGGCCCCTGTTCGATATGACATTCAATGAACCCGTCAAATCGGTCAGGCGCAACAAAACCTTCTGCCAGATGGGCAATCTCACCACGCGCTTCGGCAAAGGTTATTCCTTCGCGGTCGGTGAGGCTGTCGGCTTGCTCCAACGACAAGGTACCGGCCCAAATCGAGCTACCGGTTGTCACGCCAAAGCGCCCCTCTTCGTCCTGGAAGCTGACCACCGACACGGCCGGACCGCCCGCCGCGCGCGCGGCGCGGGCGACCTCCAGCCCCATCACCACGCCAAGCGCCCCATCGAGCCAACCCCCCTCGGGCTGGCTATCGCTATGCGACCCCAGGAGAAGGCTTTTTTCACCTCCAGCAGAAGGCGCCAAGCCCCACAGGTTGCCCACAGGATCGAAATGCGGCGTAAGCCCGGCCTCTCGCATCCGTTCGGCCAACCATTGGCGTGCGTCGATATCGGGGGCCGAGTAGGCGGGGCGCACA
>JAABTI010000107.1 GCA_011389955.1 Paracoccaceae bacterium | reverse complement strand
TCGTGTTCTTCGAGGTTCTGCTGATCGCTTCATACGGGTTGATGATTCATGCCGGCGGCACGATGCGTTTGCGCGCCGGCCTGCAATACGTGGTCTACAACCTGTTGGGATCAACCCTGTTCCTGTTCGCGCTCGGCACGCTTTACGCGGTGACCGGAACGCTCAACATGGCCGATCTGGCGCTGCGCATCTCCGAAATCCCCGCTGAGCAGGCCGGCCTTGTCCGCGTGGGCGCGGTCCTGCTGTTGCTGGTCTTCGCGATCAAGGCGGCGCT
>JAABTI010000106.1 GCA_011389955.1 Paracoccaceae bacterium | reverse complement strand
TGCTGCCGTTGCATTTCTGGCTGCCGGAAACCTATGCGCGCGCCCCGGCACCAGTGGCGGCGCTATTCGCCATCATGACCAAGGTGGGCGCCTACGCCATAATCAGGGTCTATACCCTGATCTTCGGCCCGGACCTGAGCGCGACCGCCACGCTGATCAGCCCGGTGGTGACGGTGGCCGCGCTGTTGACGCTGGCAGTGGGTATGATCGGTATTCTGGGCGCGCGAAACCTCGGGCGGTTGGCGGCCTTTGCGGCGGTCGGATCGATGGGAACGCTGCTGGTTTCGGTGGCCGGGTTCACGCCTGCGTCGGTCTCTGCGGCGCTGTATTACACGATCCATTCCACATTGAGCGGCGCGCTACTGTTCATGACGGTCGACCTGGTGCGCGAGCACCGCGGCGCCTGGGGGGGCGCGCTGCGCCCCGCGCCGCGCATGGCGCGTCATGGACTGATCGCGGCGCTGTTCTTCGGCGCGGCGATCGCGACCGCCGGATTGCCGCCGCTTTCGGGATTCGTTGGCAAGCTGCTGATTCTCGACGCCCTGCGCGATGCGCCTCAGGCCGCACTGATTTGGGCCGTGGTGTTGGGCACCTCACTGGTCGCGGTGCTCGGCTTCGCGCAGGCCGGCAGCGCCGTGTTCTGGAAGCCGACCGCCGGTGCTTCCCCCGCCCCCGAGCCGCGCGAGGGCAGCATCGCCCCGAACGGTCAGCCACTGGCCAGCACGCACCCGGCGCCCGCCCTTGCCGTTTCGGTGGTGTTCGCGCTGCTGTTCGCCGTGGGCGGTCTGGCTGTTCTGGCCGGGCCGATTACAGGCTACCTGGCGCAAACCTCGGCGCAGTTGTTCGCGCCAGATGCCTATATCACCGCCGTGATGGGCGCCGAATGACATCGCAGAGGGGACCGACCATGATACGCAAATTACTGCCCCACCCCCTGCTGACGCTGTTGCTGATCGTGGCATGGCAGATGCTGGTCAACAAGCTCACCCTGGGCAACCTGGTCTTGGGGGCGATCCTGGGGCTGGTCATCCCGATCCTGACCGCGCCCTACTGGCCGAACCGTCCACGCCTGCGCAGCCTGCCGCGCATTGTCGAATACATCCTTGTAGTACTGTGGGACATCGTCATCGCCAATATCCAGGTCGCCGGCATCATCCTTTTCAAACGAAACGCCAGTACCCGGCCCGCGTGGATCAATGTCCCGCTCAGGCTGCATACCCCGGAGGCGATTACCGTGCTGGCCGGCACCATCACCATGACGCCGGGCACCATTTCCAGCGACCTGTCAGCCGATGGCCATACACTGCTGGTGCATTGCCTTCACGCACCCGATCCCGACGCGATACGCGACCAGATCAAATCACGATACGAACGCCGCCTGATGGAGATTTTCGAATGATCCAAATTGCCCTGCTCTTTGCCCTGGGTTGTTTCGGCCTGGCGATCCTGATCAACCTGTACAAGATCATCACCGCGTCGGGCATCGGGGATCGAATCCTTGCCCTGGATACGCTGGCGATCAACGCCATCGCATTGATCACGATTTACGGAATATGGATGGAGACCACGATCTATTTCGAGGCATCCATGATCTTCGCAATGACCGGATTCATCTCGACCGTGTCCTACACGCGCTTCATCCTGCGCGGCGACATCATTGAATGACGGAGGGAACCATGATCGTCGAAATCCTCATCAGCGTTTTTCTCGTCATCAGCGGCATTTTCGGGCTTGTCGGCTCGGTTGGGTTGGTCAAGTTGCCCGATCCGATGATGCGCCTGCACGCCCCGACCAAGGCCACGACCCTGGGCGTGGGGGGCGCCCTGATCGCATCGCTGCTGTTTTTCTATTTCGTCGTCGGGCGGTTTTCCTATCATGAACTGATGATTACGCTGTTCCTGTTCCTGACCGCTCCGATCACCGGGCATTTCATCGCCAAGGTGCATATTCATCGCCACGAAACGCGCGATAGCCTGCCCGGTACCGGCAGCGACCGCCCCTGGGCCACGTTCGAGAGTGACGCGGAGCGAATCCGCGCGGAGGGGCACGAGCTTTAACCCGTGGCGCGCGAGCCAAGCGCAAGCACCTGAAGATCGGCCACGTTGGTGCCTGTCGCGCCGGTGATCCACAGGTCGCCGGACAAACAAAGCGCGCGGTTGCTGTCGTTATCCGACAACAGGGCGCAGGCATCGCCCCCGGCCGCCTCCAGCCGCGCAAGCGTGCCGTGATCGACCAACCCACCCGCCGCGTCCGTGGGGCCATCCCGGCCGTCCGTGCCCGCAGACAGGAAGGCAAAGGACCGGCCAGTGCCCGCCGCCTCCATCGCAACCCGTAGCGCCAGTTCCTGATTGCGCCCGCCCCTGCCGTGCCCATCCAGTCGCACCGTGGTCTCCCCCCCGAACAACACCACGCCCTCGGAGTCCTCAAAATGTGACAGGACCACCCGCGCCGCATCGGCCACGTCCCCCATCAGCGGCGCATCATGCACGCGCGCGCTGGCCGTGGCCGCCGCCATAGCGGCAACCGAGGCCGCGTTGCCCCCGATCACCCGGTTATCAGCCTGAACCGGTGGCATGTGGGCCGTATCGGGGGCGTTCAGCAGCGTGCTGCGAACCAACTCGGGCAGGTCTGGCCACAGATCAAGCGCGTGCAACAAGTCCCGGGCGACGGCCTGATCCGCGATCGGCGGGGCCGTCGGGCCGCTGGCCACCACGCGGGGATCATCTCCCACCACGTCGGACAGGATGAGCGCCACGACCCGCGCCGGTGCCGCCGCCCGTGTCAGGCCGCCCCCCTTCAGCCTCGATAGCGCCTGTCGCACGATATTGGTCTGGGTGATGTCGGCCCCGCTGGCCAGAAGCAGACGATTGACAGCGATCTCGTCATCAAGTGTCAGTCCCGCCCGCGGTGCAGGCAACATGGCCGAGGCACCCCCTGATACCAGCACGAACAGCACATCTTCGGCACCAAGCGCCCCGGCCATGGCCTCAAGCGCGCAGGCAGCCTCGGCACCCTCGGCGTCGGGCTCGGGATGCCCCGCCACCATGACCTCGGCCCCCGGCACTTGCGCCGCGTTCTCGCGATTGGTGACAACCAGGGCCCGGGTCGGTGACAGGACCGTCATCGCCGCGCCCGCCATGCCGATGGCGGCCTTGCCGATTGCAGCCAGGTACAGCCCCCCGCCACGACCGGGCTCGGGCAGCTTGCCCAGGCGCAGGGCGCGGCGCACGGCATCAGCCGGATCGGCCGCATCCAGCCCTGCCTGGAACAACGAGGTACATGTGGCACGCAAGAATTCAGTTTCGCTCACAATGCGGCTCTCCTGTGTTTCGCTCGCCGATAAGGGAAATCCTAGCCGCCCCAGTCATCAAGTGCGAGAGCGCGACACTCAGGCAAGAAACGGTTTTCCGTCTGCCGGTGGTTCCGGTCGCAGGTGGCCTGCCGTCCCACGCAGGCGCATCAGGGCAATGTCGCGCGCTGCGGTGAACGCAGAATACGCGCGGCAGCACCAGATGGGCTGCCGCGCGTCGTTCATTTGGCCCGGTAGTCCGGCACCGTTGTCAGGAACCGCCCATAAGCCCCGGCATCAGGGTAGCTGAACGTCTCGACGACCGGGTTGGACCGTTTCCATTTCCGCGCGCCCATGTCTTGCATCAGTTCGTCGAAATGCCGGAAATGGAACGGTGCCGAGCACAACCCTCCGTAGACCTGCGCGGCGGGGCGCTCGGTTCGCCGCCACCTGAGGTTGTCCGCGATATCACGTTCGATCTCCTCGCGGGTTGGCTGATGGGCGAGTTGACCATCCATGTAACGCACAAGCCAGTTGGCGATCAGTTCCGCCGAGAGCACGGTACAGAAGCTGGAGTTGAAACCCACGAAACCCATGTCAGGAAGGTCCGGGTTCACGGAAAGCCTGTATACCTTGTACTGACCGTCGGGTTCGATCAACTTGTCCCTGTAAGCCTGCGGCAGGTATGGCACCCCGAGTTTCCAGCCGATGGCGAGCACGGCGATGTCGCAGGGCACCTTTTCACCCGTGGACAAGCGAACGCCGTCTTTTTCATACGCCTCGAAAGTGCCGATCACCGGCTTGATTTTCCCTTCGTTCATGAATTCGAAGAACCCCGGCGTCACGATCGGAAGCGAACAGGAAGCTTCCTTTTCTATCGGGATATCCGGCACCATGTTGTGCTTCTTCAAGCCCAGCTGGAACTTGAGAAGTGTCTCAAGTCCCCGGAAATTCGCCCAAACCAACGGGCGCGTGACGGTTGCCACCATCCGCGCGAACGGGCCACGTCCCCAACCGTTGAACTGCACCTCCTGCGCGCGGGTGTAGAGCAGTCGCTTGAAGTTGATTCCGCCAATGAAATACGGAACACGCCAGACGTTCTGGCGGTAGACGATATGGACCGACTTGGCCCGATTACGGGCCGCGTTCACGGCGATATCAGTGCCCGATTTCGACGCGCCGAGCACCACGACATGCTTGTTCTCGGCCAGCGTTGGATCCGTGTAGTCCGAGGAATGCATGACGCGCCCGCCCGCGGCGACGAATGCCTCCTGTCCGGGATGGCTGATGGTGTTCTTCTCGGAAAACTGCCCGCTGCAAATTGCGACGAAGTCGAAATCCTCGCTCCACTCGCTGGCGCCCGCGCGCAGCGTCAATGTCCAGCCGGGCTCGCCGTTCGCCCGACGATCCATGGACAGAACCTCGGTATTCAACCGAAAGAGCCGTGGCAGATCATGCTTCGCGGCATAGGAGTGCAGATAGGCATGTACCTGCGGCCCCTTGGGCCATTCAGGATATTCCGCTGGCATCGGGTGGTCGGTGAAGCGATAGAGGTCTTTTGGCGACTGCGTCTGCACACCGGGGTATGAGCGCGAAAGCTCCCATACGCCGCCGAAATCGTGACTTCGTTCGAACCCACAGACGCGGTGCCCCTTTGCGTCGAATGCTTTGGCGGCAGCCAAACCACTGACTCCGCCGCCAATGACCGCGACTTTTTTGCGTTTGACCATGAGTGCCTCCTCAGCCCGCATCCGGCGGCGGCAGGAAATCGACCTCGTGTTCGGCCGAGATGCGAACGAGCTCTTCGGGGTCGGTCACATTGTCCAGCTTCGTGAACAACTCGTACAGCTTGCGTGATGGTGCCACGCCGAACACGCAGGTTGCATCCGCGCCGGAGCGATTGAAAATGCCGTGCGCGATACCCATGGGCATGCGGATAGTGTCGCCGGCACCGGCCTTGTGAACGTCGCCACCGAATTCCACCTCCAAGTTGCCGGCCAGCATGAAGATCCATTCATCCTGAGTCGGATGGACATGCGGCGGAACGAAGGTGCCGTCGGGAATATGCGCATGCCAGATGAACGCGTTCGGGCTGAGCAGCTTGGGCGTATATGTATGGCCGACGACATTCCAGCTCGTGCTGTCCAGTCCTTCGGCGGCCGGGGTAATTCCCTGTTGCATGTTTTTTGACTCCCATTTTTTCGGGCGCCTTCACGGCGCGTCCCCATAGGATTCACCAGACTCGGCACCCGCGTTATCCAGATTGCGAATCGAATTCTTCAAGCTTGAAATAATAACAACAGCGTGTAGCCTCATGGCATGAAGGACAGCCGTATCGCGTATACCGATCTGTTGCAGGCGCATCCGCTCTTGCGGACAGAAAACCTTTGCGAGGCGCGAGCGGTCGTCGGACGTGCCTTTTGCAATCACAGGCTGAATGTGTGTCACACAGATACGCGACTCGCGGTTCGGCACAACCATGTCAGTGGCCAAAACATTTCGCTGAACACCCTGCAATACGGTGCCGAGGTCGAAATCGATCCCGGTTATCTCGGAAGCTTCTATCTTTTGCAGATCCCGCTGCGAGGGCGGGCACTGATTACCCATCGAGGCGAGGAAGTGTCGGCATCTATGAAAATGGCCACGATCCTTAACCCGGACCGTGGCAGCCGCATGATTTGGTCCGAGGACTGCGACAAACTTTTGTTGCAGATCGACCAGACCTATCTCGAAGGCGTGGCGGAAGAACTGCTTGGAGGGCCGCTCCCGGGTCCCGTGCGTTTTGAACCGGCTGTCGACCTTGGTGGGCCGCAAGGGCGGGCCTTGCGTGCCAGCGTTGTGGTCGCGGCCAAGCGGGTGGAATGCGAAGGGCTTTGGCATGAT
>JAABTI010000012.1 GCA_011389955.1 Paracoccaceae bacterium | reverse complement strand
CCCCCACCGCGCAGGAGCCCACGAAAACGACCAGCGTGGCGAACTGGCTGAACACGTCCCCGACGAACTTGCCGAGCGCCAGAAGCATCCCGCCAGCGAACAGCGCGTGCATGAAAGAGCCATGCACGAACGGGTAGGTCACGAAGCGGATCAGGTGCTCGGCAGGCCAACGGTTATTGCTCCACATCCAATCGAATACCGGGGCGGAAAAGGCATATTTCTGCACCGCCGCCACGCGCCAACCCACAGCCCCCGGACCGCCGACGATACCCTGCGATCCGAGGGTGAATGCCGCCTCGACCCCGACGATCAGCAGAAACAGGGCAATCACGACCGGCGATACCGGATTGACGGCAGGGGTGGGGATTGGGTTGCTCATGGGGCTGCTCTCCTTGACGGCGCTTCGGGGCATGGGTAAGCCACATCGACTGACAAATCCAGACGGAGATGACCCATGGAGGATGCGGTGCTATCGCAGTCCAACCCGAACGCGGCCTTCACACCGCGCGTGTTTTCCGGCATCCAGCCCTCGGGCGGTCTGACGCTGGGTAATTACCTTGGCGCGATCCGCCGCTTCGTGGACATGCAGGAAAGCGGGGTGCAAACGATCTATTGCGTGGTGGACATGCACGCGATCACGGTCTGGCAGGAGCCGCAGGCGCTGCTGCGCCAAACCCGCGAGTTGACGGCCGGCTATATCGCCGCCGGTCTTGATCCTGAAAAGTCCATTCTCTTCAACCAGTCCCAAGTGGCCGAACACGCCCAGCTGGCCTGGATATTCAACTGCGTCGTGCGGATGGGCTGGATGAAGCGCATGACACAATTCAAGGACAAGGCGGGCAAGAACGCCGAGAACGCATCGCTCGGGCTATTCGGGTATCCCGCGCTGATGGCGGCAGACATTCTTGCCTACCACGCCACGCATGTGCCGGTGGGCGAGGATCAGAAGCAGCACCTGGAACTGACGCGCAACACGGCGGCCAAGTTCAATCACGACTACGATGTCGATTTCTTCCCCCTGACCGAACCCGTGATCGAAGGCACCGCCACCCGCGTGATGAGCCTGCGCGACGGGACCAGGAAGATGTCGAAATCCGACCCTTCCGATGCCAGCCGGATCAACATGACCGACGATGCCGACACCATTGCGCTCAAGATCCGCAAGGCCAGGACAGACCCCGACGCGCTTCCGTCCGAGGCAAAGGGCCTCGAGGATCGCGCCGAGGCACGCAACCTCGTCAACATCTACGCGGCCCTGACCAACGCTTCGGTCGAGGAGGTTCTGAAAGACGTCGGCGGCAAGCAGTTTTCCGAATTCAAACCCATGCTGGCAGACCTCGCCGTTGCCAAACTGGCCCCGATTTCCGAAGAGATGGCCCGCCTGATGGAGCAACCCGACGAGATCGACCGCATCCTCGGCCGCGGATCGGATCGCGCGCGGGAGATCGCTGCCCCGATCTTGCAGCAGACCTACGATATCGTCGGCATGCTGCGCAGCACCTGACCCGCGCATCCGCGCACATCTCGGTGCGGATGCTGGCCTGTCCATTCGGTGTCGGTCCGGACATCGCGGGCCGGGCAATGTTGCTTGCGTCCATCCCGCCGCCGCGCCGGGTGTTGACGGCGCCGCCCTGTGTCACGAATCCGATTCATTGGCCTGTTAGTTTTCCAACACGGTCGGTCGTGAGCCTTATCCCCCGGTGCACGGCACGCCCGGCGCATAGTAACGAGTTTTTGCACGCAAAGCCATTTTCAGGATAAAGGCGCCTACCGCTCCTTCGAAGGTTTGCGGGCGGTAGGCGTCCAATTGCGCGCGACTTGCTTTACTCGACCGGCGTCGCTGCTAAAGTCCGGCCATCCGCAAGATTTCAAAAGGCAGGCACATGGCGACTGGCACCAATATCCGAACCTATTTCAATGGCACCTGGCATGACGGTGACGTGCCGATCATGCGTGCCGCCGATCATGGAAGCTGGCTTGGCAGCACGGTGTTCGATGGCGTGCGCCGGTTCGAAGGGATCGTGCCGGATCTCGAGGCCCACTGCGCCCGCGTGAACCGGTCGGCCAAGGCGCTCATGCTGACCCCGACGGTCAGCACGGCAGACATGGTGGAGATGGTGCGCGAGGGCCTGTCAGCATATCCCGATGACGCGGCAATCTACATTCGCCCGATGTATTGGGGCATTCACGGCGACGCCACCGCGATCATACCCCAAGGCGATGAAACCGGTTTTGCCATCTGCCTGGAGGAAATCCCCATGGCCCCGCCCGAGGCCAGCGTCACCCTCACACGCACCCGGTTCCGCCGACCGGTCCTGGAAAACGCGGTCGTCAACGCCAAGGCAGGCTGCCTGTATCCCAACAACGCGCGCATGCTGGCCGAGGCTCACGCCAAGGGTTTCGGCAATGCCCTGGTCGCAGACGCCATGGGCAACGTGGCCGAAAGCGCGACCGCCAACGTGTTCATGGTCAAGGATGGCGAACTGTTCACCCCGATCGCCAACGGCACCTTTCTGGCCGGGATCACGCGGGCGCGTCATATCTCGAACCTCGCCGCCGAAGGCGTGCAGGTGAATGAGACGGTCCTGACTTTCGACGACTTTCACGATGCCGACGAGATCTTCCTGTCGGGCAATTTCTCCAAGGTCACGCCGGTCGTCGCTCTGGACGAAACCCGCTACCAGGTCGGCCCGGTCACGCGACGCGTGCGCGAGCTGTATTGGGACTGGGCCCATGGCGGCGCTTGAGGTCGAAAACGCGTGACCCGTTGCGCGGCACGCCGTTTGTGGCCATGATGGCGCCGTAGGGGGGCCTGGCGATGCGCAAGTTTCTTGTGGTTCTGGATGACAGCCGCGAATGCCTGAACGCGATGCGTTTCGCGGCCATGCGCGCCGCCAATACCGGGAGCGGCGTCACGATCATCGCCGTGATCGCGCCCGAGGAATTCAACCACTGGATCGGCGTGGGCGACTTGATGCGCGAAGAGGCGCGCGAACGCATTCACGCCCATTTCGAGGTGTTCGCGAAATGGATGCGGGATCGTCAGAACGTGGATCCCGAGTTGATTATTCGCGAGGGCGAAGCCGTGGACGAGATCCTGCAACAGATCCAGGACGATCCGGAAATCGGCGTTCTGGTGCTCGGGGCCGGAACCGACAAGAAGGGTCCGGGGCCGCTGGTGTCGCAGATGACGCGAACGGCCGGAACCTTGCCGATTCCGGTCACCATCGTGCCGGGGGATCTGTCCAAGACCCGGCTCGAGGCCATAACCTGACGCTTTGCCCGCGCAGGCTTCAGTTTGGAATCGTTCCAAACCTTGACTTTCAAACGTTGCAGGCGCATATCGTGACTCAATCACGAAAGGTTTTTGCCCGATGTTCATTCAAACCGAATCCACCCCAAATCCGGCCACGCTCAAGTTCCTGCCGGGCCAGAGCGTCCTGGGAGCGGGCACGGCCGATTTCCCTTCCCCCGAGGGCGCGGAAACTTCCCCCTTGGCGACACGGATTTTCGCCGTTGAAGGCGTGACCGGCGTTTTCTTCGGTGGCGATTTCGTGACCGTCACGAAATCGGACGAGGTGGAATGGGATCATATCAAGCCCGCCCTTCTCGGCGCGATCATGGAGCATTTCCAGTCCGGCCAGCCAGTGATGGCAGACAATACCGCAACCACGTCGGGCCACGCGGAACACGACGGACCGGATGGTGAGATCGTCGGCCAGATCAAGGAACTCCTGGATACCCGGGTGCGACCCGCCGTGGCGCAGGATGGCGGCGACATCACCTTTCACGGGTTCGAGCGCGGCGTCGTCTACCTGCACATGCAAGGGGCCTGTGCAGGGTGCCCGTCCTCGACGCTGACGCTGAAGATGGGGATCGAGAACCTGCTGCGCCACTACATCCCCGAAGTGACCGAGGTGCAACCCGTTGCGGTCTGACCCGTTGGTCCTTGGCTTTGACACATCGGCCGCGCATTGCGCGGCCGCTTTGCTGTCCGGGGACGAAATACTGGCGCAACGAAACGAACAGATGGGCCGCGGACAGGCCGAACGCCTGTTTCCCCTGCTCGAAGAGCTGCTGGCATCAAGCGGCGTGACCTGGAACGACCTGACCGCCATTGGTGTCGGTGTCGGGCCCGGCAATTTCACCGGTATCCGCATTTCCGTGTCTGCCGCACGCGGGCTGGCTCTGTCCTTGTCTGTTCCGGCGATAGGCGTGTCTGCACTCGAAGCACAGGCTTTCGGCGCGCAGGGCGTGGTCGTGTCAACCGTCGCCGCGCCGCGCGATCAACTGTATGTGCAGATCATCAACAACGGCGAAGCCTCGGCGCCGGTGTTGGCGACGCTGGACAGCTTGCCGCAAATTCCCGCACGGGCGGAACCCGCTTGCATCGGCGCACGCGCCCCCGAGGTTGCCGCGCAATGCGCCGGCACGCCGCGTCAACCGGCCTTCTGCCTGCCCGAGGCCATCGCCCGGATTGCCGCGCAGCGACTGAACCGAGAGATGCCGCCGCCCGCCCCGCTCTATATCCGTGACGCCGACGCGGCCCCGGCACGCGATGCCCCACCGGTGATCCTGAACGATGAAGACTGAGGAAATGGCCGCGCTGCATACCGCCGCCTTCGACGGTACGCGCCCCTGGACCGCGAAGGAGTTCGCGGACCTTCTGGAAAGCGACGCCGCCTTCAGCGTCGGCGATACCCGGGCCTTCGCCCTTGGTCACGTCATTGTCGATGAAGCCGAGTTGCTGACCCTCGCCACAAGCCCGTCATCAAGGCGTCGTGGGCTTGGCCGCGCATGCCTTGACGCCTTTGTGCAAGAGGCAAAGGTCCGGGGTGCGACCTCGGCCTTTCTCGAAGTGGCTTCGGACAATACCGCGGCACTGGCCCTTTACCGGTCCGCCGGCTTCGAAGCCGCAGGATGCCGGCGCAACTACTACAAGCGCCGCGATGGCCCGCCTGCCGATGCTGTCGTGATGCGGCGCGCGCTGTCCTGATCGCCGCGCCGGAACACCGGTGGCCGCGACCAAACTGCCTTGATGTCAGTCGTTGATGCCCCCGCCATCTTGCCAAGGCGCGCGGCACCACGCTAGGGATAGGTATGATGATATATCTTCCCATCGCCGAAGTCTCGGTCAACCTCTTCCTGCTGCTGGGATTGGGCGGATTGGTCGGAGTGCTGTCGGGGATGTTCGGCGTCGGGGGCGGGTTTCTGATCACGCCGTTGCTCTTTTTCGTAGGCATCCCCCCGGCCGTTGCCGTGGCCACCTCGGCCAACCAGATCGTCGCGTCGTCATTTTCGGCAATGCTGTCGCATCTCAGCCGCAAGACCGTGGACCTGAAAATGGGCATGGTCCTGTTGGTCGGCGGGCTGATCGGCTCCGCTTTCGGCGTCATGCTGTTCAACCACCTCAAATCCATGGGGCACGTCGAATTGCTGGTGCGCTTGTGCTACGTCGTGTTCCTGGGCGCCATCGGCGGTCTCATGCTTTTCGAAAGCTACCGTGCGATCCGCAGGGCGCGCCGTGCCGGCGGCGGCCCGGTATACAAGCGCAAGCAACGCAACTGGATCCACGTCCTGCCGATCAAGATGAAGTTCCGCACCTCGGGGCTGTATATCTCGGCCATCCCACCCGTGCTGGTGGGGGTTTCGGTCGGCTTGTTGGCGGCGATCATGGGCGTGGGCGGTGGATTCATCATGGTTCCCGCGATGATTTACATTCTCGGCATGCCGACAAAGGTCGTCATCGGCACATCGCTGTTTCAAATCCTTTTCGTCACCGCCTTCACCACCCTTCTGCACGCAACGACGAATTACACCGTGGACATGGCTCTGGCCGTGGTCCTGTTGGTCGGCGGCGTGATCGGGGCACAACTGGGCACGCAGATCGGCCTGAGGATGAAGGCGGAACAACTGCGCATCCTGCTGGCGGCGCTGGTTCTGGTCGTTTGCGCCAAGCTGGGGCTCGACCTTCTTCTCAGACCCGCCGAATTGTACTCGGTCTCGACTCTGGACCGGCTTTGATGCGGGGCCTGTGCATCCTGCTCCTGCTCGTCGTGTCGAACGCGGCGCTGGCACAACAGACCGGCGAAGAAGTGGTCCTGGGCCTGAGCCAGAACAGGGTATCGATAAGCGCCGATTTCGACGGCTCCGAAATTCTCATCTTCGGCGCCATCAAGCGCGAAACACCCATTCCCCGGCAACCGCTCGAAGTGGTCGTCACCATCGCCGGCCCGTCCGAGCCACTCATCGTTCGCCGCAAGGACAGGCGCTTCGGCATCTGGATCAACACGGCAGCGAACCGGATCGACTCGGCACCGTCCTATTATGCCGTGGCGACGTCGGGCCCGTTCAACGATGTCCTGAGGCATACCGAGGATCTGCGCCACAAGGTATCGATTCCGCGCGCCATTCGCTCGGTCGGTGCGCCTGCCGAAATAGGGGACTCGCGCGCCTTCACCCGCGCGCTCATTCGCATACGGGAAAAGAACAATCTGTTCCAGATGCTGGAAGGCGCGGTAGCTGTCGAACAGCAGACGCTTTTCCGAACCTCGATTTCCCTGCCGGCCAACCTGACGGAGGGCCCCTACCAGACACGGGTTTTCCTGACCCGCGACGGCCATGTGATTTCGCAGTTCGAAACCGAAATCGATGTCTACAAGGTCGGGTTGGAGCGTTTCCTGTACAACCTCTCCCGAAGCCAACCTCTGGTCTATGGCTTGTTGTCGCTGGCCATCGCCATCGCCGCCGGCTGGGGGGCTTCGGCCGCATTCCGCATGCTCAGGCAAGGCTGAACCGCGAATTCAGCCGCGCCCGATCAATGGCATTTTCGTCGCCATCAGCGTCATGAACTGAACATTCGCCTCGGGCGGCAATTCGGCCATGTTCAAAACCGCGCGCGCAACGTCATCCACCGACATCGTGGGCGGCGCGTTTGCCGGGTCCGCGGCGATGATCCCGTCCAGCAGTTCGGTCCGGGCATTGCCGATATCGATCTGTCCGCAGGCGATGTCATGGGCGCGCCCATCAAGCGACAGGCTCTTGGTCAGACCCGTAATCGCGTGCTTGGTCGCCGTGTAACTCACCGCGCCCTCGCGCGGAGAATGCGCGCTGACCGATCCGTTGTTGATGATTCGGCCACCCCCGGGCTGTTGACGCCGCATTTGCCCGAACGCGGCCCGGGCGCACAGGAACATGCCGTGGAGGTTCACATCGACGACCCGTTTCCACTCTTCGAAGTCCAACTCGTCGATCGCCGCGGCGCGACCGAAAAGACCCGCGTTGTTGAACAACACATCCAGTCGTCCGACGCATGCGGCGAAGGTGTGGAACGCGTCGCGGACGTCTTCGGGATGCGTCACGTCGCATCGCAGGATAGTCGCCCGCGCATGCCCGCCAGCGATCGCCTCAAGGGCATCGCGGCGACGCGCGATCATGCCCACCTGCCACCCCGCCTCGAGAAAGAGACGCGCCGTTGCGGCCCCGATTCCCGCGCTTGCCCCCGTAACCACGATGGTTTTCATTGGATGCCCTCTTGCGCATCCTGCGCCTGCAGGGTCAGCGGCGCGGGTTCCGCCGCACGCAGATCATCCACGCACAGCGGGCCTGCAGGCTTCGACAACCGGTTGCGCACCACCCAATACAACCGCGTCGAGGCACGGGTGATCGCCACGTATGCCAACCGCTTCCACAAGGGTTGTCCAGCCTCGTTTCGCCCCATGCGAGCGGCGGCGAAAAGGTCGGGGGCAAATACCTGCACATTTTCCCACTGCGAGCCCTGTGCCTTGTGAATCGTCACCGCCGCCCCGTGCAGAAACGTCGCCCCCATGCGCGCGGCGAACGGGATGAACGGCTCTTCCTCGTCGGGTTTCTCGATCTTCACGATGCTCGCCGCGCTGAGGCCGGGGTCTTCGGCGCCTATGACATGCAGGCGCGAGAAACCGGGCTTGCGTCCGGGCCCCAGGTACACGACCTGCGCCCCCTTGATCAGGCCGCGCGCCTCGAGGTCCAGACGCTTCTTGCGATGCTTCAGGGGCAGTTCCAGCCCGTCACAGATCAACGGCTCACCCGGCAACAGGGCATCCTCGGGCGCGTCATGCACCCTGCGAAAGGCCTCTATCAGGCGTATGCGCGTGGCGTTGCGCCACACCAGGACCGGGCTTCGCGCCATCAGGTCCACCTCGACGCGATTGGCCCATACCACCCGGTCGTCACGCTGTGCCGCCTGCTCTACCATGCGTTCGAAATCCTCGAACTCCAGGTCCGGGTCCGAGAGGGCATGCGCCAGATCCAGGATCGGGTTGTCGGCAGCCTGTCTGTGGATACGGCTCAGTTCGAGCCGGTTTTCCTCGGGCAGCCGGTCGAAGACCATTTCGCCCGACTGCCCGACCGGTGCCAACTGGGCGGGATCTCCGAATAGTACAAGAGTGGGAAAGATCTCTTTCAGGTCATCCAGCTGACGCGCATCCAGCATCGACGATTCATCAACGAACCCGATATCCAATGGCTCTTCGCGTCGTTTCCATCCGGTGATGAAATCCGACCCGCGCAGCCCCGCCGCGGCCAATGCGCCGGGCACCGACTTGTGCAGATCGTAGAATGCAAGCGCGCGATCGAGCGCCAGATCGGTCAACCCCGCGATCGCCGGACGGTCCCCATTCCCGGCCAGCCATTCGGCGATCTTTTCATACTCCGGGTCATAGACAGGCGTGTAGATGATCCGGTGAATGGTCGTGGCGGGCACGCCGCGCGCGCGCAACACGCTGGCGGCCTTGTTGGTCGGCGCAAGAATGGCAAGCGTACGGCGATCCCTGGTGCGACGCCCCTCGTAATCCCCCGACACGGTTTCGACACCGGCCTGTTCCAGCGCGGCGAAAAGGGCCGATAGCAGCATCGTCTTGCCCGATCCGGCCTTGCCGATCACGGCCATTATCCTGCCGTCATCCGCCTTTGGCGGCGTCAAAAAACCTTCTTCGACATCAACGCCCACCGACTTCAGCAAGGCGGCGATGCGGTCATATGCGTCCGCCTGATCATGTGAGAACTGCATGGCGTTTTCGGTCATGGCGCGACCCTACAATGGGGTCGCGCCAAGGACCAGAGCATCCGGACAGGCGTCATCGCCGGAACCACCGGTCAGGTGACGTCAGGCCGTCAGTGCAAGCGGAACGTCGGTATTGCCGAAGGCTTGCTCGAACCACATGCGCGACAACTCCGGGGAAATCCCGGCTTGTTCGGCCACTCTTGCCTGTGCCGCGCTTGAGAATTCCCATAATCCGACACTGATGGCGTCACGGCCATGCCCGCTGGATCCCAGAACCGTCGGGCTGGATCCGATACGGCGATAGATGCGCACCATGCGCGCGTCAAAGACCCCGACGAAATGCCGGATACCGAAATTCTCCAGGATCTCGCCGCCGGCCAGCATCAGTGCGGCAGCAACCGATGGCGGCACCCCGCGCGCAAGGCAGAACCGCGTGCATTCCCAGATCAGTGGGCTTTCGATACGCACCCCTTGGGTCAGGTCCAGAAAATGATCGTTGACCATGCACGCCCCGATGGTCGGCAAGAACCGCATGGATCCGCCATGTGTGCCGTCAGCGCGCTGCCAAATGACGTAAAGCGGGTTCATGTCGTCATATTCGTCCCGCTCGAAGCCCCGGGCATCGACAGACACGTCCCACCCCAGACGCTCACGGAACTGGTCGGCCCTGTCGCGAAACATGGTATCGCGCAGCGTCGGCATGTTTTCGAGTTGATCCGCGTATAAGTATCTAAGCATTTCTCTACCCTCAATCCTGACATCGTCGGATCAGGCTAGCCATAAATGGTTAACGGAATCTCAAGCTTAACGGGAAGTTACGAAAACGACCCGGATCGCTCCCCGAGCTCCGCAGGGCAGGCAGAACCGTTTGTAAAAGGAGTTTTCAGACGACGATCAAGCCGCGGCTGATCGCGCGCGCGACCGCGTGGGTCGTGTTCTGCGCCCCGAGCTTGAATCGGGCGCTTTCAATGTAGACACGCAAGGTGTGCTCGGAAATCGCAAGCGTCTGCGCGACCTGGGCGCGGCTATATCCTATGGCCAGAAAGGTCATTGCCTCCACTTCGCGTGGCGACAAGGCCGTCGTCGGTTCGGGCGTGCGGCCCGGCTCGAACTCAAGAGCTTTCTGGTTGAAGTAATATGCAATCAGAATCAGATCCCGGCGATTGGTTTCAGCGAAATCCGCCCATGCATCATCGGCTGCGTTGTGGCTGACAGTGAACATCGCGAACTGCCCGTTGGGGCCGCGGATGGGAATCGAGAAACCTTGATTACCCACACCGTGCCGAATTGCATCCGTCTGAAACTGGCGGGACGCGCGGCTGGACCAATCAAGCCGCTTCCAGTCAACCGGATGGAATCGCTGATAGCATCCGGAAACGACCGGATCTATCTTAAGGTAATCCTTGGTGATGTAGCGTTCGACCCAGCCATCCGAATAGGTGCCACAGCCGTATTGCTCGCCGTCGGAATTGACCCAGTGATATACCATGTGATCGACAGCGAAGTGATCGCGCAATGCCTCGATCAGGCGCTGCAGGTCTTCAACTCCTGTAGCGCGCTCCAAGTCCTCGAGGATCATCTCCACTCCAGCCGTCATCGGCATCCGCCCGTAAAGGCGCCCCATCCATCTGCGAAGCAATCTCGGCGGCGGCTACTTTCCTCGATATATCCAACTGCGCCGACAATGCATCCAACCCATGCTTCTGCGCGACCGCGCGCAGGTCCAAGAGGACGTCGAGTATCCATTCATTCTGCATGTTAACCTTCGCCGTCAATGATTAATGAAATGTTAACACAACTTTACCATGTATCGGCTTCGGGCCGATACTCACGGATTCCAACTCCCCAATAATGGTGAGGCCGGCGTGAATAACCCATTGATCCCCAATCCACGCAGCCACAAATGAAGAAGCCCGCGACATCGTTAACGATTCGCGGGCTCCTGGGGAAATCTGCGTGGCGAATTAGCCGTTACGCGACTTTCCCGCTTCGATGACGTCTTCGACAGTCCGCAACCCCGTCACCGGGGCCTGCACCAACACTGCCATATTGCCCGGCTTGTGCTGGTTGCGCATCATCTTGATATGGGCCTGAGGTATTTCGGACCACGGGAACACCTCCGACATGCACGGGTCGATGCGGCGCTCGATCATGAGCTTGTTGGCGCCCGACGCCTGCTTCAGATGGGCAAAGTGGCTGCCCTGAAGGCGCTTTTGATGCATCCACATGTAACGCACGTCAAAGGTGCAGTTGAAACCGCTGGTGCCGGCGCAGATCACGACCATGCCGCCCTTCTTGCACACCAGCGCCGACACCGGAAATGTCGCCTCGCCCGGATGTTCGAACACGATATCGACGTTGTTGCCCTTGCCGGTGATGTCCCAGATCGCCTTGCCGAACTTGCGGGCTTCCTTGAACCATTCCGCATACTCGGGCGTGTTGACCGTGGGAAGTTGCCCCCAGCAGCTGAAGTCCTTGCGATTGATCACGCCCTTGGCGCCAAGGCTCATGACGAACTCGCGCTTGTCCTCGTCGCTGATGACGCCGATGGCGTTGCCGCCGGCCGCATTGATCAGCTGGATCGCAAAAGATCCCAGCCCCCCTGACGCGCCCCAGACCAGGACGTTCTGGCCCGGCTTCAATTCGTGCGGGTGATGGCCGAACAACATTCTGTATGCCGTCGCCAGCGTCAGGGTATAGCAGGCCGACTCTTCCCAGGTCAGATGCTTGGGTCGCGGCAGAAGCTGTTGCGCCTGAACTCGGGTGAACTGGGCAAAGGAACCATCATGCGTCTCGTAGCCCCAGATGCGCTGCGTCGGGCTGAACATCGGGTCGCCGCCGTTGCATTCCTCGTCGTCACCCTCGTCCTGGTTGCAATGGATCACGACTTCGTCGCCGACCTTCCAGCGCGTCACCTTGTCTCCGACTTTCCACACGATACCCGACGCGTCGGACCCGGCGATGTGATAGGGCTGCTTGTGGCTGTCGAACGGGCTGATCGGAACGCCGAGCCCGGCCCAGACACCGTTGTAATTGACGCCCGCCGCCATCACGAGAACGAGAACCTCGTGGCTGTCGATTTCCCACGTATCGACGACCTCGACCTCGAAGCTCTTGTCAGGCTCGCCGTGCCGCTCACGGCGGATGGCCCATGCATACATCTGCTTCGGCACATGCCCCAGCGGGGGCATCTCGCCAATTTCGTAAAGATCCTTTTCGGGCGCCTCGTAGGGCGCGATCCCGGTATCACTGTCCAGAGCCATTCCAGCCTCCATATCTAACAATTGCCGCAACGCAGAATCGCGGTGTCTTGCTTCGGAATACTGATGGCCGCGCAACAATGCAATCACGTTTCAAAGATTTTTGAAACTTTATGACCTCGCAGTTGCAGCATTTCACGCTTTTGCGGGCTCATCCGCCAGGTGCGCGACAGATGTCGCGTAAAAGGACAGCAATGGCATTTCGCCCTCCACCACGCGCAGGTCACCCGCGCCGCCTGTCACCAGGCCCCGCGCGATCAGCCCCTTCACGCCGCGAGACACGACCTCCGCCGCGCTATCGTGGGGGCACTGACCTTCCGGCAGCGTGTCGAGATATGTCGCCACCTCGGCCTCGAGTTGTGCGCGCGATACCGCCCCCTCGGCCCGCGACAACGCCAGCGCGACAAGCGGCACCGGCAAGGCCGGGACGTTTCGCCTTATCCGGCGCATCAACTCTTCGGCCAGTTCGTCCACGTCGCCCTCGAACCCGCGCAGGGACATGGGTGCGCCGAAGTTGACACTGGCCGTGCCAAAACGATGATACCGCCCCCACAGCTTCAGCCACAGCGAACGCACGATGAATCGTAGCACCACGGAAATCCGCGCGCGGAATCGGCGACCGCCGGCGATACCTGCATCGACCAGGATACGATCCTCCAGCACCCTGTCGTAGTTCAGCGAAACCGGAACGAACACCACGTCACGCATCGTGGTATCGTGACCCTCGACGATATACTTGAACAGGCCAAGCCGCGGTTCCTGAACCTCTCCCGTCAGGCTCAGGCCCCCTTCCGGGAACACGGCCTGGGTGACACCGCCATCCGTCGCCAGGCGCACGTACCGGGCCAGAACCCGGCGATACAGCTCGTCGCGCGACTTGCGGCGGATGAAATACGCCCCCATCGCCCGGATCAAGCGGCTCAGCGGCCAGATGCGGGCCCACTCCCCGACCGCGTAGCTGAGCGCGGATTGTTCGGCGGCCAGATAGGTGACAAGAACGTAATCCATGTTGCTGCGGTGGTTCATCACGAAGATCACCGTATCATCACGATCAATACGCCTGAGCGCGGCCTCGTCATGCGGGCCAAGATGAACGTGATACAACGCACGGCTGAGCCACCGCGCCACGCGGATGGCAAACCCGAAATACAGGCTGGCACTGAACGACGGCACGATTTCGCGTGCATAGGCGCGGGCATGCTCGAACGCCACGTTCTCCGGCACGCCCTTTTGGCGTGCATGGGCCACGATCGCCTTCGACACCTCCGGATCATAGATCAGGCGCTGTATCATGTCGTGACGCCGCGCCAGCTTGAACGGCTGGATGGGACGTTCCAGGCGCTGGTTCAACCGGGCAACCGCCCTTTGCATGCGACGCCGGAAAAACCACCTGACCGACGGGAACAGAAAATGCGATGCAAAGGTGACCGCCGCGAACGCGAGGATCAGCACCAACACCCAAAGAGGAATTTCGACGGTCATGCCCATGCGCGCAGCATGGACTGGCGCGGGCGCAACGTAAATCACCACATGCCGCAACGCAGCGAATTGACGCCGGCATAAAATTCCGGTTATCTGCGTCGCAACGCAATAAAATTGCCACCACGATTCACCGGAGGCCCAGATGACAGATATTCAAAGAGACAAGCCGTGGCTGTTTCGGACCTATGCCGGGCATTCGACGGCGCAGGCCTCGAACGCGCTGTACCGCTCCAACCTCGCACGCGGGCAAACCGGTCTTTCCGTTGCTTTCGACCTGCCCACGCAAACCGGGTATGACAGCGACCATGTGCTGGCCAAGGGCGAGGTCGGCAAGGTCGGCGTGCCTGTCTGCCACATTGGCGATATGGAGGCATTGTTCGACCAGATCCCGCTGGATCAGATGAACACCTCGATGACGATCAACGCGACCGCGCCCTGGCTCCTTTCGCTCTACATCGCGGTGGCGGAAAAGCAGGGCGCCGATATCGGCAAGTTGCAAGGCACCGTGCAAAACGACCTGATAAAGGAATACCTGTCGCGCGGCACCTATATCTGCCCTCCGAAACCATCGCTCAAGATGATCGCCGACGTGGCGGAATACTGCTATGCAAACGTCCCGCGATGGAACCCGATGAACGTGTGTTCCTACCACCTCCAAGAGGCCGGCGCGACACCGGAACAGGAGCTGGCATTCGCCCTGGCCACCGCGACGGCGGTTCTGGACGAACTGAAACCCCGCGTTCCCGAGGGTGACTTTCCCGCGATGGTGGGCCGCATCAGCTTCTTCGTGAATGCGGGCATCCGCTTCGTCACCGAAATGTGCAAGATGCGGGCCTTCGTCGATCTGTGGGATGAAATCTGCCGCGACCGCTATGGCGTCGAAGATCCGAAATTCCGGCGCTTTCGCTACGGCGTGCAGGTCAACTCACTTGGCCTGACCGAACAGCAACCCGAAAACAACGTCTATCGCATCCTGCTGGAAATGCTGGCGGTGACGTTGTCCAAGAACGCGCGCGCGCGCGCCGTTCAGTTGCCCGCCTGGAACGAGGCGCTCGGCCTGCCCCGCCCATGGGATCAACAATGGTCGCTACGCATGCAGCAAATCATGGCCTACGAGACGGATCTGCTGGAGTATGACGACCTGTTCGATGGCAACCCCGCCGTCACGGCGAAAGTCGAAGCCCTCAAGAACGGCGCGCGCCACGAACTTGCCACGCTGGACAGCATGGGCGGCGCGGTCAGCGCGATCGAGTACATGAAATCCCGCCTTGTCGAAAGCAACGCGGAACGCCTCAACCGGATCGAGCGGAACGAAACGGTCGTCGTGGGCGTCAACCAATGGACCGAGGCAGAGCCAAGCCCCCTCATGAGCGAGGACGGCGGCATCATGACGGTCGATCCCGACGTCGAGGCAAATCAGGTCGCAAGCCTCAACGATTGGCGCGCCGCGCGGGACGAACAGGCCGTCCGGGCCGCGTTGGCGGACCTGCGCAAGGCCGCCCGTGACGGTGCCAACATCATGCCACCCTCGATCGCGGCCGCCAAGGCCGGGGTCACGACCGGTGAATGGGCCGCCGAGATGCGCGCGGTGCATGGGGAATATCGTGGCCCGACGGGTGTGTCACCCAACCCGTCGAACCGGACAGAGGGGCTTGAGGAGCTGCGCGACGCCGTCGATGCGGTCAGCACCCGGCTGGGTCGGCGGCTGAAGTTCCTGGTCGGCAAGCCGGGGCTGGACGGGCACTCGAACGGTGCCGAACAGATCGCCAGCCGCGCGCGCGATTGTGGCATGGATATCGCCTATGAAGGTATCCGCCTGACCCCTGAAGAAATCGTTGCGGCCGCACAAGACGATGCCGCGCACGTGATCGGCCTGTCGATCCTTTCCGGCAGCCACATGCCCCTCATGGAAGAGCTCATGAGCCGCCTCAAGGGGGCCGGCCTGGGCGATGTGCCGGTGATCGTCGGCGGGATCATTCCGGAAGAAGACGCGAGACGCCTGCGCGACATGGGCGTCGCGCGGGTCTATACGCCCAAGGATTTCGAACTCAACACGATCATGATGGACATCGTAGAGTTGGCCGATCCTTCGGCGGTTGCGGCCGAATAGCGCGATCGCAGGCGGTGCAACCCGCCTGCGCGCATGTTTCGCCATGCCACCGGCTATCAGTTCTGCATGGACTGGATTTCCGACATGATCTTCTGGTTCAGATCTTCGTCGGCCTGCGCCAGCTTGAGGATCGTGGTATACTGATCCACGGACATCCCGTCGATCGCGTCGACGGCCTCGACAATCGCCGCGTTCGCCTCCTTGACCAGCTCCTGCTTGGCTTCCTCGCTATCCTCTGCCTCGATCTTGGGGCCGTAGGTATTGCGCACCCCGTCCACGGCGACCAATGCTTCGACAAAGGCGCTCACCTTCTCATCGGTGACATCGCCGGGCGTCATCTGTTGCTCTGCCTGATCGGTGTCCTGTGCCATTGCGGCGAATGGTGCCGACAGGGCAAGTGCGACGGCGGTCGTGGTAGCGGCAAGTTTGGTTTTGAAAGTCAATCGTATCTCCCGTTTTGATATGTGCGGCGCGATATCGCGCGCGGACCATTTCGTAACTTGGGGCAGCACCCCACCACCCGCAACCAAACAAGCGAGAAAATGCCGATCATGCCTTGCGCCGCCGGCCAGGGCGGCGGAAACTTCCGATCCGCGTCCACGCACGGCTAAACAGCCAGCAACCCGGAATTGCGAAAGGCCAGACGATGCCCCCACTGATTCAATCCATCACGCCCGCGGATCGCCGCGATTGGCAGACCCTCTGGACCGCCTATCTGGAGTTCTACGAGACAAGCCTGCCGGATGCCGTGTTCGACGCCACCTTTCAACGCTTGTGCTCTTCGGATTATCCGCGTCAGAACGGTTATCTGGCCAGGCAGGACGGCCAGGCCGTCGGGCTGGTGCATTACGTCTTTCATCCCCACAACTGGAAAATCGAGGATACCTGCTATCTTCAGGACTTGTTCACGACGCCACGGGCGCGCGGCCACGGGGTCGGGCGCGCCCTCATCGAGGCCGTCTATGCGGCGGCGGACGCCAATGAAACGCCTTCGGTCTACTGGATGACGCAGGACTTCAACACGCAGGCGCGCAAGCTCTACGACCGGATCGGCGTCCTGACGCCTTTCATCAAGTACACAAGGCCGTAAAGAGGCTCACATGACCATTCACATCGGTGCCGGCATCGGCGAAATCGCGGAAACGGTATTGATGCCCGGCGATCCGTATCGCGCCGCCTGGGCCGCCAGGACGTTCCTGAACAATGCCGAACTGGTGAATGAAACCAGGGGGATGCTGGGTTACACCGGAACATGGAACGGCCACCGCGTGACGATACATGGCAGCGGCATGGGGATGCCCAGCCTGTCGATCTACGCCAATGAACTGATCCGCGACCACGGCGCCAGAACCGTCATTCGGGTCGGAACCTGCGGTGCGCTTCAACCGCATCTGGAGTTGGGCGACATCATCCTTGCCATGACCGCCAGCTCCAGGTCGTCGCCGTCTGACGGCATTTTCGGGCAAGTGCGCTTTGCCCCCTGTGCCGATTGGGGCCTTCTGCAATCTGCGGCGCGCGCATCCGCCAAGACCGGAATTCAGCCCCATATCGGGGGGATATTCTCATCCGATGCATTTTATGACGAGCGCCCCGACATGACCGACACGCTCACCCGTCACGGCGTCCTGGGCATCGAGATGGAAGCGGCGGAACTGTATCAGGTTGCCGCGCGGCACGGCGCCCGCGCGCTGGCGGTTCTCACGGTCTCCGACAACCTTGCCAGCGGGGCCGAGATGCCTGCCAGGCAGCGCGAGCAGACCCTGGGCGACATGTTCGAAATCGCCCTGCACAGCAGCTTCGACTGACAGGCGGCCCTGCCCCTGCCGCCCCCCCGCGGCGGCGTCACCCGCGCCCGTGGCTACGGTCATAGGGGTTGGGCGACGGGGGCTGCCACGCGTCCAGCGCCCCCTCGGCAGGCGCGAACACCTCGACGACCAGCGGATAGCACGCCGCGCTGTCGCTTGAATGCTCGGTCGAACAATCTCCCCCCGGGCACGCGCTCAGCGCGCCAAGTAGCGGGATTTCGGCAAGGAACTCAAGGTAATCACCGGGGCGCACCGGGCTGGCCTTCATGAAATACTGGCCCGTATCCCGGGTGAATCCGGTGCACATGAACACGTTGAGCACGTCGTGCACATGCTTTTCGGCCTCGGCCAGCGGCATCCCGGTTTCATCGGCCAGGGCACGCGTCAGGTTTGAGTGACAGCAATGATGATACTGCCCGCCCGATAGCAGGGCGTTCGTGTAAGGATCGCACCGCGTTCCGATCACATCATGAACGCTGCCCCCGAATTCGTCGATGCCGTACCATCCAAGCGTGTCCTCGATGATCGTGGCCATCGGGCGCATCCATGGAAAGCAGGACCACATCCGCTCGCCCACCGTCAGGTGCGTGCCGTGCAATGCGCGGCTCTTGCCCGAATAGAACCGCTCGCTCAGATCCCCGGCATTCCACAGGTTCAGATCGCCCACCTGCGGTCCGTCCGTGCCGGTGATACGGAAAAACCCGCCTTGCGGCACGCGAAAGCACGCCGCATCGCGCGGCGGCACGATGACCTCGTCGAGTTTTCGCGCACCGTCGCGCGCGCGGCGATAAAGTGCCAGGTCGGGGTCCGGCAACGCATGGGTCGGGTAGCAGATCACAGGACGGATGGCGCGCCGCGCATCGGCGTCAGCGGGAATTTCTGGCGGCATCGGGCGGGTCCTCGGCAATTTCGGCCAAGGTGCGCGGTTGGCCGGACAGGAGCAAGCCCCTGCCCGGAAAATTCTTCTAGATCACGACGACATCCAGCGGCGGAAAGCCGTTGAACCCGACCGACGCATAGGTCGAGGTATATGCCCCGCAGGAGCGTATCACGATACGATCCCCCGCACGCAGCCCCAGCGGCAGTTGCACCGGCTGGCGCTCGTACAGCACATCCGCGCTGTCGCACGACGGCCCCGCCAGGATGCAGGCGCCGGTGGGCTCATGATCCCGATCGGTAACCAGCGAATAGCGGATCGCCTCGTCCATCGTCTCTGCCAACCCCGAGAACTTGCCGATATCCAGATAGACCCAGCGGTGCAGATCGCTGTCGGACTTGCGCGACACAAGCAGAACCTCGGCGGCGATTGCCCCCGCTTCGGCCACCAGGCCACGGCCGGGTTCCGCCATGATCTCGGGCACCTCGCCGAAGCGGGCCTTCACCATCGCCATGACATCCGCGGAATAGGGCGTCGGCGCCTCGACCGCATCGCCGTAAAATGCCGGAAATCCACCGCCGATGTTGAGAAGCCGCAGGTCAAACCCGCCTGCATGCGCGGCATGCCAAACCCCTGCCACCTGGTCGAGTACGGGCGCCCACATCGCGGCCTGGCGGGTCTGACTGCCCACATGGAACGACAGGCCGATCGGCCTGAGCCCCAGGTCACGCGCCCGCGCCATCAACGCCAACGCCTTGCCCGGCGCACAGCCGAACTTGCGGCTGAGCGGCCAATCCGCACTGCTTGCCTCGACCAGAAGGCGGATGTAGACATCGGCGCCCGGTGCATTCTCGGCGATCTTGTCCAGTTCCTCTTCGGCATCCGCCGCGAACAGGGTTATGCCCGCCGCGTGCGCAAAGGCGATGTCCGACGCGCGTTTGATCGTATTGCCGAAGGATATTTTCTCGGGGCACGCGCCCTGCGCAAGGCACAGCTCGATCTCCGCGCGCGACGCCGCGTCGAACCCCGATCCCTGCGCAAGCAGGGTCGCGATGATCTCGGGCGCCGGGTTGGCCTTGACGGCATAGTGGATATGCGCGCCCGCCAGCCCCTTGGCCAACGCCCGATATTGCTGGGCGATAGCCTTGGTATCGATCACCAGCGTCGGACGGTCAAAGCGCGTATGGCGCAGGTATGCGTCAAGCAGGGAATCGGCGGGCGCAACTTCATGCGCCGAGAATTCGGTCACTGTAGCGTTCATGGTCATCTCCAAAGGACCTGGGCCTTGCGGCAACTCATTTCGATCAGAGACGTTACCGTCGCTACGTGAGCCTGCGGGCCTGTGTATGGCCGTCGGGACAGAGGCGCGTGCGTTGGCGTCTTGAAAGCGCATGTGGGGCAGAACGCCGTTTCGATCAAGCAATTTCTTGCACGTCACGAAAAATGTGACCATGGCCCGCGTCAGCGCGGCGGCGCTTTGTCCGCCAGGCACATCCGCGGCGGTTTGCCATCTGGCGTCACGGTCGTGGCGCCGCACGCCACGCAGTGATAGGCGCCCTTGCCGGCGCGCCGGTCCTCGCGCCAGCGGCAACCGCGCATACGCGGATTCGCAAACACGATGATAAGGATAAATGCCACGACAAAGCCGACAATCACGAACATCGTACATGCCCTCCGTCAAACGCCGTCGATATCCTGCAAGGCAACTGTGGCCGCATACTCATCCGGACCATGGTAATGAAAAAGGCCCCGCGCGGATATCCCGGGCGGGGCCTTTCGGGATCGTCCGGCGCGATCAAACGTGGCGGTCCACCATCTTCTTCTTGATCTCGGCGATCGCCTTGGCCGGGTTCAGCCCCTTCGGGCAAGTCTTGGTGCAGTTCATGATCGTGTGGCAACGATACAGCTTGAACGGGTCTTCCAGGTCGTCCAGGCGCTCGCCCGTGGCCTCGTCGCGGCTATCGATGATCCAGCGCTGGGCATGCAGCAGGGCCGCCGGGCCAAGGTACCGGTCCGAGTTCCACCAGTAGCTGGGGCACGCGGTGGAACAGCACGCGCACATCACGCATTCATACAGCCCGTCCAGCTTGGCGCGATCCTCGATCGATTGCTTCCACTCCTTCGCGGGCGTGTTCGACTTGGTTTCAAGCCAGGGCATGATGCTTTCATGCTGCGCGTAGAAATGCGTCAGGTCCGGTATCAGGTCCTTGACCACTTCCATGTGCGGCAGGGGGTAGATCCTTACGTCGCCCTTGATCTCGTCCATGCCATAGATGCAGGCCAGCGTATTGATCCCGTCGATATTCATCGCGCAAGACCCGCAAATGCCCTCGCGGCACGACCTGCGGAAGGTCAACGTGGGGTCGATCTCGTTCTTGATCTTGATGAGCGCGTCCAGAACCATCGGGCCGCAGTCATCCATGTCGACGAAATAGGTATCGACCCTCGGGTTTTCGCCATCATCCGGGTTCCAGCGGTAGATACGGAACTTTCGCAGGTTGGTCGCGCCCTCGGGCTTCGGCCAGGTCTTGCCGGTGCGCATCCGGCTGTTCTTGGGGAGCGTCAGTTGAACCATGTCGTCTCTCCTCAGAAGGTCCGCGCCTTGGGCGCGATCTTTTTCAGGCTGATGCCGCCCTCGGTTTCGGTGGTCAGGGGATCTTCGATCACGGGACGATAGCTGAGCGTGGTTTCCCTGCCATCGACGCGCGCGATCGTGTGAACCCGCCATTTCTTGTCGTCGCGCTCGGGGTGATCCTCGTGGGCATGCGCGCCACGCGATTCCCTGCGCGCGTTCGCGCCCGCGATGGTCGCCAACGCGTTGGGCATCAGGTTGGTCAGTTCAAGCGTCTCCATCAGGTCGGAGTTCCACACCAGGCTGCGGTCCGTCACCTTCAGATCGTCCATCTTGGCCGCGATCGCGTCCATTTTCCCGACGCCCTCGGCAAGGGTCTTTTCGGTGCGGAAAACGGCTGCGTCCTCTTGCATGGTCTGCTGCATCTCCAGCCGCAGTTCGGCCGTCGGTGTGTCACCCTTGGCGTTGCGAAGGCTGTCGAAGCGATCGAACGCCTTGTCCACCTGCGCGACATTCGTCTCGGGAACGGCCGCGTCGGCATCGACGACCTTGCCCGCGCGGATGGCGGCGGCGCGTCCGAAAACAACAAGGTCGATCAGGCTGTTGGAACCCAGCCGGTTGGCACCGTGCACCGACGCGCACGCCGCCTCGCCCACGGCCATCAGGCCGGGAACGACGGCGTTGGGGTCGTCGCCGGTGGGATCAAGCACCTCGCCCCAGTAGTTCGTCGGGATACCGCCCATGTTGTAGTGCACGGTCGGAAGTACCGGGATCGGCTCCTTGGTCACGTCCACGCCCGCGAAAATGCGCGCGCTCTCCGAGATGCCCGGGAGACGCAATTGCAGTGCCTCCGGCGGCAGATGGCTGAGGTTGAGGTGTATGTGGTCGCCTTTCGGCCCCACGCCCCGCCCTTCGCGGATTTCCATGGTCATCGAGCGGCTGACATAATCGCGCGGCGCCAGGTCCTTGTAAGTCGGCGCGTAACGCTCCATGAAACGCTCGCCCTCGGAATTGGTCAGATAGCCACCCTCGCCACGCGCACCTTCGGTTATCAGGCACCCCGCGCCGTAGATACCGGTCGGGTGGAACTGCACGAACTCCATGTCCTGTAGCGACAAGCCCGCGCGCGCGACCATGCCGCCGCCATCGCCGGTGCAGGTATGCGCCGACGTGGCGCTGAAATACGCACGGCCATACCCGCCGGTCGCCAGAACGACCGTTTTCGCGTTGAACACGTGCATCGTGCCATCATCGAGCTTCCAGCAAACGACGCCGGTGCATTGCCCGTCATCCGACATCATCAGGTCGATCGCGAAATACTCGACGAAAAACTCTGCCTTCTGCTTGAGCGACTGGCCGTATAGCGTGTGCAGGATCGCGTGCCCGGTGCGGTCGGCGGCGGCGCAGGTGCGCTGCACCGGCGGGCCTTCACCGAATTCGGTGGTGTGCCCACCGAACGGGCGCTGGTAGATTTCCCCCTCTTCCGTGCGCGAAAACGGCACGCCGTAATGTTCAAGCTCGTACACGGCCTTGGGCGCCTCGCGGGCAAGGTATTCCATCGCGTCGGTGTCGCCCAGCCAGTCCGACCCCTTCACCGTGTCGTACATG
This sequence comes from Paracoccaceae bacterium, assembly GCA_011389955.1. GTDB lineage: Bacteria > Pseudomonadota > Alphaproteobacteria > Rhodobacterales > Rhodobacteraceae > Sediminimonas. The sequence continues at coordinate 3,190 of JAABTI010000012.1, read as the reverse complement.
TGCCATTGCCAGTGGTCCGGCCCCATGTTGGACAGCGACGCGGCGATGCCGCCCTGCGCGGCCACCGTGTGCGACCGGGTCGGGAACACCTTGGTCACGCAGGCGGTGCGCAATCCCTGCTCCGCCATGCCAAGCGTTGCCCGCAGCCCCGCCCCACCGGCGCCGACAACGACCACGTCATAGTCATGGGTTTCGTATTCGTATGCAGCCATTTGTCAGGTCCTCAAAGCGCGATCTTTGCAAGGGCATATAGCCCGGTAGCGGTCAGCCCGTAGGTAAAGATGGTCAGGAAAATGATCAGGATCTTGCGGGTAAGGCCGCGCGCATAATCTTCGATCATGGTCTCGGCCCCCTTGCGAAAATGCTGAAGTCCGAAAACCAGAACGAGCGCGGTCAGAAGCGCCGGAAACGGGCGCGCGAATGTCTCCAGCACGTTCTCGTGGCTGCTGCCGAGGGCCTTGCCGAATACATAAATGAATGGCGGCACGATGAAAGCCAGACCAACAGAGCTGATCTGCATGTGCCAGTGATGATCGGTGCCGGTGCCCGAGGCGCCCTTGGCCTCGGCCCGTTTGCGGGCTGTCAGATAACGCATCCCTTGTCTCCTCAGATCAGCCAAAGGGTAATCACGGTCAGGATCACGGACCCGAAAATCAGCACCCAACCCAACTTTTCCGCAGTCGGGATATCCAACCCCTTGCCCGCGTCGAAATACAGGTGTCGCAGGCCGGCGAGGTAATGGTACCAGATCGCCCAGAGCGAAAGCGCCATCACGATATCGCCGAACCAAGATGTGATCACTGCATCGGCGGTCGCAAACTGTTCGGGGCCCAGCGCCGCCGCAACCAGCCACCACACGATCAGCAACGCCGCCACGATCAGCGCGTTCCCGGTGATCCGGGTCAGAATCGATGTGATTGACGTCAGTTGCGGGCGATACACCTGCAAGTGCGGTGAGAGCGGGCGCTCCACGGGTTTCGCTTCAGCCATTGGTTCGGTCCCTTTCGGTTTGCACACGACTGTCTACGTGCATTTCCTAGCAGAGTTCTGACTCTTTGTAGCGCCACTGTCACGTCAACACAGCCCTGCAAGCCAGAAAATTTCATCTTGCGCCAATTCGTGATCACACAAAGGTTTCACGTGATCACAACAATCAGGCAGGCATCAATACCCAGTAATCCAGATCCAGCAACACGTCCGGCAGGTACTTTCCATCATCATCCCTGAGTCGGAAAGGCGCCCCTCCCGACGTCGCGACCAGCCGCAGGCGCAACGCCTCCACGCCGGGGGCGACCATGTCGGCGCGGTCGATGACCTCGGACCAGGCCTTGACCGTCTGGCCCGCAAAGCACGGGTTCGCATGGGCTCCGCCATTCAGCCCCACGATCATCTGCGCGTTGGCCAACCCGTTGAAAGACAATGCGCGCGCCATCGATATCACGTGCCCACCGTAGATAAGGCGGTTTCCGTCGGCGCGGAACGTGGCGTCGAAATGCACCTTGGCCGTGTTCTGCCACAGGCGCGTGGCGATCATGTGCTCGGCCTCTTCGATGGTCACGCCGTCCACATGGTCGATCCGCTCGCCGATCTCGTAATCGGCACAGCGATGCGGCTCGCCGGCCAATGCAAAATCGTATCGCGTGAAATCCAGACCCTCGGGCACATGCAGATCCGCCGGGTCAAGCGCCGCCTTCAGCTCCGGCATTATCGTGGTAGGTGCCGGCGCCTCCAGGTCGCGCTTGCGCACCATGACCCAGCGAACGTAACTGATGACCACTTCGTCGTGCTGGTTCAAGCCGCGCGTGCGGACCCACACGACCCCCGATTTCCCGTTGGAATTCTGCTTGAGCCCGATCACCTCGGACTCCGCGCGCAGCGTATCCCCCGGCCATACCGGCCGCAGCCACTGCCCTTCGGCATAACCAAGGTTCGCCACCGCATTGAGCGAGATATCCGGCACCGTCTTGCCGAACACGACATGAAATGCCGCCAGATCGTCCAGCGGACTGCCCGGCAAGCCGCAGGACCGGGCAAAGGCGTCCGACGAGTGCAGCGCATGGCGCGCCGGATACAGGGCATGGTAGAGCGCCCGTTCACCGCTACCCACGGTGCGCGGCGCCGCATGGCGGATCACCTCGCCCAGCTTGTAGTCCTCGAAAAAACGACCCGGGTTCGTCTTGGCCATCGTCACTGCTCTCCAAGCTTCATGTCAGGGGTGTAGGTGCCGTCGATCTCCTTCGTCACCGCCTGCCCGCAGCGCATCACGCCGTTGGTCGCGTCGAACGCGTAGCTGGGGCTGCCGTGCAGATCCCAGCCGGCGTTCAACGCTTCGGTGACTTTGTGGCAGAATGCCGACGTGTCGTCAGCGGACAGGAAGCGATAGAGTTTCATGTGCATCATCCGAACGGGTAATAGCCAAGCCAGGTGTGAATCACCGTGATGACGACATAAAGAACCACGGTGGCCACGACCGCGATGATCTCTCTCGACATCGGCGCCGGCGGCGGAGGTGTCCAGTTGGGCTCGGCACGATTGATGACGATCATCTCGACCAGGGCCCATGCGAAAAGACCCCCGAACAAGACGAACGAGGGCGTGTCACCATTCACCAGCAGGTGCCCAATCGCCCATAGCTTGACCCCCGCCAGCATCGGGTGACGCATCCGGCGGGCAAGCCGCGTCTTCATCCCGCTGACTGCGAACAGATAGACCGACAGCAGCATCAACAGGTTGTTGATCCCCGCCGTCGCGGGATGGTGGCCCCAGAAAAACGCTCCCTCGGCCTCGCGGTACCCGATGATCATCAAGACCAGACCGGCAAGGATGCCGATTGCCGCAAACGCCTTGCCGCGCGTTCCCATGCGCGCGCGCAGGTCCGGCGCCAGCCGCTTGAACATGTGAAAGCCGGACCAAAGGACCAGGCCGAGGATGAGGTTTATCATGGTGATCTCCGTTCCGAATTGCAGGTTGCAGCCTACAGGGCCGCAACGCTAGACGCCATGGCCAGGATCTTGCGCGCGGTATCGACATGCAGATTCTCGACGATCTTGCCATCCACCACGGCAACCCCCTGTCCCGACCTCTGCGCCTCCTCAAAGGCTTCGATCTGGCGCCGCGCCAGGTCGATTTCCTCTTCGGAGGGGGCAAACGCGGTGTTGGTCACCTCGATCTGCGCGGGGTGGATCAGGGT
>JAABTI010000001.1 GCA_011389955.1 Paracoccaceae bacterium | reverse complement strand
GGGCCCAGCAGATGGGCATGACCAATTCCACCTTCATGAATTCCAACGGCTGGCCGCAGGCCGGGCACCGCATGAGCGTCCGGGACCTGACCCTGCTTGCAAACCGGATCATCACCGATTTTCCCAACTTCTACCCGCTCTTCAAGGAGCGGGAATTCGAATTCGACGGCCGGGCGCCCAGCAACACGCGCAACCGCAATCCACTGCTGGGGATGGGCATCGGGGCGGACGGGCTCAAGACAGGCCATACCGAGGAAGCCGGCTATGGCCTTGTCGGGTCCGCCAAGCAGGGCGACAGGCGCATCATCTTCGCGATCACGGGATTGACCACGGCCCGGGCCCGGGCCGCGGAATCGCGCGGCATCATCAACTGGGCATTCCGCCAGTTCGCGCAGCGCCAGGTGGCCGAGGCGGGTCAGCAGATCGCGCGCGCCGATGTCTGGATGGGCGCGCACCCCGATGTCGGGCTGGTTCCCACCGAAGACGTGAGCGCCCTCCTGCCCGTTCTGGCCGGCGACACGATAGATGGCGAAGTGATATATCGCAGCCCGATATCGGCGCCGGTGCGCGAAGGCGACACGCTGGCCGAACTGGTGCTCAAACCCGAGGAACTTGACGAGATCCGCGTCCCGTTGGTGGCCGACCGCAGCGTCGCCCGTGGCGGCTTCATGTCAAGGATCGCCACGGTGGCAACCTTGCTGCTGGATCGGTTGAACAAGGGGCCCGAGGGCGCATTGTGACAACAGCCGGGTGCTTCATCAGCCTTGAGGGGATCGACGGATCCGGCAAGTCCACGCAGGCGCGCCTGCTGGCCGAACACCTGCGCGCAACAGGCCGCCAGGTGGTGCTGACCCGCGAGCCGGGCGGGTCGCCGGGCGCCGAGGAAATCCGCAAACTCCTGCTCGAAGGCACGACGGATCGCTGGTCGGCGCATACCGAGATCCTGCTTTTCACCGCCGCGCGGCGCGATCACATGGAACGCACGATCGAACCGGCTCTTGATGCCGGCAAGGTGGTCATCTGCGATCGGTTCGCGGACTCCACGCGTATGTACCAGGGGTTGCGCGGGGATGACCTGCGCGCGCTGGTGGACCGCCTGCATGAACTGATGATCGGCCGCGAACCGGACCTCACGCTGCTTATCGACATGGTCCCGGAAACCGGATTGTCGCGGGCGCTGTCGCGCAACGGGGGCGAAGAACGCTTTGAAACCTTCGGCGCGGATCTGCAACAACGGATGCGGCAGGGGTTTGTCGATCTCGCAACGACATTCCCTGAACGCATCACGATGATCGACGGAAACCGCTCCGTCGCGGATGTCGCCACAAGCATCACCGCAACGGTCGAGGCACAGCTGGATGGATGACGCCGCCCAACTGCCTGAACCGGACCGGATCGACGGCGCCCCCCACCCCAGAAAGACGCCGCGCCTGTTCGGACAGGAAGCGGCGGAGCGCGCCTTCCTCTCCGCCTACGGCGCGGGGCGTCTGCACCACGGCTGGTTGATCACCGGACCGGCCGGTGTCGGCAAGGCAACGCTGGCATGGTCCATCGCGCGTTTTCTGCTGGCGCATCCGCCGAAACAGGAGGCCGGACTTTTCGGCGTCGACGCCCCGCCGGACACCCTGGCTATCGACCCCGATCACCCCGTTGCCCATCGGGTCGCAGCCCTGTCAGATCCGGGATTGTTCCTTCTGCGCCGGCCCTATGACGAAAAGGCCAAGCGCCTGAAGCAACAGATCACCGTTGACGAGGTGCGCCGCGTCAAGTCGTTCTTCGCGCTTTCGGCGGCCGATGCCGGCCGCCGCGTCGTGATCGTGGACTGCGCCGACGAAATGACCACCAGCGCGGCGAACGCGCTGCTCAAACTTCTCGAAGAGCCCCCCGCCAACACGACGCTGTTGCTTGTCAGTCACCAGCCCTCGCGCCTGTTGCCGACGATCCGCTCGCGTTGCCGGGAATTGCGCCTGTCGCCGCTGAGCCCCCCGGCCATGGCGCAAGCGCTGTCGCAAGCCGGCGCAACCGGGGGCGACGCACCCGACGCGCTGGCCGAACTGGCGGCGGGATCGGTGGGCGCGGCCCTGCGCCTCGAGGCGGCCGACGGGGTCCGGATTTACGGCGAAATGGTCGCGATCTATGGCGAGCTGCCACAACTGGACCGCCAGCGCGCGCTGAAACTGGCCGAGTCCGGTGCCGCCCGTGGCGCCGAGGCCCGCCTCGACATGCTGATCGCGCTCAATGACCTGTTCCTGACCCGCCTCGCGCGGTTCGGTGCCATGGGCACCTCCCCCACCGTCGAAGCCGCACCGGGCGAATCCGCGCTAATCGCGCGGCTGGCCCCGGACCCCGCCCGTGCGCGTCTGTGGGCCGAACTGGCGCATTCGCTGAGCGCGCGCATCGCCCATGCCCGGGCTGTGAACCTTGACCCTGCCTCACTCATTCTAGATATGGTCTTCAGTATCCGTAACACTGCAGCCGGCCAAGCCGCCATGGGGACGCGATGAGCGAATTGATTGAGATCACCGACAGCCATTGTCATCTTGATTTCCCCGATTTCGACGGCGAGCGCGAGGCGGTCATCGCCCGCGCCATGGAAGCTGGCGTGACCCGCATGGTCACCATCTGCACCCGCCTTTCGGCCGAACCGCAGGTCCGCGCCATCGCCGAGGCCCACGCGCCCGTGTTCTACGCGGCGGGCACCCATCCGATGAGCGCCGCAAACGAACCGATAGCGTCCGTGGACCAACTGGTTTCACTGGCGCGGCACCCGAAATTCGTCGGTATCGGCGAAAGCGGGCTGGACTACCACTACACCGCCGACTCGGCGCAGGTGCAAAAGGACAGTTTGCGCATTCACATCGCCGCAGCACGCGAAACCGGCCTGCCGCTGATCATTCATGCGCGCGACGCCGATGACGACATGGCGCGTATCCTGACCGAGGAATATCACAACGGCCCCTACAGTTGCGTGATGCATTGCTTTTCCTCGGGCGCCGAACTGGCCCGCGCGGCACTGGAGCTGGGGTTTTACCTGTCGATGTCGGGCATCGCCGCATTCCCGAAAAGCGAGGCGCTGCGCCGGATTTTTGCCGCCGCGCCGCCGGATCGCATCCTGGTGGAAACCGATGCGCCCTATCTCGCGCCGCCGCCGCATCGCGGCAAGCGCAACGAGCCGGCCTACACCGCCCATACCGCGCGCCGCGGGGCCGAGGCGCTCGGCCTGAGCTACGCCGAATTCGCCGCGCTGACACAGGCCAATTTCGACCGACTGTTCAACAAGGCCGCAATCTACGGCAAGGCAAACGCCTGATGGCGGAACTCAGATATACCATCCTGGGCTGCGGCTCTTCTGGCGGCGTGCCGCGGCTTGGCGGGCACTGGGGCGACTGTGATCCGGACAATCCGAAGAACCATCGCCGCCGCTGCTCGATGCTGGTCGAGCGCGAAACCGGCGAAGGCATCACCCGCGTATTGATCGACACCTCGCCGGACCTGCGCGCGCAACTTCTCGATGCCGGCGTGGGGGAACTGGACGCGGTGGTGTATACCCATTCGCACGCGGATCATGTGCACGGCCTGGACGATCTGCGCATGATCGTCTTCAACATGCGCCGCCGCCTGCCCGTCTGGGCCGATGGTGACACCCAGAACGATCTCTACTCGCGCTTCGGCTATGCCTTCATGCAACCCGAGGACAGCCCCTATCCCCCGATCCTCGACATGCACACGATCAGCGGCGACATCACCATCGAGGGGGCCGGCGGCCCCGTGCACATGATCCCGTTCAGGGCAAATCACGGCTCGATAGAGGCACTCGGTTTTCGCATCGGGGCGCTGGCCTACCTGCCCGATGCCGTAAGCCTGCCGGACGAAGCCTGGCCGCTTCTGGAAAACCTCGAATACTGGGTGGTCGACGCCCTGCGCCGCACCCCGCATCCCACCCATGCCCATCTGGACATGACGCTGGACTGGATCACGCGCGCCGCGCCCCGGCACGCGGTTCTGACCAACATGCATATCGATCTTGACTACCAGACCGTGTTGGATGAAACGCCCGAACACATCACGCCCGCCCATGACGGCCTGGTAATCCGCTTGCCGGACTGACATGAGCACGCGCGCCCATTCCCTGCCTCCCGGTATCGCGCGCTCCCGTCGCCCGCAAATCTTCACCGCCCGGAAGGAGCGCTAGATGCAAGCGCTCCTCGACGTGATCCTGCCGGTTTTCGTGGTCATCGGCTTTGGCTACATGGCGGTGCGGCTGCAACTGTTTTCGGACGCCGCCGTAGATGGCTTGATGACCTTCACCCAGAACTTCGCGATCCCGTGCCTGTTGTTCGCGGCGATTTCCAGGCTCGACCTGAGCCAGAGCTTTCACCCCAGGCTGCTGGCCTCGTTCTACAGCGGCGCGACGATCGGATTCCTGGCGGGCCTGTTCGGTGCACGGCTGATCTTCGGGCGCGACTGGGAAGAATGCGTCGCCATCGGGTTTTGCTGCCTGTTTTCCAACTCCCTGATGCTGGGGCTGCCGATAACGGAACGGGCCTACGGAACCGAGGCCCTGACCGCCAATTACGCCATCGTGTCGGTTCATTCGCCGTTTTGCTACGGCTTGGGGATCACGGTGATGGAAATCGTCCGCGCCCGCGAGCGCGCGCCTCTGAAACTGGTTGCGACGGTTGCGCGCGCGATGTTCCGTAACGCGCTGGTGATCGGTATCGCGCTCGGTTTCATCGTGAACCTCGGCGATATCTCCCTGCCGCAACCGGTGACCGATGCCGTCGATCTGATCGTGCGCGCCGCGCTCCCCGCGGCGTTGTTCGGAATGGGCGGCGTTCTTGTAAGGTATCGCCCCGAAGGCGACCTGAAGGTGATCGCCTGGGTCTGCGCGGTGGCGCTGATCGTGCACCCGGCAACGACATGGATCATGGGCCGCACCCTGGGGCTGGATCGCGACGGGTTTCGCTCGGCGGTGCTGACGGCATCGATGGCGCCGGGCATCAACACCTATGTCTTTGCCTCGATCTACGGACGCGCGAGGCGCGTCGCGGCCTCGTCGGTCCTGATCGGGACTTCGGTGTCGATACTCACGGTCTGGCTGTGGCTGGGCGCCCTGCCCTGACCTGACCCGCGATGGCCGGCGCAGATCTTGCCACTGGAATTCACCGCCCGTTTGGCTACTCTGGCGCCGTGGCACCGGAGGAATCGCCGTGCAGGATCAGTGTCAAACCGCCCCGCCCCCGATCTTCTCGGTCGCGTCCCTCAGCAAGGTGTATGGCACCGGCCCGGCCGCGGTCCACGCCTTGCGCGAACTGGACCTGACCCTGCCCGCGGGCGAACTGGTGGTCCTCCTCGGTCCGTCGGGCAGCGGCAAGTCCACGCTGCTGAACATCATCGGCGGTCTGGACAGGGCCACCGCCGGACGGGTGATGTTCCAGGATCACGACCTGACCGCCATGAGCGACGCACAGTTGACCCGCTACCGGCGCGATCACGTCGGGTTCGTTTTCCAGTTCTACAACCTGATGCCCAGCCTGACCGCCTATGAAAACGTCGAACTGGTGACCGAGATCGCCACCAACCCGATGGACCCGCGCGAGGCGCTGGCGCTGGTCGGTCTTGAAACGCGCGGTCATCACTACCCGTCGGAGTTGTCGGGCGGCGAGCAGCAGCGCGTCGCCATCGCCCGCGCCGTCGCCAAGCAACCCACCGTCCTGTTCTGCGACGAACCCACCGGCGCACTGGACAGCACCACGGGGCGGGCGGTGCTCAAGGTGCTGTCGGATGTGAACAAGCGGCTGGGCACCACGGTTCTGATCGTCACCCACGCCGCCGCCACCGCCGCCATGGCCGACCGCGTGATTCATTTCGCCGATGGCGATATCCGCGAGGTGGTGCATAACGACACCCCGCTCAGCGCGACCGATATCGAATGGTAGCCCCGCTCGACCGCAAGCTGATGCGCGATTTGTGGCGCATCAAGGGTCAGGCAGGGGCAATCGTCCTGGTCATCGGGTTGGGCGTTATGATGCTGGTGATGATGACCGGGCTGGTCAATACGCTGGATGAAACCCGTCGCGCCTATTACGACCGCTACCGCCTCGCCGATGTGTTCGTCCCGGTCACCCGCGCGCCCGAACGGATGGCGGCGCGGCTGGCCGATGATCGGCGGGTCGCGGCGCACACCACGCGCATCAAGGGGCACGCCCTGATCGACCCCGGCGCAGGGGAGCTCCCGATAAGGGCGCAGGCGTTGTCGTTGCCCGATGCGGGCACACCGCGGCTCAATGACATCTACCTGGCCGCGGGGCGGCTGCCGCGCACCGCCAGCGCGAACGAGATCGTCCTGCTGGCAGGGTTCGCCGAGGCGCGCGGCCTGTCCCCCGGCGGCGCCCTCGACGTGACGATGAACGGCGTGCGCCATTCCCTGCGCATCGTTGGCCTGGCCCGCGCGCCCGAGTTTCTCTACACCACCGCGCCAGGCGAACTGGTGCCCGATGACGCCCGCTTCGCCGTGTTCTGGATGCGGCGCGCGGCCCTCGCCGCAGCGTTCGACATGCGCGGTGCCTTCAACGAGATCTTGCTGGCGTCGGAGCGGGGCACAAACCCCAAGGCCATCATCGACGCCGCCGACCGGATGCTCGCCTCCCATGGTGCCACCGGGGCCTACGGGCTGGCCGACCTGCCCTCGAACCGCTTTGTCACCGAGGAAATACGCGGGTTGAAATCATCGGCCGCCACGGTGCCGCCGATCTTCCTGGGGATCGCGGCATTCCTGCTGTATATCGTGGTCGCGCGCATCGTCCAGGCCGAACGCGAACAGATCGGCCTGCTCAAGGCGTTCGGTTACACCGGAACCGAGGTCAGCGCGCATTACCTCAAGCTGGTGGCGCTGATCGCGGTTGTGGGCGCGATCGCCGGCTCGATCGCCGGGATATCGGCGGGACACGCGCTGGCCGTGTTCTACCAGACCTATTTCAAGTTTCCCTTCCTCGTATTCACCCTCGATCCGGTCAGCTTCGTCACCGGCTTCGCCATCAGCATCCTTGCCGCGACGATGGGCGGGCTGGCGGTGCTGCGCCATGTCTTCGCACTGACTCCGGCGGTCGCAATGCGTCCGCCCGCGCCGCCGGACTATAGCCGCAGCTTCGATCTGGCCGGCGCCTTTCGCCACCTTCTCGACCAGCCCAGCCGCATGGTCCTGCGCCGGTTGAGCCGCTATCCCGGCCGCATGTTTGGCAGTGTTCTGGGCATCGCGGCAGGCATGGCGCTGTCGGCCTCGACCCTTACCGTGGTGAGCGGCTTCACATCGGCGGTGGACCTGTCCTTCACGGTGATGAACCGCTCCGACATGACCGTCACCTTCACCCACCCCGTTCCCCGCAAGGCCCTGCTGGAGCTGGGCCGCCTGGACGGGGTGCAGCGCACCGAACCGGTCCGCATCGTGCCCGCGATCCTGCGCAACGGCACCAACACCTATCGCGGCGCGCTGGAAGGGCGGCCGCGCGAACCGGCCCTCAACCGCATCATCGATTCCAACGCGGCGCCGCTTGCCCTGCGCGGCGGGGGGATCACCCTGGCCGAACCGCTGGCCGATATCCTGAAGGTGCGCACCGGGGACATCCTGACCGTGGAAATCCGCGAGGGCCGCCGCCCCGTGCTGCACCTGCCGGTCACGGCGGTTGCGCAAACCCTGCTGGGCGCGCCCGCCTTCATGGAAATCGGCGCGCTCGGACATGCCCTCAATGAACGCGACCGCATCTCGGGGGCGCTGCTGACCATCGACAGCGCGTTGCGCGAAACACTCTATCAGGAGATAAAGGACATGCCCGCGGTTGCGGGCGTGACCCTCAAGGCCGATGCGCGCGACGCTCTGGTCGAACTCATGAACACGGGGCCGGGCTCGGTGCGTTACGTCATGCTTCTGGTCGCGGCCATCATCACCTTCGGCATCGTCTATAACGCCGCGCGCATCGCCTTTGCCGAACGTAGCCGCGACCTGGCCAGTTTGCGGGTCATGGGGTTCACCCGCGCCGAGACTGGTTTTGTCCTGCTGGGTGAACTGGCCGTCGTGACGCTGCTGGCCATTCCCCTTGGCATCGGGCTGGGCTATGGCCTGACCTGGGCAATAGTCGAAGGGTTCAGTACCGACCTATACCAGATCCCGGTCGTGTTCCACGCCTCCAACTACGGCACCGCGATACTGGCCGTGGTCATCGCGGCGGCGGTCTCGGCAGCCCTGGTGTGGCGGAACCTGGCACGGCTGGATCTGGTCTCGGCCCTCAAGACACGGGAATAGCAAATGGCACGCAAGAAACAGTCACGCCTCGTCATCGGCCTTGCCATCGCCGGCCTGCTGTCGGTCGGGCTCGGTTACGCCTTCTGGCCCAGGCCGCACCTGGTGGATATCGGCACGGTCGAACGCGGCCCCATGCGCGTGACCATCGACGAGGAGGGACGCACCCGCGTGCACGAACCTTACGTCGTTTCGACCCCGATCACCGGCCGCCTGATGCGGGTCGATGTCGAACCCGGCGACAGCGTCACGCGCGGCGACACCGTCGTTGCACGCATGCGGCCCACGGTGTCGGTGGCGCTGGACGCGCGCACCCGCGAGCAGGCCCGCGCCAACGTCACCGCGGCCGAGGCCGCCCTGCGCCTCGCGCAGGCGGATCTGCACAAGGCGCAGGCCGACCGCGACCTGGCGCAGGCCAATCTGGAACGCACGCGCAAGCTGTTCGACCGCGACATCGTCAGCCAGGCAGCGCTGGACGCCAGCGAACGCGCCGCCCGCGCCGCCGAGGCGGCGCTCGACACCGCGCGCGCCGGTATCTCGATGCGCGTGGCGCAGCTCGACAATGCCCGCGCGCAACTGCGCAGTTTCGACGAATCCGCGGATCCGGCCGCCACCGGCAACGCCGATGCACAGATCATCGCGCTGCGTGCCCCGATTTCCGGGCGTATCCTGCGCGTCATGCAACAAAGTGAAACCACCCTGCCCGCCGGCACCCCGGTGCTGGAAATCGGCAACATCGCCGAGGGGCTCGAGGTGCAGGCCGACCTTCTGAGCCGCGATGCCGTGCGCATCGCCCGCGGCGACCCGGTCATCATCGACGACTGGGGCGGGCCGCACCCCCTTTCCGGTACGGTCACCAGGATTGCGCCATGGGGGTTCACGCGCGTTTCGGCCCTGGGGGTCGAGGAGCAGCGCGTGACCGTCACCGTCAGCTTCGATGGCCCGCACCGGGAACGCGCCGCGCTCGGCCACGGCTACCGCGTCGAGGTGCGGATCGTGGAATGGTCGGATGACGACGCGCTGAAGGTGCCGTCGGGCGCCTTGTTCCGCGATGGCGGCGGCTGGGCGCTGTTCGAGGTGCGCGAGGGCACCGCGCACCGCACCCCGGTTGAAATCGCCGCCGACAACGGCGTGACCGCGGCGGTCACCTCGGGGCTGGAAGATGGCGCGCGCATCGTGATGTATCCGCCCGCGGGCCTGAGCGATGGCGCGCGCATTGCGCCGCGCAGCGCCTACTGACTCACGCGAAGGTCTGAACCGTCACGCCCGCCGCTTCCAGCGTGTCGCGCACCGACCGGGCGATCTGCACCGCGGTCGTGGTATCGCCGTGCAGGCAGATGGTATCGATCCGCGTCGGGATTTCCTTGCCGCTTTCGGTGACGATCGCCCCTTTCCTGACCATCTCGGCGATGCGCGGCCCGGCGATACGCGGATCGTGGATCACCGCGCCCGCCTGCGACCGGTCCACCAGCGTGGCATCGTCGTCATAGGCACGGTCGGCGAATATTTCGCCCACCCATGCGCAGCCCAGCGCCTCGGCGGCCCGCTGTTGCGCCGTCGCGGCCAGCACCATGATGCGCAGGTCCGGCGCCACCGACAGCGCCGCATCGTAACACACCCGTGCCAGTTCGGCATCCTCCGACGCCATGTTGGCCAACGCGCCGTGCAGCTTCAGGTGCCGCACCGCGCCGCCCGCCGCCCGCGCCATCGCCAGCGCCGCGCCCACCTGGTAGCGCACCTGGTTGGCCAAGCTCGCATGCGGCACATCGCGGCGATGCCGTCCGAACCCGGCCAGGTCGTCGAAGCCGGGATGCGCCCCTATCCCGACGTTGCACGCCACCGCGCGGCGCATGGTGTCGAACATCACATCCGGGTCACCGGCGTGAAACCCGCAGGCGATATTGGCCGAGGTGACGATATCCAGCAGCGCCGCGTCGTCGCCCATCTTCCAGGCGCCGAAACTTTCCCCCATATCGGCATTGAGATCGACGGTGAGCGTCATTCGTGGTCTCCTTTCGGGTCCGGATCATGGGCCGATACGGCGCCATCGATCAACTGGTACGATAGCAGGTCAGACATCTGCGCCGGGTCGCGCAACAACGCGCGCACGCCACGCGGAAGCGCGGCCAATGCATCGCGGTGACGCCGCAGGGCGTCAACGCCCTCTTGCTGGCTGATGAACCGGAACCGCAACGCCGCCCCCGGCCCGGCCTGCGCCACGCGCGGCATGTCAGGCGGGATCACCGTGCCGATGCGCGGATAGCCACCCGTGGTCTGGCACTCGGGCAACAGCACGAAGGGCGTGCCGTCCCCGGTCATCTGGATGTCGCCGGGCACGATCACCTCGGACAGGATCGCCAACTGCCCCTCGGCGGCAAAGGGCGCGCCGTCGAAGGCCATGCGCACCCCCATGCGGTTGGCGCGCGCATCGCGGGTGAATTCCGTGCTTTCGAACCGCGACAGCGTCTCGCCGGAAAACAGCGCCGTCTGCATCGACTCCGTCACCCGCACCTCGCCCCCGGTGAAGCGCGGCGCGGGGTCCAGTGTCAGGCCGACCGCATCGCTGGTCTCGTCGCCCACGGGCAACTCGTCGCCCACCTTCAGGGCCCCGCCCACGCCTGCGGCCAGATGGGCCGCGCGCGAACCCAGAACCGACGGTGTCGCCACGCCGCCGCCCAGGTGCAGGTAGCCGTAGGTGCCGGCCTCTGCCGCGCCGATGCGCAACACCGCGCCGGCGGGCAACAGGTGGCTGGCGTTCCATGTCAGGCGCGCGCCGTCCACATCGGCGCGCATCGGCGCACCGCTCAGCGCGATGCGCATGTCGTGGCTGGGCCGAAACGCGCCGCCCATGCCGGCCATCTCCACCGTCGCCAACTCCGCGCCTTGCCGCAGCAGGGCCGCGCCCTCGGCCAGGGCCAGCGCATCCGCCGCACCGGACCGTGACAGCCCCTCGCCCAGGTAACCGGCGCGCCCGGCATCCTGCACCGTCATCGACGGCCCGGCCTCCAGCACATGCAGGTAACGCGCACTCATTCGATCACCTCGATCTCGGCGCCGCCAAGGCCGGTCCGGTCGCGCGCGCGGATCGCGTGCAATTCCTCGGCATCGATGGCGCGCAGGCTGATCTCGTCCCCGGGGCGCAGGGCGAACGGCTCGTCCGCCTCGGGACAAAAACAGCGAAACGCCGTCTGCCCGATATGGCGCCAGCCCGTGGGCGTGTCGTTGGCAAATATGATCAGCTGCCGGATCGCCACCACCAGCGCGCCCTGCGGCACCTTCGGCGTCAGCTCCTTGAGACGGGGAATGTCCCAATGCGCTGGCAACTCGCCGGTATAGGGCTGCCCGGGGGCGAAGCCGATGGTCAGAACCCTGGGCCGGGCCGCGCAAAGCTCTTCGCGCGCCTGCGCCTCCGACAGGCCGGCCTCCGCGGCCGCATCGCCGAATTGCGGGCCCAGCTCGGTGCCCAGAACGCAGGGGATGCGAAAATGCTTGCGCCCGCCAGGCAGGTCGGCCCCGTACCAGTCCCGCGCATCCAGCATGTCGCGTAGCTGCGCCTCCAGCCCGTCATGCGACAGGCGCAGCGGATCGAAACGCACGAAGGCCGAGGTCAGCGAGGTGGACACCTCCTCCACCCCTTCCCAGCCTGCCTTTTCCAAACCGGCGCGAAAGGCCAGCGCGGCGCGGTTCGCCTGCTCGCTCAGCGACGCGGAAAACCGTATCGCCATGCCGCACAAACCGACCGGCGCAATCTTCGGAAACCCCTCAGGCCGCGACATGAGACCCCCTGTAGATGCGTTTCATGATGATCGGTGTCAGGAACATGGGCAGTTGATAACATCCGATGAACAGCAGAAGGGGCGCCATCATTTCCGGCGGCAACGCCACCAGGAACAGCGCGATGGATCGGTTGCCCGCCGCCACCGATGTCGCCACGTCACCCGCCCCCGGCAGCATGTGCGCCAACAGTTGCAAGCCAAGATTCGCCGCCACCGCGACACCAAGCCACCACAGCACCAGCATCGGATCACTGGCCAGTGCCGGCGCCACCGCAGACATCAGCCCGATCACGATCACCGCCAACGCCACGGCGGTCAGCCCGTCCAGCGCCTCGGTCGCGCGCCGGTCCGCCGTGCGGGGCATCGCCGCGCGCAGGGCGAACCCCGCGGCCGTCGCCGCCGCGATCACCACGAGCAACCGCCCCGCCGCCGCCAGAACACCCGCCGCCGAGCCAAGCGTCGGCAGCGCCCAGAACACCGGCAGCACCGTCAACGGCAACAGCGCCGTGCCCACGATCAGCAGGCGCAGCCCCGGCGCCGGGTCATGGCCCATCATCAGGGTGAAGCTGGGCACGCCCGCCACCGGCGGCGCGGCCAGCATCAGAACCAATGCCAGCGCCAGCGGCGTTTGCAGAACCCCAAGCACCGCGAACGCCGACACCGCCACCAGCGGCAGCGCCATTTGCAGAACCAGCGCCGCGCCCAGCGCCCCGCGCGCCTGCGCCAGCGAGCCCAGCGCCGCGCGCGCACCGATCCGCATGGCGGTCAGGAACAGCAGCCCCGCCACCATCGGCGCCAGCCAGTCGCGCAACACCGCGGCCAGCCCCGGCAAGACAAGCCCGGCCACCAGTCCCGCGACCAGCACCAGCCGCCCGTGACGGGCCAGCCATCGCAACGCAGCAAACATCACCGTCAGCCTCCCGGCCTCTGCCTGATGTTGTCGGGCAACCACGTCGCAAGCTCCGGAAAGGCGATCAGAACGAACACCATCACCACCATGATCAGGAACATCGGAAAGGCCGCCCGCGCGATGAACCCCATGCCGTGGCCGGTCATGCCCTGCAACACGAACAGGTTGAACCCGATGGGTGGCGTGATCTGCGCCATCTCCACCACCACGACGATGAAGATACCGAACCAGATCAGGTCGATCCCGGCTTCACGCACCATCGGCTCGACCACCGCCATGGTCAGAACGACCGACGAAATACCGTCCAGAAACATACCCAGCACGATATAGAACACCAGCAGCGCCATCAGCAGTTGAAACCGGCTCAGATCCCAACCGGCGATCAGGTCGGCTAGCCCGCGCGGCAATCCCGTAAACCCCATTGACAGCGACAGGAACGCCGCCCCCGCAAGGATCAGCGCGATCATCGCGGAGGTGCGCGTCGCCCCCATCAGCGACTCGGTGAAGGTGGCCCGGTTCAGCGACCCCTGCGATATCGCCAGGACCAGCGCCCCGACCACACCAAACGCCGCCGCCTCGGTCGCGGTGGCATAGCCCAGATACATCGACCCGATCACCACCGAGATCAGCAACAATACCGGGATCAGGTAGCGCGAATTCGCCAGCTTCTGACCGAAGCTCATGACCGGATCCTGCTTGGGGGCCCAGCCTTTCGACACCTGGCTGGTGATCGCCACGAAGGCCATGAACATGCCCGCCAGAACGATACCCGGCACGATCCCCGCGAAGAACAGCTTGGATATGCTTTCGTTGATGGTCACGCCATAGACGATCAGCGTCAGCGATGGCGGGATCATCAGACCAAGCGTCGCCGCCCCGGCCAGCGTGCCGATGACCATGCGCTCGGGATAGTCCCGGCGGCGCAGTTCGGGGATCGACATCTTGCCAACCGTGCTGAGCGTGGCGGCCGAACTGCCCGAAACGGCGGCAAAGACGGTGCAGCCCACGATGTTGGTATGCACCAGCCCCCCGGGCAGCCGTGACATCCACGGTGCCAGCCCGCGAAACATGTCCTGCGACAGGCGCGTGCGATACAGGATCTCGCCCATCCATATGAAAAGCGGCAGCGCCGTAAGCGTCCAGCTGCTCGACGCGGTCCAGATCACCGTCAGCATCGTGTCGCCCACCGGGCGCGTGGTGAACAGCTCCATCCCGACCCAGGCCACCCCCATCAGGGCAAGTCCGACCCAGACACCACTGCCAAGCAGCAGGAACAAGACGAACAGAAACAGGATGATGATAGACAGATCTTCCATGCGCTCAGTTCTCCTCGCCCACGACGTTCTGGCGCATGCGGTGACGGCCGGTGAAAATCAGGCTCAGCAAGTTGTCGGTCAGCGCTATGGCAAGGATTACCGCCCCCACCAGCATCAGTGATTGCGGCATCCACAAGGCAGTCTTGTCCTGCCCCTGGCTGACGTCACCGAATTTCCAGGACCAGTAGACGAAGCGGCGCGCAAACCAGACGAAATACCACGCGACCGCCGATCCGATGGCAAAGCACCACACCTCCAGCAGCCAGTTCATGCGCGGTCCCGCCGCGTTGAGCAGAACACCCACCCGGATATGCGCGCCGTTGTTCAACGCCCCGGCAAAGGCCAGGAACGATGCCGCCGCCATGGCGTAACCGGCGTATTCCGGGGCGCCGGGGAACACCTCGCCGGTCCAGCGCGCAAGCATTTGCAGAAGGATCAACACCAGGATCGCGATCAGGCACAGCGCGGCCAGGATCCCCGCCCCGGTGTATAGCCCGTCGAGGAAACGGCGCAGGATACGCAAGGCGGCCATGGTGGCTCTCCCTGGCTGGATTGATGGAAAAGCGCGTGGCCCGGCCGCATCGGGGGCCACGCACCATGACCGGATTATTGCATTTCGCGATAAGCCTCGACGATTTCCTTGCCCTCGGCACCTGCCTGCTCCAGCCATTCCTCGGTCATCGTTTCACCGATCTGCTTGAGCTCCTGACGCAGCGTGTCGCTGGGCGCTTCAACCGTCATGCCCCCGTCGCGCAGTCCCTGCACGGTAAAGCCGGTGTATTCCTTGGACCGCCACAGGCCGGTATATTCGGCCAGTTCCGCGCAGCCGCGCATCACGTCGCGGTTTTCCTGCGAGGTGCCCTCCCACGCATCCGAGTTCACGAACACGTAGTTGCGCGGCAGCCATGCATCGACCTCGTAAAAGTAATCAAGGCTTTCCCAGACCTTGCGGTCATAGCCCGTCGCACCCGAGGAAATCATCGCCTCCGCGACGCCGGTGGCGAAGGCCTGGCTGATTTCTGCCGCCTCGATCTGCACCGGCAACATGCCCGTCAGCTCCGCCAGCCGCGCCGTCGCGGTGTTGTAGGAGCGGAACTTGACCCCCTCCATGTCGGCGACGGCCTGCACCTCGTTCTTGAAATACATGCCCTGCGGCGGCCACGGCACGGCATAAAGAAGCGTCAGGTTCTGGTCTTCCAGCACCTCTTCGATGGTGGGGCGCGCGGCTTCCCACAGCTTCTGGCTTTCCTCGAAAGAGGTGGCCAGGAACGGTACGCTGTCGAACCCGAACAGCGGGTTCTCGTTCTGGTGACCGGAAAGCAGCCGCTCGCCGATGGGCACCTGCCCGGTCTGCACCGCGCGCTTGATGTCGTTGCCCGCGAACAACGAGCCGGACGGATGCGTCTTGATCTCGATCTCGCCGCCGGTGCCCGTGGTCACGCAGTTGGCGAACTCGGCACCGACCTGCGAATGGAAATTCGAACCGGAATACGCCATCGGCATATCCCAGGTTTCAGCGAATGCGGGGGCCATGCTGACAGCTGTAAGCGCTGTCGCGGTGGCCAGACTGGTAAGCGTTTTCATGATAGTCGAACTCCCTTGACGTGTTGGAAAGATCGGCCGTTTTTCCGGCCGCATGCTTGGTTGCCCGCCCATCGAACGGTGGCGGGATGAAAGCAACCGGTCAAGCACCCCCGTGATCCCGCCGATGCAAAAGGCGCCGCTCACGGCAATCGCAAGCCGATTCCCTGATTTCATTCTGGCCTACATTGACGAAACGTCAACATTTTGTTGACATATTCACCTCGTCAGCCATCCTGCCTTCATGACCAAATCTTCGATCGGCCCCGTTGTTTCCTCATCCCACCTTGCCGAAGGGTCGTTTGCCCAGGTGTCGGAATTCGAGTTCGGCCTGATCATCGCCTCCCATGCCTTCGACCGCTGGATCGTCCGCGCGATGTCGGCGGCGGGGTATCCGGACCTGTCGGCGCTGGACGTTCTGGTGCTGCACACGGTGCGGCACCGCGGTCGGCCAAAGAAGCTGGCCGACATTTGTCTGGTGCTGAACGTCGAGGACACCCATACCGTCACCTACGCGATCAAGAAGCTCACGCGCTCCGGGCTGGTTCAAACCGGCCGTAGCGGCAAGGAAAAGACGGTAGAGGCAACCCAAGCGGGTGCGGATGCTTGTGAAAGATACCGGGAAATCCGCGAAGGTCTGCTTATCAGCACGGTCCAGGATCTCGGGCTGGAGCCGGAGCAGGTCAGCAAACTCGCGGGCCTGCTCAGGTTGATGTCGGGACAATACGACCAGGCCGCACGCGCCGCCACGTCGCTCTGAACGGCTCAGGCAAAACGCCCCGGGTCATAGGGGGTGACATCCAGGTTGGGCCGTTTGCCCGAAATCATCTGCGCCAATATCCGCCCCGTTGCCGGGCCCGCCGTCAGGCCGACATGATGGTGCCCGAAGCCCGTCCAGGCGCCGCGCAGGCCCGGCACGGCGCCGATCAGGGGCAGGCTGTCCGGTGTCGATGGGCGGTGCCCCATCCATTCGCTCGCCTCGTCCCAGCGCAGATCGGGAAGCACCCGGCGCACGCCGCGCATCAACAGATCGAAGGGCGCACGCGACTCGGGCGCATCCATGCTGCCCAACTCGACGACGCCAGCCAGCCGCAAACGCCCCTCCATCGGGTTCAGCACGAATTTTCCCGACGCGACCATCGCCGGCGCCGCGATCGTCTGCGACGGGTTCCACAACTCGATATGATAGCCCCGCTCGGATTGCAGAGGCACCCGCAGGCCCAATGCGCGGCTCAGCGGCCCGGACCATGCGCCGGTGCAGATCACCATGTCGTCGCACGCGATCACCTCGCCCCCGGCGCGGACGCCGCAAACGCCACCGCCCTCGCGCACAATGTCGCTCACCTCGGCGCGGATGACGCGCGCGCCATGCGCCTCGGCCTCCGCTGCCAGCGCCTGCACATAAGCCCCCGGATCGGTGATCCGACCGTGGTTTTCCAGGCGCACGCCGAACTGCATGTCGCTGCTGATGGCCGGTTCGTAGCCATGCAGGCGGGCGGCATCCATCTCTTCCCACTCGAACCCGTGGGCACTTCGGATGTCCCAGGAAAATGCCTCGTCTTCGAACCCTTTTCGATCGCGGTAGATGTACAGGTAATCGCCGGGCACGATGTATCGCTCGGCCGCCGTTCCCCGCGCCAACGCCTGGTGATCGGCCAGGCTGTCACCCACGATGGGCGCCAGTCCGGCGGCGATGCGGCGCGTGTCGCCGGCATTTGCGTGTGACATGAAACGCAGCAGCCACGGCAGCATTCCCGGCATGTCCCGCCACTTCATGAACAATGGCTCGCGCGGGTCCAGCAGCATCCCGGGCGCCTTCCAGATCAGGCCGGGTCCGGTCACCGGCACCACCGCACAGGACGCCAGGATACCGCCATTGCCGTAGCTCGCCGCCTCGCCCGGGCCGTCCTTGTCGATCAGAATGGCATGATGCCCCGCACGTTGCAGGCTCAGCGCGGTGGACACTCCCACGATACCGGCCCCGATTATGACAACGGTTTTATCCTGGCTCGCATCCATCTGTCGTTCCGCCCCTGCTTGTTTTGGGGCACCTTGCCCACTTCGTCCGGGAAATCCAAGCCCCCGCACGCGCGGCGCTCCGGACATGCCCCGGGGAGTGGCCTTTTGTTCAAAACGCATTATGATCCGTTTCACGCCAGCGCAGGACAAACAGACGCATGACCGCACTATTTTCCGCCCTCAGACAGCTTGTGCTGATCGTGCTTCTGACCGGCTTGGCCATCTGGGGCTGGATCACCTACGTGCCCGGCGCCGCCCAATGGCTCAACCGCACCGGTCTGCCCGATGTCCTTGGGATCGAACTGGCGGAACCGCAGACGCAGGACAACACGGGCGACGCGCGGCGACGGTCGCGCGCCGTCAGCGTGGTGTTGCAAAATGTCGCCACGGGGGTTCTGAACGACCGGATTACCGCGATCGGCGATGCGCGCGCGCGCCGCGCGGTCACGATCCGGTCGCAGACAACCGGCCGGATAGACAGTATCGAATTCCCCTCCGGCGCAGTCGTGGAAAGGGATGCGGTGATCGTCCGCCTCGAGAACGAGGCAGAGCGCATAGCGCTGGAAAGCGCGCGCGTCGCGCTGGACAAGGCGCGCGAGGATGTCGAACGGCTGTCGCGGCTGGAAGTGTCGGGCACCGTTTCGGAGGTGCGCTTTCGCGAGGCCATCCTGGCCCGGCGCAACGCCGAGTTGCAGGTCAGGCAGGCCGAATTCGACCTGTCACAGCGCGTGATCCGCGCGCCCATCGACGGCCGCATCGGTATATACGAGATCGAAGTCGGCGATCGCATCACCGCGCAGGATCCGCTGGCCACGGTGACCGATCGCTCCGACCTGCTGATCGACTTCCGGGTGCCCGAACGGGTTATCGGACAGCTGCAAGACGGCATGACGGTCCGCCTTCGCCCCCTCGCGCAGCCCGACCGCACCCTGACGGGCAATATCAGCACGATCGATACCGTGGTGGACCGCGCCAGCCGCACCTTGCGCGTGCGCGGCGAACTGGACAACAGCGGCGACACCCTGCGCCCCGGCATGGCCTTCGAGGTCAGCCTCACCCTCCCCGGAAAGGAATTCCCGTCGGTCAACCCGCTGGCGGTGCAATGGTCCGACGAAGGCTCTTTCGTATGGACGGCGCGCGACGGCAAGGCCGTCCGCGTGCCGGTCACGATCCGGCAACGCAACAGCGACAGCGTGCTGGTAGAGGGCGATTTGCGCGCCGGCGACCAGGTGGTGATCGAAGGCGTGCAGGTGCTGCGGCCGGGCGTCGACCTGCGCAGCAGCACCGACACATCCGACGCGGCCATCGCCCCCCACCGGCCCGGCGATCGCGTGCGCCGCACATGAAACAGACCGGCACCCCCCCCTCCGGCGTGGCGCTGTTCGTGCGCCGCCCGATCCTGGCGCTGGTGCTCAGCGCGCTTATCACCATTGCCGGTTTGGCGGGGCTGTACGGCGTCGAGATCCGCGAGCTGCCCGATGTGGACCGGCCGGTGGTGACCATCACCACCTACTTTCCCGGCGCCTCGCCCGAAAGCGTGGACCAGGAAATCACCGGCCGGATCGAAGGTGCCGCCGGTCGCATATCGGGCGTGCGGGCGATCTCGTCGAATTCCCGTTTCGGACGCAGCCGCGTAACGCTTGAATTCAACGACAACGTCGATCTGGACA
This sequence comes from Paracoccaceae bacterium, assembly GCA_011389955.1. Taxonomy (GTDB): domain Bacteria; phylum Pseudomonadota; class Alphaproteobacteria; order Rhodobacterales; family Rhodobacteraceae; genus Sediminimonas. The sequence goes on along the minus strand of JAABTI010000001.1, from coordinate 67,506 downwards.
CCGCCGCCACGGATACCCGCGACGCGGTCGCGCGCATCGCCAACGATCTTCCGGACGATGCCGAGACCCCCGAAATCGTCAAGGCCGATGCCAATGCACAACCCGTGGTGCGCATTGCGGTGACATCGCCCACGCGCGCACCGCAGGATCTGACACGCATCGTTTCCGACCGTATCGAGGACCGCCTCGTCTCCCTGCCCGGGGTCGCCGATCTCCAGATCTACGGTGACCGCGAGGCGATCTTCCGGGTGGATATCGACCAGATGGAACTGGCCAGTCGCGGGCTCACGCTGGCCGATATTCGCCGCGCGCTCGCCAATGTCAGCTATGACGTGCCCGCCGGCGATCTGACCGGCGGCCAGCAAAGCGTCAGCGTGCGCACCACCGCGACCGTGACCACCCCCGAGGCGTTCGAGGCGCTGGAACTGGCGCCCAACGTGTCGCTGGGCGATGTCGCCCGCGTCAGCCTCGGACCCGCACCCAACGCAACGGTGTTGCGCGCCAATGGCGAAACCGGGATCGGCATCGGCGTGATCCGGCAGGCCACGTCGAACACGCTGGAAATCTCGCACGATGTCCACGAGGTCGTGGACAGCCTCGACAAAAGCCTGCCGGACGATATCAACATCTTCGTCACCTCCGACGACGCGGTGTTCATCAATGGCGCGATCACCGAGGTGCTCAAGACCCTGTCGCTGGCCGTGGGCATCGTGGTTCTGGTGATCTTCGCGTTCCTGCGCGATGTGCGCGCCACCTTGATACCCGCACTGACCATGCCGGTGGCCCTCATCGGCACGCTGGCGGCGATCTGGATAGTGGGCTTTTCGGTCAATATCCTGACGCTGCTGGCGCTTGTGCTGGCCACCGGCCTGGTTGTCGATGACGCCATCGTGGTGTTGGAAAACATCGTGCGGCGGCGCTCCGATGGCACCGGCGCGCGCGCGGCTGCGGTGCTGGGAACCGGCCAGGTGTTTTTCGCCGTGGTCACCACCACGGCGACACTGGCAGCCGTGTTCATACCGCTGTCGTTCCTGCCGGGGCAGGCGGGCGGGCTGTTTCGCGAATTCGGCTTCACGCTGGCGATGGCGGTGCTGCTGTCATCGGTCGTCGCGCTGAGCCTGTGTCCCATGCTGGCCAGTCGCCTTCTGACCCGGCCACCCCCCGCCGCACCGGCACGGCGCAGTCCGGTCGTATGGCTGGGTCAATCGCTGGCGGCGCTCTATCAGAAGCTGCTGCGCGCGGCTCTGGCAGCGCCGTTCGTGGTGGTGGTAGCGGCGGTTCTGTTCGCCGCGACCGCCGCGATGGTCGCCGGTACGATCCGGCAGGAACTCACCCCGCGCGAGGATCGCGCCATCGCCCTGATGTCGATCACCGCGCCGCAGGGCGTTTCGCTGAACTACACCACCGCCAAGCTGCACGAGATCGAACAGGCGATCTCGCCGCTGAGGGACAGCGGCGAGATGACGGATGTGTTCTCGTTCACCGGCTATCGCGGCGACAATCGTGGCTTCATCGTCATGCGCCTGGCCAAATGGGATGAACGCAGCCGGAGCCAGGATGAAATCGTCGGCGAGATGAACCGCCGCCTGCGCGACGTGATCGGCGTGCGCGCCTATGCCATCCAGCCCAATTCGCTGGGTATTCGCGGCGCCGGGCGCGGGCTTACCTTCGCGATCACCGGCGACGATTACGCGCAGCTTGCCGATGTCGCCAAAGAGCTCGTCACGCGCCTTCAGCAGGATCCGCAGATGGGACAGGTGCGCGTCGATTACGAGACCACCCAGCCGCAGTTGTTCATCCGTATCGACCGCGCCCGCGCCGCCGATCTGGGCATCGACATCACGGGCCTCGGCGATGCGCTGCGCGCGGTCCTCGAAGGCCGCAGCGTCGGCGAGGTGTTCATCGACGCGACCAGCTACGAAATTCGCATGCTCTCCACCTCCAACCCGGTCAACGACCCCGGCGATCTCGAACGGATATTCCTGCAAACGGGCGATGGCCAGATGGTGCCGATGTCCACCTTCGTGACCCTGCAGGAGCGCGCCATCTCCCCCGAACTGAACCGCGAGGGCCAGAAGCGCGCCATCGAGATAACCGCCGGCCTGACGCCAAAACTGGCCATCGGTGATGCGTTGGAACGGGTCGAACAGCAGGCGGCGGAGTTGCTCGCCCCCGTCAACCGCATCGTGCCGCTGGCCGAGGCCGCGACCTTGGATCAAACCTCGTCAGGGCTGATGCTGACCTTCGGCTTTGCCATCATCGTGGTGTTCCTGGTGCTGGCGGCCCAGTTCGAAAGCACGATCTCGGCGGTGGTGGTGATGGCCACGGTCCCGCTGGGACTGGCGTGCGCGGTCTTCGCGCTGCTGGTGACGGGGCAAAGCCTGAATGTCTATTCCCAGATCGGGCTGGTGATGCTGATCGGGATCATGGCCAAGAACGGCATCCTGATCGTCGAATTCGCCAATCAGCTCCGCGATCAGGGGGCGCAGGTGCATGATGCGATCCTGCGCGCCTGCTCCATCCGGCTGCGACCGGTGGTGATGACCATGGCCTCGACGGTGCTGGGCGGCGTGCCTCTGATCCTGTCGTCCGGCGCGGGCGCCGAGGCCCGCGAAGCGCTTGGCTGGGTGATCGTCGGCGGGCTGGGTCTGGCCACGGTGATGACGCTGTTCCTGACCCCGGTCGTCTACCTTCTGCTGGCGCGCTTTTCACCGCCGCGCGCACAGGAAGAAGAGCGCCTTCGCGCCGAACTGGAAGCCGCCGACCCCGCCTGACCCGACGATGGTCCGTTACAAAACCTTTATTTTCCCGACACCTCGCTGAATCATTTCGGCGTCACACGTCACCGCAAGTTATCAAGCGGGAGTCGCGAAATGCTAAAGGTCCGAAACCTGACCAAATCCTTCGGCGCCAACACCGCTGTGGACAACGTCGATTTTGCCGTGGACCGCCCCGCGATGATCGGCATCATAGGCGCGTCGGGTGCCGGCAAATCCACCCTTCTGCGCATGCTCAATCGCATGACCGACGCAACCTCGGGCCAGATCGAGTTCGAAGGGCGCGAGGTTCTGAAACTGTCCGGCGCGCGCAAGCGGGCCTGGCAATCCGATTGCGCGATGATCTTCCAGCAATTCAACCTGGTCCCGCGCATGGACGTGGTCAGCAATGTCCTGCACGGCACGCTGAACGCGCGCTCGTCGCTGGCGACGATGTTCAACCTCTATCCCAACGCGGATATCCACCGCGCCATCGACATCCTCGACAGGCTGGGCATCGCCGATCATGCCGCCAAACGCGCCGAATCCCTCTCGGGCGGACAGCAGCAGCGCGTCGCCATCGCGCGGGCCCTCATGCAGGATCCACGCATCATCCTGGCCGACGAGCCGATCGCATCGCTCGACCCGATGAATGCGCAGATCGTGATGGATGCGCTGCGCCGCATTCATGACGAGGATGGCCGCATGGTCATCGCAAATCTTCATACCCTGGACACGGCGCGAAAGTATTGCGACCGCGTCATCGGGATGCGCATGGGCCGCGTCGTCTTCGATGGCACGCCCGCGCAACTGACCACCGGGGTCGCGCGCGACATCTACGGCGCCGGAGCCAGCTTTTCCGAGGCAGCCACCAGCACAGCGCTCGAGTCGCCGGAATCCGCAGCGGCCAAGGCCCTGCACGAGGCCGAAGCAGCCGTTTGACCCAGTTTCACCCTGCCCCGCCAACAACATCCACGGCGGGCAAACCAACCGGAGAGAGATCATGAAACACTTCCTTGCCACCATCGCGATGACAACCGCCCTCGTAAGCCCCGCGCTTGCACAGGACAGCATCAGCGAATTCCGCATCGGCATCCTGGGCGGCGAGAACGCGCAGGACCGCCTGGCCAGCAACGAATGCTACCGCGCCAAGGCCGAGGAGCTGCTGGGTGTGCCGGTCAAGCTGTTCACGCCTGCCGACTATGACGGCGTGATCCAGGGCCTGCTGGGCGACACCATCGACATGGCCTGGCTGGGTGCCTCGGGCTATGCCAAGACCTACCTGAACGATCCCGACGCCGTCGAGCCGATCATGGTCAAGACCAACATGGACGGCTCCTACGGCTACCATTCCATCGGTTTCGCCCGCAAGGACAGCGGCATCACCTCGCTGGATGACATGAACGGCAAGGTCTTCGGCTTCGGCGATCCCAACTCGACCTCGGGCTACCTGATCCCGTCGATCGAGATCCCGCAGGCAACCGGCGCCAGCATGGAGTCGGGCGATTATTTCGGCGAGGTCAAGTTCACCGGTGGCCACGAACAGACCATCGTCGCGGTGGCCAACGGCGACGTTGACGGCGGCGTGACCTGGGCCGACGGCATGGGCGAGTGGGAAGACGGCTACAACTCGGGCGCCCTGCGCAAGGCATCCGATGCCGGCCTCGTGGACATGAACGAGTTGGTCCAGATCTGGCAGTCCAAGCCGATCCCCGAAGGCCCGATCGTGCTGCGCAGCGAACTGCCCGAGCGCGTCAAGCTGGACATCGCCACGCTGACCGCCTCGCTGCCCTACATGGACCCCGACTGCGCCTATAACTTCATGGCCGGCGAGGCGCTGGGCTTCCAGCCCATCGACCACGACGCCTACACCTCGATCGTCGAGGCGCGCAAATCCAAGATGTAAGCCCTTCAGGCTGACACAAGACCGGGCCCGCCACCATGCGCGGGCCCGGATTCGCATGACGGGGGACAGGCATGATCGATCTGGCGGCAGGGCAGACAGGCAAGCGGCACGTGGAAAACGTGCAGGCCGCCTACATGGAAATGACGCGCCGCAAGCGCCTTTATGGCGCGGCGATGCTGGCGGTGTTCGTGGCGCTGATGGTGTCGGGGTTCCGCCTGGCCGACGACCGCAGCGCCGGCAGCTTTGCCAACGGGATATCCAACATTTTCGACTTCCCCGGCGAGGTGCTGCGCGAAGCGGGCGAAAAGATCACGCTGCTGCCCGCCCTGATGGTCAAGTTCTTTCCCTCGCTGCTGGAAACGATCAACATCGCCGCCGCGTCCACCCTGCTGGGGGCGATGGCGGCCATCGTCTTGTCACTGCTGGCCACGCGGGGGCTGGCGCGCTGGCCGCGCCTGATCGCGGTGGTGCGGCGGCTGCTGGACCTGCTGCGCGCCATCCCCGAGATCGTGATTGCGCTGGTTCTGATCTTCATTCTCGGCGGCGGGCCGGTTCCGGCGATGATCGCCATCGCCCTGCACACCGTCGGCGCATTGGGCAAGCTGTTCTCCGAGGTCAACGAAAACGCCTCGCTCAAGCCGCTCGACGGGCTGCAATCGGTCGGCGCATCGTGGACGCAACGGATGTGGCTGGGCGTCATACCGCAGGTCGCGCCGAACTACCTCAGCTACGCGCTGCTGCGGTTCGAGATCAACATCCGCGCCTCGGCGATCCTGGGCTTCGTGGGATCGGGCGGCATCGGCTATGACCTGAAAAACGCCTTCAGCTGGGGGCAGGGCCGCTACGACGAGGTCGCCGCGATCTTCCTGCTGCTGTTCGGCACCATCGTCTTGTTCGATCAACTCTCCAGCCACTACCGCAACAAGCTGACCGGAAAGGCCTGAGCGATGACGATGACAGACGCCCCGATCGTCCGGAAACATGACGCCGCACTGGCTATGTTCGCCCGCAAGCGCCTCTTTGCCGGCGCGGTGCCGGTGGTCGTGCTGGCCTATTTCGTCTATGTCTTCTTCGCCTTCGACGTCCCCGGCCTGGCCGAACGCGCCCGCATGGACAACGCGGCCATCCTGGTCGCCGACAGCTACAGCTACAAGACCCACGTCACTCGCGACAACCGCACCGGCGGCATCACCGCGGCGGTCGAAGGCAGCGCCAAGGGCCGCTACCCCGAGGGCATGTCGCCCGAATGGGTCGCCATGTCGGGCGAGGACAGCGCCCGCGTCGACCTGCCCGGCGACCACGAGGTGCTGATCGACGGTGACACGATGCGCTACGACGTGCCCGGCTACGGGCTGGTAACCGCCACGGCCAACCGGCGGGGGATCGAACTGACGCTGCCAACCGATGAAACACCCGACTGGATCAGCGCATCGAACGCGCGTGTGAACATCACCACCGATGCCGGCCGCGTGACCGTCACCAAGGCGCGCACCGAGGTCATGCGCTACGCCTTCGGGTGGGAATTGTTCTGGTTCACGCTCGACAGCCCCTTTTACGGCAAGTCCTTCGGCGAACTGACAGAACTCGCCCTCTGGGGGGATCGCGTCGAGCCGGGGCAGAGCAACCTTGCCGCCATCGTCGGCGACGTCTGGAACAATCAGATGTGGCGCCACAAGGACGTGCTTTGGGCGCTGTTCGAAACCCTGCTGATGGCGTTCCTGGGCACCATGGGCGCGGCTATGGTGGCCCTGCCGGTGGCGTTCCTGGCCGCGCGCAACTTCACCCCGCTGATAGTCGTGCGCCAGGCCTTCCGCCGCATGTTCGACCTGCTGCGCGGGGTCGACGCCCTGATCTGGACGATCGTTCTGTCCCGCGCCTTCGGACCTGGGCCGCTGACCGGCAGCCTGGCAATCCTGCTCACCGATACCGGCAGCTTCGGCAAGATGTTCTCGGAGGCGCTGGAAAACGTGGACCCGCGCGAAATCGAAGGCGTCCAGTCCACCGGGGCCAAGCCGCTTCAACGCTACCGCTTCGGGGTCATCCCGCAGATCACGCCGATCCTGCTCAGCCAGGTGCTCTACTACCTTGAGTCCAACACCCGCAGCGCCACCATCATCGGCGCCATCACCGGCGGCGGCATCGGTCTCCTGCTGACCCAGGCCATCATCACCCAGCAGGACTGGGAAAAGGTCAGCTACTACATCGTGCTGATCGTGCTGCTGGTGGTGTTCATGGACTGGGTCTCGGGAACGATCCGTCGCCGCCTTATCCGCGCAGGCGATGACGGCTGATCACGTTAAAGGAGACCCGCCATGCCCCGTCTGAGCGCCGACACCCCGATGATACATCCCGATGTCGAAATGACCGGCAGCACCCTGGGCCGCTACACCGAAATCGGCCGCGGCAGCCGCATCATCAACGCGATCATCGGCGATTACAGCTACACCGACCGCTACGCCGAGATCGCCAACGCCACCATCGGCAAGTTCGCCAACATTGCCGCGTTCAGCCGCATTGGCCCGACAGACCATCCGCTGCATACGGCGTCGCTGCACCATTTCCTGTATCGCTCGCACGACTATTTCGACGATACCGCGCCGGACACGGCCTTTTTCGAACACCGCGCCGGGCGACGCGCCCATATCGGCCACGACACATGGGTCGGCCACGGCGCGGTGATCATGCCCGAGGTCACACTGCACGACGGCGCGGTGGTGGCGGCGGGCGCGGTGGTGACGCGCGATGTCGATCCCTATACCATCGTCGCCGGAGTGCCCGCCCGGCCGCTGAAACGCCGCCAGCCGCAGGACATCGCGGAACGAATGGTGGCGCTGGCGTGGTGGGACTGGCCACACCAACGCCTGCACGCCGCGCTGGAGGATTTCCGCACCCTGCCCGCCGCCGCGTTCCTGGAAAAGCACGAAGGCCGGGTCGCTACCCGGCAAGGGGCCGGGAGCATGACTGACCTGGAGCGGCCGTCGGATATCGCGCCCCGCGCGGAATAGCGCCCGCAGGGCACCGCCCGCTCGTGTCAGATGCCGAACGCTAGCGCAAATCCTCCGGCGCGACAGTCAGGGTGATCCTGTCACCCGCGAACCAGGTATGACCGAACTCCACCGGCACGCCGTCGGCATCGACGTTCACCGCCACGGTGCGCAGGATCGGCGCGGATTCGGGCAGGCGCAGGTGCAGCGCCTGAGTGGCCGAGGCCACCTTGGCGGTGATGCGCGTCTCGGCACGGGTGTAGTCACCCAGCCCCTCTTCGCGCAGCGCCTCGGTCACCGAAGCCAAACGCGACAGCCGGTCCAGAAGACCGGGGAACCGCGCCGCCGGAAACACGCTGCGGAACAGGGCCAGCGGCGCATCATCGGCCAGCGACACACCTTCGATCACATGCACCTGCGCGCCCTGCTCCAGGTCCAGCGCCTTGGCCTCGCGCTGGTCGGCCGCGCGCGTCTCGCGCCGCGAAAGCCTGCGCTCGGGGCTGCGCCCGGCCTCTGCCAGGTTTTGATGGAAACGCACACGCCGCCCGATCGGGTAATCGGCGGGCCGCGCCGCCACGAATACCCCCGCGCCCCGGCGCGCATGTGTAAGCCCCGCATCGCCAAGGGCGGCCAGGGCACGGCGCACCGTGTGCCGGTTGACCCCGAACCGTTCCGCCAGCCTTGCCTCGGTCGGCAGCTTGTCACCCGGCGCATAATGGCCTTGGGCGATTTCTGCCGAAACCGCGTCACGAATGGATGTCCAGATCGCCGTTCGGCCCATGCCGGCCCTTCCCGTCACAAAAGTTTCACCACGCACCCCCTTGCACGGACCGGCGCAATAATGTCTATATTTGTCTAGTTGTATATTTATCTAGACAACCATGCAAGGGTGTCCAAAAAAATGAGCGATACGCGCAAAACCTGGATGAGCCTGCTGGCCAAGGCCCCGCCCACGGCGCTTGGCCGACTGTGGGACAGCACCGGACTGGCGCCTGATTTCAACTGGCTGCGCGCCCCCGAAATCGGCAGCACCATGGTGCAGGGCCGCATGGGGGGCAGCGGCGCCCCGTTCAATCTGGGCGAGATGACCGTGACGCGCTGCGCCTTGCGGCTGACGGATGACGGCACGGTCGGACACGCCTATGTGCAGGGCCGTGACAAGACCCACGCCCGCACCGCCGCGCTGATCGATGCGCTGATGCAGACCCCGCTAGAGAGCCGCCTGCGCACCGAGGTGCTCGACCCGCTCAAGGCCGCCCTGGACGAACGGCGCCGCACCCGCGCGGCAAAAGCCGCCGCCACCAAGGTCGATTTCTTCACCATGGTCAGGGGAGAGGACTGATGCACGAAACCACGCTCGAAGGCGGCTTCACGGACGCGCCCCGCGACGCGGCACATGCGTTCCGCGCCTGCATGAACGCAATGGCCCGGCCCGGCCGGATCGAAACATTGCGCGGCGCCACGCCGCCCGCGCCCCTGTCCCTGGCTGCGGGTTCACTGCTGCTTACCTTGTGCGATGGCGACACGCCCGTGCACCTGACCGGCGCCCATGACAGCCAGGCGGTGCGACAATGGCTGGCCTTCCACACCGGCGCCCCCCTGGCCGCAACCCCCGCCGAGGCCACGTTTGCCATCGGCGCATGGGAGGGGCTTGTGCCACTGGCGGATTACCCGACCGGCACCGCGCGTTATCCCGATCGCTCCGCCACGCTGATTGTCGAGATGGACGCCCTCGATACCGCCGGTGCGCGCCTGACCGGACCGGGAATCGCCAGCAGCACCACCTTTTCGGTGCCGGACCTGGCCGCCTTGCAGGCCAATCACGCGCTGTTTCCGCAGGGCCTGGATTTCTATTTCACCGCGGGCGACCAAATCGCGGCGATACCCCGCTCGACACAGTTGGAGGATGCCTGATGTATGTGGCCGTAAAGGGCGGCGAGCGCGCCATCGACGCCGCGCATGACTGGCTGGCCGAACAGCGCCGGGGCGACACCGACGTGCCCGAGCTGGGCGTCGCGCAGATCCGCGAGCAGATGACCCTGGCCGTCAACCGCGTGATGGCCGAGGGCTCGCTCTACGATCCCGACCTCGCGGCGCTGGCGATCAAGCAATCGCGCGGCGACCTGATCGAGGCGATATTCCTGATCCGCGCCTACCGCACCACCCTGCCACGGTTCGGCGCGTCGCGGCCCCTCGATACCGGCGCTATGGACTGCATCCGCCGCGTCTCGGCCACGTTCAAGGATGCGCCGGGCGGACAGGTCTTGGGGCCGACCTTCGACTACACGCATCGGCTGCTGGATTTCAAACTCGCCGCCGAGGGCGAAGATGTGCCCGCCGCCGCCGAAGCCCGCGATGCCGCGCCCGCGCGCGTGCCCCATATCACGGGCTTCCTGGGGCGTGACGGGCTGATCGAGCAGGACGCCGCCGGCGACGAGACTCCACCGGACCTGACCCGCGCGCCGCTGGAACTGCCCGCCACCCGCGCCCTGCGCCTGCAAGCGCTGGCCCGCGGCGACGAGGGGTTCCTGCTGGGCCTGGCCTATTCCACACAGCGCGGCTATGCCCGCAACCACGCCTTCGTGGGCGAATTGCGCATCGGCGCGGTCACCGTCGAGATGGATATCCCCGAACTGGGATTCGCCGTCGAGATCGGCGAGATCACCCTGACCGAATGCGAAACCGTCAACCAGTTCACCGGCTCCAAAACCGAGCCGGCGCAGTTCACCCGCGGGTATGGGCTCAGCTTCGGACAGACCGAGCGCAAGGCGATCGCCGTCGCGCTGGTGGATCGTGCCTTGCGCTGGAAGGAACTGGGCGAAGACGACCAGGGCGCGCCCGCGCAGGACGAGGAATTCGTCCTGTCACATGCCGACAATATCCAGGCGACAGGGTTCCTGGAGCACATCAAACTGCCCCATTACGTCGATTTCCAGTCCGAACTGGAGCTCGTCCGCAAGCTGCGTGCCGGGGCCGATGGCGCGCCGGAGGCGGCCGAATGACCCCGGCCGCGATCTCATTCGGCCGGTTCGTCGCCTTTGGCAATTGCGCCCCTGCGTTTCCCGAACCCGGAGTCGGGAAAGACCTCCATCAGGATCTTTCCTGCGAGGTAGGCGGTGAAAAGCACCGCCATCGCGATGAGCACCATTGTCATTGTCATTTGTCCAATTCCTTTTACCGGTTGAGTCACGAGGCCCTCGGTAACCCCACAAACCGGCGGAATGATGACTGAAAGGGTCGATTTCATGAACAATACGAGCGAAAATGTGGCGGCCTACAACTTCGCCTATCTCGACGAACAGACCAAGCGCATGATCCGCCGCGCCATCCTCAAGGGGCTGGCGATCCCCGGCTACCAGGTGCCGTTCGCGAGCCGCGAGATGCCCATGCCCTACGGCTGGGGCACCGGCGGCGTGCAGCTCAGCGCCGCGACGCTGACGCCTGACGACCGGCTCAAGGTGATCGATCAGGGCGCCGACGACACCACCAACGCGGTCTCGATCCGCAAGTTCTTTGAAAAGACCGCGCGCATCGCCACCACAGAGCGCACGCAAGAGGCCAGCGTGATCCAGACCCGCCACCGGGTTCCCGAAACGCCGCTGACCGAAGACCAGATCCTGATCTACCAGGTGCCGATCCCCGAGCCGCTGCGCTTTCTCGAACCGTCCGAGGTGGAAACCCGCAAGATGCACGAACTGTCCGAATACGGGCTGATGCATGTCAAGCTCTACGAGGACATCGCGCGCCATGGTCATATCGCCACCTCCTACGCCTACCCCGTGCAGGTCGAGGGACGCTACGTGATGGACCCGTCGCCGATCCCGAAGTTCGACAACCCCAAGCTGTCGGATTGCGCCGCGATCCAGCTTTTCGGCGCGGGACGCGAGCAGCGCATCTATGCCCTGCCGCCCCATACCCGCGTGGTCAGCCTGGATTTCGAGGATCATCCGTTCGACCCGTCCAAGGCCGATGCGCCCTGCGCGCTGTGCGGCGACACCCACAGCTACCTGGACGAGGTCATCACCGACGACGCCGGCACACGCATGTTCGTCTGTTCCGATACCGATCACTGCCAGACCCGGCGCGCGGCCGGCCACGACAAGGAGGACGCAGCATGACCCCGCTTCTGGATGTGCGCGCCATCACCAAGACCTACGGCGCACGGATTGGCTGCAAGGATGTCGGCTTCACCCTCTGGCCGGGCGAGGTGATGGGAATCGTCGGCGAAAGCGGCTCGGGCAAGTCCACCCTGCTCGGCTGTCTTGCCGGCCACCTTGCCCCCGACACCGGCGAAGTGCTGTTCGACACCCGCATCGACGGCCCCCGCGACACCCTGACGATGAGCGAGGCCGAGCGCCGGATGCTGGCGCGCACCGACTGGGCCTTCGTGCACCAGAACGCACGCGACGGGTTGCGCATGGGCGTGTCGGCGGGCGGCAACGTGGGCGAGCGGCTGATGGCGGTCGGCGCGCGCAACTACGGCAACATCCGCGCCCGGGCCGAGGATTGGCTGGACCGGGTGGAAATCACCGCCGACCGGATGGATGACCGCCCCGGCGCCTTTTCGGGCGGCATGCAGCAACGCCTGCAAATCGCGCGCAACCTCGTGACCGGTCCGCGCCTGGTGTTCATGGACGAACCCACCGGCGGGCTGGACGTGAGCGTGCAGGCGCGCCTGCTGGACCTGTTGCGCGGGCTGGTGCGGCAGATGGGATTGTCGGCGGTGATCGTCACGCACGATCTGGCCGTGGTGCGCCTGCTGGCCGACCGGCTGATGGTGATGAAGGACGGCCACGTGGTCGAACAGGGGTTGACCGACCAGGTGCTGGACGACCCGCAACACGGCTATACCCAGTTGCTGGTCTCCAGCGTGCTACAGGTTTAAGGGCAACACGCCCTCGCGTGGATCACGCAACCCTCCGCCGGAGGATTATGACCCAGATGAAGGACCGGACCATGATCGAACTGGAAAACGTCAGCAAGAGTTTCACCCTGCACAACCAGGGTGGCGCGTCGATTCCCGTCATGTCGGGGGCGACGCTGAGGGTGGCGCCGGGCGAATGCGTGGCGCTGTTCGGCCCGTCGGGCACCGGCAAATCGACCCTGATGCGCATGATATATGGCAATTACCTGGCCGATGACGGACGCATCACCGTGGGCACCACCGACGTGGCCCGCGCCGCCCCGCGCGAGATCCTGGCGCTGCGCCGCGATGTCCTGGGCTATGTCAGCCAGTTCCTGCGCGTGGTTCCGCGCGTCTCGACGCTGGACGTGGTGGCGGAGCCGCTGATTACGCTGGGCACCGACGCGCAGGCGGCGCGCGACCGCGCGCGCGGGCTTCTGACGCGGCTCAACATCCCCGAACATCTCTGGCCCCTCTCGCCCACCACCTTCTCGGGGGGCGAGCAGCAACGCGTGAACATCGCGCGCGGCTTCGCCCATGACTACCCGGCCCTGCTGCTGGACGAGCCGACCGCAAGCCTCGATGCCACCAACGGCGCAGTGGTGCTTTCCCTGATCGAGGAAGCCAAGGCGCGCGGGGCCGCGATCGTCGGGATCTTCCACGACGCCGAGGCGCGCGCACAGGTCTGCGATCGCGAAGTCGATGTCGGCCGTTTCACGCCGGTGGCCGCATGAGCCGCCCGGGGCGCCTGTTTGCCGTGGTCGGCCCCTCCGGCGCGGGCAAGGATACCCTGCTCGAGGCAACCTGCCGTGCGCGCCCGGATCTCGTCCGGGCGCGGCGCATGATCACCCGTCCCGCGTCCGCGGGTGGCGAGGCCTTCGACGGCGTGGACGACGCCACCTTCGACGCCCACCTGGAGGCGGGATCACTCGTCATCCACTGGCAGGCGCATGGCCTGCGCTACGGTATCCCCGCCAGCATCGACGCGGATCTTGCCGCTGGACGCGACGTGTTGTTCAACGGCTCGCGCGCGGGACTGGCCCAGGCGGCAGCGCGGTATCCTGACCTGCATGTGCTCATGGTCACCGCCCCGGTCGCCGTTCTGACGCAACGCCTGTCCGCCCGCGGGCGCGAGGATGCCAGCCAGATCGCCGCGCGACTGGAACGCGCGGCACAGCCTCTGCCGCCCGGTTTGCCGGTGATCGAGATCGACAATTCCGGCGCTCTGACCGACGCCGTGGATCGCGTTCTCGATGCGCTTCAACAGGAAAGGGCGTAGCGATGGATCAGCCGGAAACGGCCATCCCTGCCCTCGCCGAAAAGGCAGATGTCGGACACGTCGAATGGCTGCGGTACCACCGGCTCCAGCATCGGCGCAAGAGCCGCGCGCACCGCATCCAGCCGCGCCTGGTCCAGCGGCCCGGTCAGGGTCAGGTGAAACCGGAACTCTTCAAGGACGTATGGATACCCCCAGTGGTCGAGGTTGGCGCGCTGCCGGGGACTGAGCCGATCAGGCCGGCGCCGGGCGACCTCCCCGGCGGTCAGCGGCGCGCGATACCCGTCCAGCCCCGTCACCACCGCACCGGCCAGTTCCGCCAGCGGCGCCACGTCGCCCACCGGCGTCAGCGCCATGAACCCGCCGATCTGGTCCAGTTGCAACCCGTCCAGCCGCACTGGCGCCAGCCGCGCGGCCAGCAGGCGCACCCCCTCTGCCAGGTCCTCCGGTCCTTGCCCCTCGACCAGCCGGAACGGCGGCTTGAGCGTGCCGTGAAACCCGTACTTGCGCGGCTGCCGCGTCAACTCTTCCACCGGGCAGGGAAGGTCGGGCACCTGCGGGTGGGGCACGGCGCACCCCGCCTGCGCATCCCATCCCAGCCATGCCGCCCCGAAATCCGCCAGCGGGCCGGGGGCAGGCGCGTAATAGATCGCGTATCTGGGGAAATCTTCCATGCCGCCGCCCTAGCCCGTGGCTGTCACCGTTTTGTGACAGTGCTACCCTATCACCGCGCCAAAACGAAAGACCCCCAATCATGACCGAAACGATCCTCGCCAACGCCACGCTGGTGCTGCCCGACAGCACCGTCTCCGGGGCGGTCTGCCTGCGCGACGGCGTGATCCACGACATCGACACCGCCGCTGCCATGCCACGCGGCGCGCTCGACATGCACGGCGACATGCTGCTGCCGGGGCTGGTGGAGTTGCACACCGACAACCTCGAACGCCACATCGCGCCGCGCCCCGGCGTCAACTGGCCCCATGCCAGCGCCATCGTCGCTCACGACGCCGAGCTGGCCGGCACCGGCATCACCACCGTGTTCGACGCGATGCGCGTGGGCTCCGTCGTCAGCAACGAGCGCACCAACTACGGCAAATACGCCCGCCAACTGGCCAGCGAACTCATGGACCTGCGCGCGCGCGACGCCCTGAGGATCAGCCACTACCTGCACCTGCGCGCCGAGGTCTGCTCGGAAACCCTGCTCGACGAACTCGACGAGTTCACCGCCGAGGACCGCGTCGGCATCGTCAGCCTGATGGATCACACCCCCGGTGAACGCCAGTTCCGCGACATCGACAAGCTCCGGACCTACGTGTGCGGCAAGCATGGCCTGTCCGAGGATGAATTCGCCGATCACGTCGCCAACCAGCGCAGCTTGCGCCAAAGGCTCGGCGCCGCGCACGAGGCCGGCGCGGTGGCCGCCGCCCACCGCCTTGGCGCGACCCTGGCCAGCCACGACGACACCACCGCCGCGCAGGTGGCCACATCGGCCGGCCACGGCGCCACCATCGCCGAGTTCCCCACCACGCAAGAGGCCGCCGCCGCCTGCCACGCGCACGCGATCGCGGTGATGATGGGCGCGCCCAACCTGATCCGCGGCGGCTCGCATTCCGGCAACGTGGCCGCCGCGGACCTGGCCGGGGCCGGGCTGATCGACATCATGTCGTCCGATTACGTGCCCTCGGCGCTGCTGTCGGCGGCGGTGATGCTGGGCGATCTGTGGGATGACATGGCGCGCGGCATCGCCACCGTCACCGACGCGCCAGCCCGCGCCACCGGCCTGACGGACCGGGGGCGCATCGCCCCGGGCCTGCGCGCCGACCTCGTGCGCGTCGCCCGCATCGACGGCACGCCGGTGCTGCGCGGCACATGGGTGCGGGGGCTGCGGGTGGGGTGAGCGCGGCGCCCGGTTGACCAGCCGCGCCTCGCCGGGCCGCGGTGCGGCGATCCACCGTCGGTGCGGGGCGCTTCATGCCAGCCGGGTCCGAATAACATTCATGCGTTGCGCTGCCGCCAGCCAAATCGCCGTGCCGTCACGCCAGAGGCGTGCCGATGATGGGCCGCGCACCTTCGGTGCGACGGGCGGCCCGGCGACGCGCGGCGGCCTGCGGCCTTGATTCCGCGTAGGGTGCTATACGGCATCTCCGCTCAAGACCACCTCGACCACGCTCCAAAACCAACCCGAACACCCCCTTCGCCTCACTGCGGCCCCGGCGCATGGTGCGGCGAAGGTTCCGCTCGAAGCCATGTTGACCAACGCCGCAATGTGCACGAACGGCAGCTATGCGCAGGGAGCGGGGTTTGCAAATTTGAGGCCGTTTCCCGACAGCGGACCTTCAAATTAAATGCAGCTAATGCCGGGTGCGAGCCCATAGTTCCGGATGCTGCGTCTGACATTAGTGGCATAGATGGGATAAAAGCGGACGTAGCAATGCGTCTTTCTGCATCAAGATCAATCGAGTACATTATCGCCTTATTGGCCTTTGGTCCGCATGCGTGCAATCGGTAGTCCAAAAAAACGAGGTGAATTCGTGAGCGACGAAAACGATGTCTATCTGGATGAACGCGCATTTGGCGATCTCTCTATGGCCTGGCAGCACGCCTGCACAATGTGTTTTGCAAATGGTGATTTGTATCGACGTACCGTCAAAACCGCCCATCCTGTGGTGCGGAAGAAAGCGCTCGAATGGTTCGATGATGAAGAGACCGAGCTGACATACCTGCTGGCACCTGCAGAGAACGTGCGGCGCAGACTACATATCCAAGGCTACACTGACGAGCGTTGTCGAGAACTTTGGGAGCGTGAGTATCTAAAGCACATTGAGAAGCTCGAAGAAATGAACGAGCGCGATGGGATCGATCTTGATCAAGACATTGCATCGCAAAAAGGCCTGAACTTCGAGGGCTGGCTAGAACGAGCAAATTCGTTGGGCCATGATCATTGGATACGAAGGGGCTTTGTTGAGTTTGATCTGGTCGATATGTTCGCAAGCTTAGCGCTCGAGCTCGAGTATTTTAAGCCAGAGTATGTTTGGACTGACCTCGCATCATATGCTGACGAGTTCGACCCTGAATTCAGCGTCCACCAGAACCTACGGCGATTGCATATCTTTGAGGATGACGATCAAGAGTTTCTACGCGAAACTGGCACAGTACTCATCCTGACGGAAGGTAGGTCTGACACCAAGATCTTATCTACGGCGATCCAGGCGTTGTATCCTGAGTTTTCCGATATGTTCCAATTCCTAGATTTTGAGGAGTTCAGCATTGACGGTGGTGCTTCTATGCTCACCAAAATGGTGAAGACCCTTGCAGGTGTCAGGCTGGATCAACCCATCTTAGCCCTGTTTGACAACGATGCAGCAGGTTTGGCTGAACAGAGCTTTGTCAACAGCATCAAAGAGCTGCCGAACAATATCAAGACGATGGTGCTGCCAGAGATTGAATTGGCAAAAGACTATCCAACAATCGGTCCCGAAGGCGAACGACGGATGGATGTTAATGGTACTGCCAGCTCGATTGAACTGTTCTTGGGGAGGGAAGCTTTAAGCGATGGAAATGGTAGGCTTCATCCTATCCGTTGGACTGGATGGAACAAGCAGATAGGTCGCTATCAAGGAGCGTTGGAGCACAAAGACCAAATCACGCAGCGGTTTCTGGGCAAAATGAAGGAGGCTCGAGACCCAATCGCTCTACGGACCGAATTTTCTGAATTGGATCAACTCCTAAACGCTATATTCCGAGTGTTTCACTAGTGATTTAATGCCGAACTGGTCCGCGAACTGCGTGCCCGCTTCGGGCTGTAAAGCAGTTGTTCGTTTTCAAACTCCGCACGGCAGCTAAGTCCCGCATCTTACCACTTCGTGACCCGCGCAGCGAAGGTCAGCTATCGCAAATCGGCGTCTGGGACCTTAGGTCCGCTTCGGGCTGACAGCGGTCATTACCCGCTCAGGAGCGATCGCCCGCGCTCCTCGCGGCGCACTCCCCCTCTTCTTCGAGCCTTAACCCGCCCGCCCCCGGCCCGGGCGGCGGGGCCGGGGGCGTGATCGGCCCTTTGCCATATCTTGTGGTGTTGCCCGGCGGGCGGCGCGTTAACGCGGGCCCGGCTTGGCGCCTGTACCGACGCGATACCGACGTGGGACCACCGGGGGGCAGACGTGCCAAACCCTGCAAAACAGGGGCGTTAACCACCGAATCACCCATTCCCCCGGCGCAGGGCCTCCAGCGCCGCGATGTCATCCGCCCCCGCATCGGCCGCGCGCCGCTCCAGCGCCCGGTAGCGCGCCAGCACCTCGCGCCCCACCTCGGTGAGCCGCGCGCCGCCGCCGCCCTCGCCGCCCCGGCTACTGGCGACCAGCGGTGCCGCGAAGAGCGTGTTCAGCGTTTCAACCAAGGTCCATGCGCGCTTGTAACTCATCCGCATCCGTCGCCCCGCCGCCGAGATCGAGCCCGTCTCCTCGATCAAGGCCAGAAGGTCCGCCTTGCCCGGGCCCAGCATCGCCCCCGGCCCGAACACGACCCGCAGGCGCAGGCAGGGCTGGTCGTCGGCGCGGCCATCGCTCATGCAAAGCTCACCTGGCGGTTCAGCGGCAGTTCGCGGATGCGCTTCCCGGTCGCGGCGAAGATCGCGTTGGCCAGCGCCGGCGCGGCGGGCGGCACGGGCGGCTCCCCGATGCCGCGCAAGGTATCGCCGTTTTCCAACGCCCGCACCTCTATATGTGGGGCCTGGTACAGGCGCATCCCCTGGTAGCTGTCGAAATTGCGCTGCTCGGTCATTCCGTCCCGGTAGGTCAATTCGCAGTTCATCGCATGGCCCAGCCCCCAGATGACGGCGCCCTTGACCTGGTTGTCGAAATTCACCGGGTCCAGCACTCTGCCCACCTCGACGGCGACGAAAACCTTGTCGATGCGCAGCCCGCTATCGGTCTGGCTGACCTCGACGACCTCGGCGGCCGCCACCCCGAATGACAGCGTGAAAGCCACGCCGCGCCCGCGCCCGTCGCCCATGTCAGGCCCGGACCAGCCCGACATTTCGCCGACCGCCTCCAGCACTCCGCGTGACAACGGGTCGTCGCACAGGCGCAATCGCTCCTGCAACGGATCGGCCCCCGCGGCATGGATCAACTCGTCGAGGAAACAGTCATGCATGAAGCCGTTTCCGGACGCCCCCACCGACCGCCAGGAGCTTACCGGCACCATCGGCTGCGCGCGGTAGCCGGTGACCCGGTAATCGGGGATGGCAAAGGGTTGATCCCACGCGCCAGCCACGATCATCACGTCCGGCCCCGGCATCGGCTGGTTCACCCGCCCGCCCTGCGACTGCGAGACCGAGGGCGAAGCCAGCGACAGATCGAGCGCCGCTACCTGGCCATTCGCCACCGCGCCGCGCGCCCGCGACACCGCCATCGGGCGCGGGAAATCATGGCTCATGTCCTCCTCGCGGGTCCACGTCATCTTGACCGGGCGGCCTTCGGCGGCCATGGCGACCTCGATCGCCCCGGCGATGAAATCGTCCTCGAGCCGCCGCCCGAAACTGCCGCCGGCATATTGGTTGTGCAGGTGGATGTTTTCCGCCTCCAGCCCGGTCAGACGCTTGGCCGTGGCCATCACGTACATCGGAATCTGCGTCGAAGCCCATATATCCAGGCGCCCATCCTTCAGCCGCGCGGTGGCGTTCATCGGCTCCAGCGGCGCATGCGCCAGATACGGCACGCGATATTGCGCCTCCAGCACCCCGTCAGCCGCCTGCGCCAGCGCCGCCTCGACATCGCCATCGTCGCGGAAACGGGAATCCTGCAAGCTTTCGGTGAATGATGCTTCAAGCTGCGTCCACATTTGCGCGCTATCAGCCGGATAGGGCGCTTCGCCCCAATCGAAATCGATCTCCTGCGCCGCGCGCATTGCGCGCCAGGTGGTGTCGGCGATCACGCCGGCGCCGCCGGTGACGGACACGACCGTCTTCACCCCCGGCATTTTCTCGGCCCTGCTGGCCTCGTAGCCACGAACCACACCGCCGCGACGCGGGTTGGTGCGCACCGTGGCATGAAGCATGTCAGGCAAGTCGATATCTATGCCATAGACCTGCGTTCCGGTTGACTTGGCGACGATATCCAGCCGCTCCATCGGCTGTCCCAGGTAGCGCCACTGATCAGGCGATTTCAGTGTCACCTCGTCTGGCGGGGCTATCCCGGCGGCCTGCTGCGCCAGGTCGACATAAGCGATCGCCTTGCCATCGGGCGTCACGACATGGCCATCGCGCGTGTCCAGGTCGGCCCGCGCCACGCCCGTCACCTCGGCCGCCGCTTCGATCAGCATCTGCCGCGCCGCAGCGCCTGCCATGCGCATGCGGTCGAACCCGTCGGGCACGGTCGTCGATCCACCCGTGACCTGAAGGCCCAGCACCTTGGCCATGCTTCCACCGAAGGCGCGTGCATTGCGCGCCAGAAACCCGTCATCGGTGGCCGCGAAGGGCAGCGCCTCGGCCGCGACCTTGGCGTTGTAATAGGCCGCACTCGGGGGGCCGTCGGACACCCTGATATCCGACCACGCCAGATCCAGTTCCTCGGCCACCATAGCCGCCAGGATGGAATGTGCGCCCTGCCCCATATCGGTACGCGGGGTGATGATCGTCACGCCTTCTGCATCGATAAGGACATAAGGGTTGAGCGTCGCCTCGCCCGGCTCCAGCCGCGGCTCGAGCGGGTTGTCATGCGGATGCTGCACCACGTAATAGCCCAGCGCCACACCGCCCGCCACGGCCACCGTCCCGAACAGCAACGCGCGGCGCGTGATCTTGCCTGCGCGGCTCATTGCCCTTCCTCCCGCATCAATTCGGCCGCGCGCTGCACCGCCGCGCGAATGCGCGGATAGGTGCCGCACCGACACAGGTTACCCGACAGGGCATCGTCGATCTGCGTGTCGTCGGGGGCCGGCACCTCGGCCAGCAATGCCGCCGCCGCCATGATCTGCCCCGACTGGCAATAGCCGCATTGCGCCACCTGGTGTTCAATCCAGGCTTGCTGTACCGGCCCCGGGGCCTCGGGCGTGCCCTGATGCTCGATCGTGATCACCTCGGCCCCCTCCAGATCTCCGATCTGCATCTGGCAGGATCGTGTCGCAAATCCGTCGAGATGCACGGTACATGCGCCGCATTGTGCGATCCCGCAGCCATACTTCGTTCCGGTCAGTTTCAGCGTATCGCGCAGGAACCACAAAAGCGGCGTGTCGGGTTCCAAATCGGTTTCGACCTGCGCCCCATTGACGGTGAATCGTATCATGCGGCCCCCTTCGGCTGTTCATGTCAAAGCGTAGTATAATTCGCTCCGATTGCACATAGTTCCGTTGCATCCCCGCAACGAGCATGGTCGCAGAGGTTGACAGGCCCCAATAGTTGATATTGATGTCATTTTCATAAAAAAGGTTTCGTATGTCCCCGCATCCCGAATTTACCGCGGCACCGCCTCGCACTGACGAGCACGTCTTCGAGTTCGCCAGTGCCCTGGAGCAGGCGCCCGCGGGCATGAAGAAATCCGAGCGCACCCGCACGCGGCTGCGTATCGCGCTGTGCACCGCCTTGAACACCCGTCCCGCGCAGGCGCTGAAAGTGGCCGATATCTGCGCGATGGCCGGCGTCGCCCACGGCACCTTCTATGTCTATTTCAGCGACCTGAATGCCGCCCTCGACGATGTGCTTGGCGCTTTCGTGGAGCATGTTCAAACGGTCATGCGCCACGCCACCAAGGGCCGGGGCGGCGAGCGAACCCGCGCCGCGACTGCGGCCTATTTCGACCTGTTCGATCGCAATCCCGGCCTGATGCGCTGTTTGCTCTCCAGCTTTGAAACCTTCCCCGCCGCGGCGCAGGCGTTTCAGCGGCTTAACCGCGACTGGGCCCGCATCGTGGCCGAGGCGACGGCGCGCCGCCTCTCCCGGGTCAACCGCCCGGTGCCCCCGCACGACGAGTTGATGCGCCGGGCCTACGCGCTTGGTGGCATGGTCGATCAATATCTCGTCGCCCTGCACTGCAACCGCGACGCCGCCCTTGCCGCGGTGTCGGGCGACCGCGACGAGGTAATCACCACGCTCAGCACGATCTGGCAAAAGGGAATGGAACCATGACCCTCGTTGACCGGGCGGAGTATCGGCACCCCGTTTGGCTGCTGGCGCATCAACAGGCCGCTTGGCAAAGGCAGGCCGGCCATGTTGCGCGGAATTCCACGTTCTATCGGGATCTATGGCAGGGGCGTACGCCTCCACACGATTTGCGGGACCTGCCAGAACTGCCCCTATCGGACAAGGCGCAGCTACGCCAGTCGCAGACCACTCATCCACCTTTCGGCAATTACCTCGCCGCGCCGCGCCACATGGCCAACCGGCTGCATCGCACGTCGGGCACTACCGGGCAGGCGATGAACCTCGCCCTGTCCGCCGCCGATTGCCACATCACCGAGGTGGTCGGGGGACGCAGTCAGAGCGCGGCCGGCCTTGGCCCCGGCGCGACGGTGGTGCACTGCCTGAACTACCAGATGTGGATGGGCGGGCTGACAGATCATCGCACGCTCGAAAAGACAGGCGCACTGGTCGTGCCTTACGGCGTTGGCGGCACCGAGCAGCTGATCCGCACGATCCGCGAGGTCGGCATAAACGCCATTTCCTGCACGCCATCCTACCCCGCCGTGCTGGAACGGGCGCTTGCCGAAGTTTTCCCCGGCATGGCGGCACGCGAGCTGGGTCTTGAACTGGGTCTGTTCGGCGGCGAGCCCGGACTGGACGATCCCGCTTTCCGCGAGCGCATCCGCGCCACGTGGGGGATGGAGCCACGTAACGCCAATTACGGGGTTTCGGACGTGTTTTCCAACTTCGCCGCACAATGCCAACATGACACCGACCTGCATTTCATGGCCGCCGATGTCCTCTGGCCCGAACTGATCGACCCCGATAGCGGCCAACCGCTTCCACTCACGGACGGGGCCGAGGGCGAGTTGGTGCTGACCCACCTCGTCCGCGATTGCCAGCCTCTGGTGCGTTTCCGCACCGGCGACATCATCGCCGTCACCGCGACCGAGCCATGCAAATGCGAGCGGACCGGCTTTCGCTTCCGCGTCGTGGGACGCAGCGATGACATGGTCGTCGTGCGCGGCCTGAACCTGTTTCCCAGCATGGTCGCCGCCGTTATCAACGAATTCGCCGAACTGACCGGCGACTACCGAATTGTCCTTGATGGCCCGCCCCCGCATGACCGTCTGCCGCTGGCCGTGGACCGGGCCGAGGGCGTCCCTGACGATCCCGCGTTGGCCGAACGTCTGGCGAGCACCATCAAGCATCGCCTGGGTGCCAGTGCCGAGGTCACGGTGCACCCGCACGGCCATTTCCCAGTGACCCAAGGCAAGACCAAGCGCGTGATCAGGAGCGACCAATGACACACCATAGATATGAAACCGTCGAAAGCACACTGGCCGGGGACGGGGTGCGCATCATCGCCCTGAACCGCCCGGACCGCCTCAATGCCATGAACCCGACCCTGATCCGTGATGTTGCGCGCGCCTTTGACGACGCCAACGCCGATGAGCAAACCCGTGCCATTGTGTTCACCGGAAACGGGCGCGCCTTTTGCGCCGGCGACGACCGCCACGATCACACCCATCCCGACACCGAGCAACAGGCCCGCGCCCTCGTCGAGGCGATCCAGCGGGCCACCGAGGCCATCACCTTCGGGCCCAAACCCGTTGTCGGCGCGATAAATGGCTGGGCCGTCGGCGGTGGGTTCGAATGGGCGATAAACTGCGACTTCCCGATCTGGGCAGAAGGGGCGCGCGGTTTTTTCCCGGAGGTTTCGCTCAACCTGTTCGTCACCGGCGCGGTAACGGCGCTTCTGCCCGCTTTGGTGGGGCTGCAAAAGGCACGCGAGATGCTTTTTCTCGGTCAACGCTACAGCGCCGCAGAACTGGCCGAGGCCGGCGTGGCATGGCGCGTGGCGCCCGATTCGGCGCTGTTGGACGAGGCGATGAGCACCGCGCGTCACCTGGCCGCCCTACCGCCACTGGCCGTGCGCGCCATGAAACGCACGCTGAACGCCAATGCCAGCGCCGATGTCAACCGCGCATTGCAAATGGAAACCGATGCTACCGTCGCCGGTTTCCTGGATCCCGAAACCACCCGTCTGCTCAAGGATTTCTGATTCTGCGTATCCTTTCGGTGAAAGCGTCCAGACCCCCGCCGCCCCCGTGCCGGCGGGGCAATTTTCGTTTTCGCCCGAAAAATTTTCCCGAAATTCGCCGAACCCATCCATCAATTCGGCAGGTTTCATATTTCTGTTACAAAACTCTTACATAGGCGTCATGCGATCCGCTTACCCGGGGCACGTTCTGTCTTGAAACACTGATAGCAGGAGCTTTCATGTCCTATACCAAACTAACCGTTTCGGCTCTGGCGCTGGCCGCCGTGTCCGCGACATCGGCCGCAGCCCGCGACCAGATCAGCATCGTCGGCTCGTCCACCGTGTTCCCTTACACGCAGGCCGTTGCAGAAGAATTCGCCAACCAGACCGGCGCCCCCTCGCCGATCGTGGAATCCACCGGCACCGGCGGCGGCATGCAGATCTTCTGCGAAGGCATCGGCGAAAGCCACCCCGACCTGACCGGCGCCTCGCGTGCCATGAAGGCGTCGGAATGGGAAAAGTGCGTCGAGAACGGCGTGACCGACATTTCCGAGGCAATGATCGGATTTGACGGGTTGTCGATGGCCGTCTCGCGCGCCAACGACTACAATTGGGACCTGACACTGGAAGAAATCTACCTGGCGCTCGGCGCCGAGGTTCCGGTTGATGGCGAGTGGGTCAGCAACCCCTACACCAAGTGGTCGGAAATCAATTCGGAACTGCCCGAAACCGAAATCCTGGTGCTTGGCCCCCCGCCGACCTCGGGCACCCGCGACGCCTTCGTCGACCTGGCTATGCACGCCGGTTGCAAGATGACCGACTACGTCAAGAACGGCGACTACGACAAGAAGTGGGTCAAGGAAAACTGCTCGCGCATGCGCACCGACGGTCCCTTCATCGAGGCCGGCGAGAACGACAACCTGATCGTTCAGCGTCTTGACACCGACACCAACGCAATGGGCATCTTCGGCTACTCGTTCCTTTACGAGAACCTGGACAAGCTCAAGGGCGTGGAGATCGACGGCGTCGAGCCCACTTTCGATACCATCGGTGACAAATCCTACCCGATTTCGCGTCCGCTGTTCTTCTACGTCAAGAACGCGCATCGCGGTGTCATCCCGAACCTGCAGGAATTCGTCGAGGAATACATGTCCGAGGATGCCCTGGCACCCGGTGGTTACCTGTCCGAGCGTGGCCTTGTCCCGCTGAGCGACGAGCGCCGCGCCAAGCTCCAGGATGCCGTGATCAACGGCAAGTCGATGGAACCGAAGAAGTAAATCGGGAACCATCCCGACTCATTTCAACGACGCCTCCGCCGCCATGGCGGGGGCGTCATCCACAAGAAACGACAGGCATGCCATGACGCTCCTTGCATTCGTGATCCTGCTAACCGCCGTGACGGTCGGCTATGTTATAAACTTGCGCGCCGCCCGCGCCATCCGCGACGGCGGCACACGGATGCACTCGCTCGAGAGCTTCCACGGCGGCTATGCCGCCCTGATGACATTGGTGCCGACATTCTTTCTAATCATCATCTGGATGCTGTTTCAGGGCACGGTAATCGAGTTGATCGTGAAATCCGGTATCTCCGACCAACTCGAGGGTCTGGGTACGGGCGAGACGCAACTCGTCATGGCCGAGATCCGCTCGATTGCCGGCGGCCGCATCTTCGGCACGCCAGAGCAATGGAAGCTCGACGCCGCGGAGCGGCTGGTCGCGCTGCGCGGCCTGTCCGGGTGGCTTCTGGTGGCTGTCACGGCGGCGCTGGCGACGACGATGTTGTACGTGTCGCGCCGCACCGTTTCCTCCGAATTCCGTGCTCGCCAAGGGGTCGAGCGCATCGTCCACGTCCTTATGGCGGGGTGCGCCACGGTGGCGATCTTCGTCACGATCGGGATCGTCGCGTCGCTGCTGTTCGAAACCTTCCGCTTCTTCCAGATGGTGCCGTTCTGGGACTTCCTGTTGGGCACCAACTGGGAACCGCAAATTCCCATCCGCGAAGATCAGGTCGCCGCCGAAGGCGCGTTCGGCATGCTGCCGGTTTTCCTGGGCACTCTGGTGATCGCCTTCGTGGCGATGGTCATCGCAACGCCCATCGGCCTGCTTTCGGCGATCTATCTGCACGAATTCGCCTCGAACCGTATACGCGGCGTCGTCAAGCCGGTGCTCGAGGTGCTTGCCGGCGTCCCGACCGTCGTCTACGGCTTCTTCGCGATCCTGGTGATCGCGCCGGCGATCCGATCCTTCGGCACCGATCTGGGGCTGCCTATCGCATCCAACACGGCGCTGGCCGCGGGGTCTGTGATGGGGATCATGTTGATCCCGTTCATCTCGTCCTTTGCCGACGATGCGCTCGGCGCTGTCCCGCGCAGCCTGCGCGACGGGTCGCTCGCCGTGGGTGCCACGCAGGCCGAGACCATGTTGAAGGTTCTGTTCCCGGCCGCCATTCCGGGCATCGTCGGCGGCATCCTGCTGGCTATCAGCCGCGCCATCGGCGAAACGATGATCGTGGTGATGGCCGCCGGACTGATCGCCAAGATGACCATCAATCCGCTCGATAGCGTCACCACCGTCACGGTCCAGATCGTCACGCTGCTGATCGGCGACACTGCCTTCGACAGCCCCAAGACCCTGGCTGCATTCGCGCTCGGGATGGTGCTGTTCCTGATGACGCTTTGCATCAACATCCTCGCCCTGCGCATCGTGCGCAAGTACCGCGAAATCTATGATTGAGGATCGCGCCATGACCGACCAGACCAACAATACCGGGTTCGATTGGGCCAGCCCCTCGTTCCAGTCGCATATGAAAAAGCGCAGGCGCAGCCAGATCCAGCTCAAGCTTCTGGGCCTCGGTGCGATTGCCATCGCCTTCATGATGCTGATGCTGCTGATCACTTCGCTGGTCTCGACGGGCTATCACGCCTTCACGCAGACGCATCTCAAGGTCGAGGTATTCCTCGACCCCGAGCATCTCGACCCGGCAAAGCCCGCGCGCGGCAACTATCGCCAGATCCTGACGGACACGATGAAGACGCAGTTTCCGGACGTGCCCGATGACCGCGCGGAACTGCGCAAGCTCACGTCGATCCTGTCCAACGGCGCGCAGTTCACGATCCGTGACCGCGTGATGGAAAACCCCGACCTGATCGGTGAGACGGTTCAGTTCAACGTGCCCGTGGCCGACACGTACGACCAGCTCAACAAGGGCCTGATCGACCCCGACACGCCCGAGGAGTATCGCCGCCTAAAGAACGACGAGATCGCCAATTTCGAATTGCTCAAGGATCGCGGCGCGATCACCGAGCCGCTCAATACCGCGCTGCTGACGAATGCGGATTCGCGCTTTCCCGAGCTTGCCGGCCTCAAGGGCGCGCTGGTGGGGTCGTTCTACGCCTTGCTGACCTGCTTCCTGCTTTCGTTTCCGCTGGGAATCGGCGCCGCCATCTATCTTGAGGAATTCGCGCCCCGAAACCGCGTTTCCGACCTGATCGAAATCAACATCAACAACCTCGCCGCTGTTCCGTCAGTCGTGTTCGGCCTGCTGGCGCTGGCGGTGTTCCTCGGCTGGTTCGGCATGCCGCGCTCGGCGCCCTTCGTGGGGGGGATGACGCTGGCGCTGATGACGCTGCCCACCATCATCATTGCCACCCGCGCCGCGCTCAAGGCCGTGCCACCCTCGATCCGCGAGGCCGCGCTTGCCGTCGGCGCGTCCAAGCAACAGGTGGTGTTCGGTCACGTCCTGCCGCTGGCCATGCCCGGCATCCTGACCGGCACGATCATCGGGCTGGCGCAGGCACTGGGCGAAACCGCACCACTGCTGCTGATCGGCATGAACGCCTTCATCACCTCCGCGCCCTCTACCCCCTTCGACAGCGCCACCGCGCTGCCGACGCAGATCTTCATCTGGGCCGACAGCCCCGAACGCGGCTTCGTCAGCCGCACATCGGCGGCCATCCTGGTGTTGTTGACTTTCCTCATCATGATGAACGCCATCGCCATTTTCCTGCGCCAGAAGTTTGAGCGGAAATGGTAGGTATAGGGACAAATGACCATGTTTGACGTGACAAAACCGGAGACAGCCGTGGATCAGACCGACATCAAGATCGCCGCCAGCAACGTCCAGGTGTTCTACGGCGACACCCAGGCCATCAAGGATGTCGACGTGGACATCCAGGACAAGACCGTGACCGCATTCATCGGGCCTTCAGGCTGTGGTAAATCCACTTTCCTGCGCTGCCTCAACCGGATGAATGACACCATCGACAGCTGCCGCGTCGAAGGTAGGATCCTGCTCGATGAACAGGACATCTACGCCCCGCAAGTCGACCCGGTGCAACTGCGCGCCAAGGTCGGGATGGTGTTCCAGAAACCCAATCCTTTCCCCAAGTCGATCTATGACAACGTCGCATACGGACCCAAGATTCACGGCATGGCCCGCACCAAGGGCGAACTTGACGAGGTCGTCGAGAAATCCCTTCGCCGCGCGGCGCTGTGGGAGGAGGTCAAGGACCGCCTCGACACGCCCGGCACCGGCCTGTCGGGTGGCCAGCAGCAGCGCCTGTGTATCGCCCGCGCGGTGGCGACCCGCCCCGAGGTGCTGCTGATGGACGAGCCGTGCTCGGCGCTCGATCCCATCGCCACGGCCCAGGTCGAAGAACTGATCGACGAACTGAAACAGCGTTTCTCGGTCGTGATCGTTACCCACTCGATGCAGCAGGCCGCCCGCGTAAGCCAGAAAACGGCCTTCTTCCACCTCGGCAACCTCGTGGAATACGACGACACCAACACCATTTTCACCAATCCGCAGGACCCCCGGACCGAAAGCTACATCACCGGCCGGATCGGATAACGGAGCCCCATAATGACCTCGCAACATATCGTTTCATCATTCGACCGCGATCTCGAAGCCCTTCAGGCCATGATCATGAAAATGGGCGGACAGGTGGAAATGGCCACGGCGAACGCCATCAAGGCGCTCGAAGCGCGCGACCTGGAACTCGGCGAGCAGATCCGCCGAGAAGACAAGATCATCGACCAGATGGACGAGGACATCAAGGAGGAAACCGCCCGCGTCCTGGCCCTCCGCTCGCCCACAGCGGGCGATTTGCGCACCGTTCTGTCGGTCATGACCATCAGTTCGCACCTCGAACGGTGCGGCGACTACGCCAAGAACATCGCCAAGCGCACCACCGTCCTTGTGGATCTGCCGCAGATCAACGGCACGGTATCGGCCCTGCGCCGCATGTCGCGCATGGTCGAGCGGATGCTGGCCGACGCGCTCGATGCCTATATCCAGCGCGATGCCGACAAGGCCGAGGGCGTGCGCGAGCGCGATCTGGAAGTGGATCAGATGTATAACACGCTGTTCCGTTCCCTGCTCACCCACATGATGGAAGACCCGCGCAACATCACTTCCGCCATGCACCTGCATTTCATCGCAAAGAACATCGAACGCATGGGCGACCACGCCACCTCGATAGCAGATCAGGCGATCTACCTGGTCACCGGCGCGCTGCCCGACGAAGATCGTCCCAAGGGCGATTCCACCTCCTTCGACGCCACCAGCGGAGATGTGAAGTAATGTCCGCCGATCAGCCCACCGTCCTGGTGATCGAAGACGAACCGGCCCAGCGGGAGGTTCTGGCCTACAACCTCGAGGCCGAGGGCTTCGCCGTCTCGCGCGCCGAAACCGGCGACGAGGGTCTTTTATTGGTCGATGAACAGGCTCCCGACATCATCGTGCTCGACTGGATGCTGCCTGGCGTGTCGGGGATCGAGGTGTGCCGCCGGCTCAAGATGCGCCCCGAAACACGCCGCATCCCGATCATCATGCTTTCGGCACGCTCCGAAGAGGTGGATCGCGTGCGCGGCCTGGAAACCGGCGCGGATGACTACGTGATCAAGCCCTACTCCGTCGTCGAATTGATGGCGCGCGTGCGCACGCAACTGCGCCGGATACGCCCCTCGACCGTGGGCGAAACGCTGGAATACGACGACATCATTCTCGACGCCGAGGCGCACAAGGTCCATCGCGGCGGTGAATTGCTCAAGCTCGGCCCCACCGAATTTCGCCTTCTGGCCACCTTCATGGAAAAGCCCGGCCGCGTCTGGAGCCGTGAACAACTGCTCGACCGGGTTTGGGGGCGCGACATCTACGTCGACACGCGCACGGTCGACGTCCATATCGGCCGGCTTCGCAAGGCGCTGACGCGTCACGGCGGCGATGATCCCTTGCGCACCGTGCGCGGGGCGGGCTACGCGCTGGGCTGACTATACGCCGGCCTCGGTCGCGCCCGGACGTTAATGCAGCAGATCAAAATGACCGGGCATACTCCTGATGAAAACTCAGAAATTTCGCCGCTGGCGCGCCCATGCGGTTCAGGCTGGCAGATCTGCTGTGGATAACAGCGCCAAATCCACTGATTCAGACAAGAAAACAGCCTATCAAGATAATGGATTGCCGTTTGAGGACTCATTCCCGCTAATCGTGTCACATCAGGTCACGCTGATTCCCGCGCTCAATCGCTCCCCGTGACATCGCTTCTCTGGATATGGCCGCGCCGGTGGGATACGCTGCGGTTATGGACGGCCCGTCGCATGCGGGCCCATGTACACGGGGAAATCGCGTGACGCTACAGGGTCTGGATCAGCTGCCGCTGAAGTTTCGCGCATCGCGCAAAAGCGATGTCAGAACGCAGTTCGCCGCCCTTTGTTACCGCATGAACCGCGGTCGCCCAGAGGTGCTGCTTATCACCAGCCGCGGATCGCGCCGCTGGATCGTTCCCAAGGGCTGGCCCATCGAGAACATGACCCCGGCACAAGGCGCCCAGCAGGAAGCCTGGGAAGAGGCGGGCGTCAAGGGGCGCCCGATCGAACGCTGTATTGGCCTGTTCTCCTATCCCAAGGTGGTGGGTGAGGACGAAACCCTGCCATGCATCGCGATGGTTTACCCCGTGAAGGTCAAATCGCTGGCAAATGACTACCCTGAATCCCATCAACGGCGGCGCAAGTGGTTCACCCGCAAAAAGGCCGCTGCCCGCATCGCTGAACCCGAACTGGCCCACATCGTCCGCAATTTCGATCCCTCCGGCCTGCGTTGACGCGGGCCTTGACCGCTGCGCGTCTACACATAGGTTGATCGGACACAATCAGAAATCGGGCCATGATCCAGTTTTCCCTCCAATGCGACAACGACCACCGCTTCGATAGCTGGTTCCAATCCACCAGTGCCTTCGACAAGCTCAAGGCCTCTGGCATGGTCACCTGCGCGGTTTGCGGATCGGCCAATGTCGACAAGGCGCTGATGGCTCCGCGCCTGCACTCGGGGCGCGCGCCCGACGAAGATCAGGCAGCGGACGCCCCGCAAAGGCACGGCGCGCTGAGTGCCCCGGCCACCCCCGCCGAACAGGCCATGGCAGACCTGCGCAAAAAGATAGAGGCGCACTCGCGCTATGTCGGACGCGACTTTACCAAGCAGGCCCGCGCCATGCACGAGGGCACCGCCCCCGCCCGGCCCATTCACGGCGAGGCAAAGCCGGACGAGGCTCGCAAGCTGCTCGAAGACGGTGTGCCTGTTCTGCCGCTACCGTTCCGTCCACGCGACAAATCCAACTGAGGAGACACCGATGCATGTCGTCATCACGGGCGCGAACCGCGGCATCGGCGCCGCGCTTCACTCGCGCTACCGCGCCGCCGGCTGGCAGGTCACCGCGACCGCCCGGCAAGGCGCGGAATTTCTGCCTCTCGACGTGACCGACCCGGAATCTCAGCGCGCGATGGCCCATGCGCTCGACGGAAAGGCGGTGGATCTACTGATCTGCAACGCCGGCACCTATCCGGACAAGCACCAGAACCTTGCCGATGGCTACCCCGCGCAAATGTGGGCGGATACGTTCGCGACCAACGTCACCGGCGTTTTCATGAGCGTCCAGGCCCTTCTGCCGAACCTGCAAATGTCGCACACGCCCAAGCTGGCGATCATCGCCTCGCAGATGGGCAGCAGCACCCGCGCGCCCGGCGGCAGCTATGTCTATCGCGCGTCCAAGGCCGCGGCAATAAACCTCGGCCGGAACCTGGCCACCGACCTGGCGCAACTGGACATCGCCGTGGGCATCTATCACCCCGGCTGGGTGCGCACCGACATGGGCGGCGACGCCGCCGCAATCAGCACGGATCAGTCGGCAGACGGACTTGTTGCGCGCATTGACGCGCTGTCGATGGACACCACCGGCCGGTTCCTGACCTGGGATGGGCACGACCACCCCTTCTGACCGATCCGTGCCTTTACGGCCCTCCATGCAACACGGACGCGTCGCAAACAGCCTTGCCCTTTGCCCCGGCAGGGCCTAAACCCGCGCAACCTGACAATGGGGGATTCATGCCCGTTCTCGTGATGAAATTCGGCGGCACTTCGGTCGCCAACCTTGACCGGATCAAGCGCGCCGCCAAACGCATCGGCGTAGAGGTCGCCAAGGGCTACGACGTGATCGTCATCGTATCGGCCATGTCGGGCAAGACCAATGAACTGGTCGGTTGGGTGGACGAGATATCGCCGCTATACGACGCGCGCGAATATGATGCCGTGGTGTCGTCGGGCGAAAACGTCACCGCCGGGTTGATGGCGCTGACGCTACAGGAAATGGACGTCCCCGCGCGTAGCTGGCAGGGTTGGCAGGTGCCGTTGAAAACCAACAGTGCCCATTCCTCCGCCCGGATCGAAGACATCCCCCCCGACAACATCCGCGCCAAGTTTGACGAAGGCATGCGCGTCGCCGTCGTCGCCGGGTTCCAGGGCATCAGCCCCGAGGGCCGTATCACCACCCTGGGCCGGGGCGGATCGGACACCACCGCCGTGGCCTTCGCCGCCGCGTTCGGGGCCGAACGCTGCGACATCTACACCGACGTGGACGGCGTCTATACCACCGATCCGCGGATCAGCGCCAAGGCGCGCAAGCTTGACCGCATCGCGTTCGAGGAGATGCTCGAGCTGGCCTCGCTCGGCGCCAAGGTACTGCAAACCCGATCGGTCGAGCTGGCCATGCGCTACAACGTAAAGCTGCGCGTGCTCAGCAGTCTCAACGAACAGTCCGACAGCGCGGGAACGCTGGTCTGCGACGAGGAGGAAATCATGGAATCGCGTGTCGTCTCTGGGATCGCCTACAGCCGCGAGGAATCGAAAATGACCCTTGTGTCGGTGGCAGACCGCCCCGGCATTGCCGCCGCCATTTTCGGGCCCCTGTCCGAAGCGGGCGTCAACGTGGACATGATCATCCAGAACATCTCGGAAGAGGGGCGCACCGACATGACCTTTTCGTGCCCCACCGATCAGGTGAAGCGCGCCGAAAAGGCCCTGTCCGGCGCCAAGCAAAGCGGTGCAATCAACTATCACGACCTGATCGCCGATAGCGATGTGGCCAAGGTTTCCGCGGTGGGAATCGGAATGCGGTCACAATCGGGCGTGGCCGCCAAGATGTTCAAGACGCTCTCCGATGAAGGAATAAACATCAAGGTCATTGCAACCTCCGAGATAAAGATTTCCGTCCTGATCGACCGGAAATACATGGAACTTGCGGTTCAGGCGCTGCATGATGCGTTTGAACTGGAAAAACTGGCCTGATCCCGGAAACTCCCTGTCCCAAGGTGCGCCCGGCGGTCGGTCGGGCGCGGGAATGAAGGCAGACCAATGCCCGAACAATCGGAATCGGAAAGTCGAAAGCTGCTGCGCCGCCTGCGTGCCGCCATGGCCGAAGACAACGCCGGCCAGACACGACTGGACGACATCACCAGCATCACTGCGGATTCCATGGGAACCGAGGTCTGCTCGATCTACCTGTTCCGCGACGAGGAAACGCTGGAGCTATGCGCCACCGAAGGCCTGCAGCCTGAAGCCGTGCACGAAACCCGCATGCGCCTGGGTGAGGGTCTGGTCGGCCGTGTTGCCCGCACCGGCCAGCCGATAAATACCGCCAATGCGCCCTCGGCCCCCGGGTTTCGCTACATGCCCGAAACCGGCGAGGAACGGTATTCGTCCTTCCTCGGTGTGCCGATCCAGAGACTGGGCGAAAAGCTGGGCGTGCTGGTGGTACAATCCAAGGAGGCGCGCGAGTTCTCCTCGGACGAGTTATACGCGCTCGAAGTCGTCGCGATGGTGCTGGCCGAGATGACCGAACTGGGCGCTTTCGTAGGCGAAGGCGCGGCGCTGTCGGCGCGCCATCAGCAGGCGGTGCTGGTGCGTGGCAGCACCGCTCAGGAAGGCGCGGCGCAGGGCCACGTGTGGCTGCACGAGCCGCGCGTTGTGGTCACCAACCCCATCGGCGAGGATCCGGAAAAGGAACTCGAACGCCTGACCGAGGCGGTCAATGCCCTGCGCGTCAGCGTCGATCAGATGCTGGAAGGCGCGCAAACCGGCGACAAGGAGCAATTGCAGGTTCTCGAGGCCTACCGCATGTTCGCCAATTCCAAAGGCTGGCTGCGCCGCATGGAAGAGGATATCGGTCGCGGCCTGTCCGCCGAGGCGGCCGCCGAAAAGGAACAATCCACCGCCCGCGCGCGCATGACGCAGGTCTCGGACCCCTACCTGCGCGACCGCCTGCACGACCTCGACGACCTTTCCAACCGGCTGCTGCGCATTCTCACCGGTCAGGGCAATCACACCGGCGCCGAAATGCCCCCCGACCCGATCCTGATCGCGCGCAATATCGGGCCGGGCGAACTGCTCGATTACGGTCGGTTGCTCAAGGGTATCGTGCTCGAGGAAGGCTCCGTCGGCAGCCACGCCGCGATCGTCGCGCGAGCGTTGGCCATTCCGCTGGTGATCCACGCCAACCACATCACCACCGAGGCACTGAACGGCGATCACATCATGGTCGATGGCGATCAGGGCATCGTTCACCTGCGTCCCGACGAAACCGTCGCTACCGCCTTCCGCGACAAGATTGCCATGCAGGCCAAGGCGCAAGAGCGCTACGCCTCGATTCGCGACAAACCGGCCGAGTCGCTGTGCGGCACCCGTATCGGGCTGCACATGAATGCCGGCCTGATGGCGGACCTGCCCAGCCTCGACAGTTCCGGAGCCGAGGGCGTCGGCCTGTTCCGCACCGAGTTGCAATTCCTGGTGCGCAACCAGATGCCCAAGCGCTCCGAGCTGAGCGCGCTTTATGCCCGCGTCCTGGACGCCGCGCATGGCAAAAGGGTGGTGTTCCGCACGCTGGATATCGGCTCGGACAAGGTTCTGCCCTACATGAAGCCGCATGACGAACCCAACCCCGCGCTTGGCTGGCGCGCGATCCGCGTCGGCCTGGACAAGCCCGGCGTGATGCGGATGCAGTTGCAGGCGCTTCTGCGCGCCGCCAATGGCCGGCCGCTGACCATCATGTTCCCATTCGTCGCGCAATACGAGGAATACAAGGCCGCCAAGGCCGAGATGGACAAGGCCATCGCCCGCGAACGCATCCTGGGCCACACCCTGCCCCGAAGCCTGGAAATCGGCGCGATGCTGGAAACGCCATCGCTGGCCTTCGCCCCGGACAAGTTCTTCCGCGAGGTCGATTTCCTGTCGATCGGCGGCAATGACCTCAAGCAGTTCTTCTTCGCCGCCGACCGCGAGAATGAGCGCGTGCGCAAACGCTACGATACCCTGAACGTAAGCTTCCTGACCTTCTTGAAAGATATCGTGCAGCGCTGCACCGACACCGGCACCAGCCTATCCTTTTGCGGCGAGGATGCCGGCCGCCCCGTCGAGGCGGTCTGCCTTGCCGCGATCGGCATGCGCACTCTGTCCATGCGCCCTGCCTCGATCGGGCCGGTCAAGCACATGCTGCGCCGCGTCGATCTGGGCGCATTGTACGAGGTGATTGAAACCGCGATGCATAGCGGCGAGCAGTCCGTGCGCCCCGCGGTGATGGAATGGCTGCGCCGCGAAATGTGACGTCCGTTCAGTCCGCGTCGGCCAGCGCCGCCGCCATTATGCGCTGACGCCCCAGCACCTCGCCCAGGCTGAGCGTCGCCAATTGGCCATCGCGCACCACCTGCCGCCCCTCTACCAGCAAATCGCGCACCCGCGTCGGACCCGCCAACAGCAGCGCACCGGCGTCCCAGCTGCCGGCACTTTCGATGCCGCGCATGTCCCATATGGCGATATCGGCGCGCTTGCCCGGCGCGATCCGCCCGCAATCGGGCCGGCCCAGAACATCGGCGCCGCCGCGCGTTGCGATCTCCAGCGCCGCACGCGCACTCATCGCGCCGGCGCCCTGCGCCACCCGCTGCAACAGCATTGCCTGCCGCGCCTCGGCCGCGATGTTGCCGCTGTCGTTGCAGGCCGATCCGTCCACGCCCAACCCCACCCGCACGCCTGCTTGCCGCATCGCGTGCACCGGCGCGATACCGCTGCCAAGGCGACAGTTGGAACAGGGGCAATGCGCCACGCCCGTGCCCGTCCTGGCGAACAGCGCGATCTCGGGTGCGTCCAGTTTCACGCAATGGGCATGCCACACATCCGTTCCGGTACAACCCAGGTCTTGCGCGTACTGGCCCGGCCGGCAGCCGAACGTGGCCAGGGAATAGGCCACGTCCTCGTCGTTCTCCGCCAGATGTGTGTGCATCATCACCCCCTTGTCCCGCGCCAGAACGGCCGCATCGCGCATCAGTTCGCGACTGACCGAAAAGGGCGAACAGGGCGCCACGCCTACCCGGCACATCGCCCCCTCACCCGCATCGTGATAACGATCGATCACTCGGATGCAGTCGTCCAGGATCGCCGCCTCGTCCTCGAGCAGCGCGTCGGGCGGCAGCCCGCCCGCGCTTTGCCCGATGCTCATTGCGCCGCGCGTGGGATGGAACCGCATTCCGATCTCGCCCGCGGCCTCGATCGTGTCGTCCAGGCGCGCACCGTTGGGAAACAGATACAGATGATCGGAACTCAGGCTGCAACCCGACAGCGCCAGTTCGGCCAGCCCCACCAGGGCCGACACGCGCATTTCCTCAGGGCCGAACCGCGCCCAGATCGGGTAAAGGGTCTTCAGCCATCCGAACAAGAGCGCGTCCTGGGCCCCCGGCACCGCCCGCGTCAGAGTCTGGAAAAGATGGTGATGCGTGTTCACCAATCCCGGTGTCACCACGCAGCCCCCCGCATCGATCACCGCGCGCGCCTCGGCGGTCAGGCCCGCGCCGAGCTCCACGATGATCCCGTCCCGGATCACGATATCCGCGCCGGTCAACTCGCGTCGGGCGTCATCCATGGTAACGACCAGGTCGGCGTTGCGGATCAGTGTTTCGGGCATCGCACCCTCCTGCGGCGGCCAACGCCCCCTCATCCGGTTTCGGCCCGCAGGCGCGGCGGAAAGGGGCCAGGAACCGCGCGGGATGCGTTCATCATGCCCTGTGCAGCGCCCCGCGATCAAGACGCATCACGGCGCACGCTCAGGCGGGAACCTTCGCCAGCACCTC
The DNA here is from genome assembly GCA_011389955.1 of Paracoccaceae bacterium. Classification (GTDB taxonomy): domain Bacteria; phylum Pseudomonadota; class Alphaproteobacteria; order Rhodobacterales; family Rhodobacteraceae; genus Sediminimonas. The sequence goes on along the minus strand of JAABTI010000001.1, from coordinate 30,084 downwards.
CAGCGCCGCATCATGCTGCATGCGCCCCGCCGCTGCGATCACCCGCCCCCCGTGCTGCGCCGGGCCGCCCTGCCAATCGGTCACGATGCCACCTGCCGCCTCGATCACCGCCATCGGCGCCTGGATGTCGTAATCCGACAAGCCCGCTTCGATCACCAGGTCGATCTGTCCCGCCGCCAGCAGCGCGTAGGCGTAGCAATCCATGCCATAGCGCGTCAGCCGCGCCCGCGCCGCCACCTCGGCAAAGGCCGCGCCTTCGGCCCCGGTGCCCAGTTCGGGAAAGGTGGTGAACAGGATGGCCTCACCCAGTGCCCTGTCCCCACGCACCGACAAGGCCCGCGCGCCCTGCGGCCCGTCCATCGCCGCGACGCCCAGACCGCCGCGAAACCGCTCACCGATATATGGCTGGTCGATCACACCATAAACCGGGCCGCCCGCATCTCCCACGGCGATCAGCACGCCCCATGTCGGCGTGCCCGACAAGAAGCCGCGCGTACCGTCGATCGGGTCCAGCACCCAGGTCAGGCCGCTTTGACCCGCGGTGGCGCCATATTCCTCGCCGATCACCGCGTCCTCGGGGCGCAGGCGCGCCAGCACGTCGCGCATGGCGCGCTCGGCGGCGCGGTCGGCCTCCGTCACCGGGTCAAACCCGGCCGCCAGCTTGTTGTCGGCACATAACCCATGGGCGCGGAACCACGGCAATATTGCCGCCCGCGCGGCATCGGCCACCTGGTCTGCCACTTCAGTGAGTTCCGTTGCGTCCGCTGTTGTCATGGCCCGCCCCCTGTAGCTACCGGGCCTGACTACCGCGCGCGGACCAAACGCTCAAGCGGCGCTGGACAATACCTGCGCCAGGTCGAACAAGCGCCGCCGCTGACTGGCCGGTATCGCGTAATAGGATCGCACCAGGTCCAGCGCCTCCTTGTCGTGCACCGCCGCGCGACGCGGCTCGGACGCAAGCCGGATCTTGTCCTCGGACACGACCGAGCCGTCCATTTCGTCGAAGAACCAGCTCACCGTCACATCCAGCACCCCGGCGATTTTCCACAGGCGCGAGGCGCTGACACGGTTCACGCCCGTTTCGTATTTCTGGATCTGCTGAAACTTGATCCCGACGTTCTCGGCCAACTGGCCCTGGGTCACATCAATCTGCCGGCGCCTTAGCCGAATTCTCTGTCCAACGTGACGATCCACCGGATGTGGCATATGAAATCTCCTTGTAAAAAACTCCAACAGCACCGCTGCCCGTGCGATCAATTGCTGCCCGGGCAGGTTCCCGCCGCAATAAGTGCTGCCTCGAAAGCTCGTGTTTTCAAGGCTGCCGATTGTAACCGCCGACGATGAAAAATCCATCGTATGGGCGATAGCCTATACTTTTGAACAGGCTTCCCTGCCCATCGGCCTTGGCCACAAGGCTCTCACGCAGTATTTGACACGTCCGCGCCGCTACGCCTATCTACCCGCGATCCAATAATCCGAAAGAGCATCCATGCGCGCCTTCCATATTCCCGATAGTGATTCGCCCGGTGCACTGCTCGAAATCGACCGTCCGACTCCCGGCCCCGGCCAGGTGCGCCTGCGGATAGAGGCATGCGGCCTGAACTTTGCCGACCTGCTGATGCTCGAACGCCAGTATCAGGACACCCCCGAACCGCCATTCACCCTCGGGATGGAGGTCGCCGGCACGGTCGATGCCCTCGGCCCCGGTGTCGAATCCCCCGCACCCGGCACCCGTGTCGCGGTGTTCGGCGGCCACGGGGGACTGGCCGAATGGGGGTGTTTCGACGCCGCCCGCGCGGTGCCCCTGCCCGATTGCATGTCAGTCACCGACGCCGCCGCGTTCCAGATTGCCTATGGCACCAGCCATGTCGCGCTGGATCATCGCGCGCGGATGCAGCCGGGCGAAACCCTGCTCGTGCTGGGCGCCGCCGGCGGCGTGGGGCTGACCGCCGTCGAGATCGGCAAGCTTATGGGCGCCACCGTGATCGCTTGTGCGCGCGGAGCGGACAAGCTCGCCGTGGCGGCCGATGCCGGTGCCGACCACCTTGTCGACGCCGCCACGCAGGATATCCGCACCGAGGTCAAGGCGCTTGGCGGCGCCGACGTGGTCTATGATCCCGTTGGCGGCGCGCAGTGGCAAGCCGCCTTTCGCGCCTGCAACCCCGAGGCGCGCCTGCTGCCGATCGGCTTCGCCAGCGGCGAGGTGCCGCAAATCCCTGCCAATCACCTCCTGGTCAAGAATCTCAGCGTTCTGGGCCTTTACTGGGGCGGATACCTGAAATTCCGGCCCGAAGTTCTGACCGATAGCCTGCGAACCCTTCTCGACTGGTATGAGCAGAGCCGCATCAAACCCCATGTCAGCCATATCCTGCCGCTGGATCGCACCGAAGAGGGACTCGCCCTGCTGCGCGAACGGCGCGCCACGGGCAAGGTGGTCATCACCATGTAACCGTTGCGCACCCCGGCGCAAGCGGTCGCAGCAACGTGACGGGCGTCGCAACCGGTCTCAGCGGGCGGCGAACCCCTCGCGGATCATCGCGCACAGCTCGCGCTGGATCTCGTCCCGCGCCAGCCCGCCGTAAAGGTTGATCTTCTGCACGCCAAGATCGGGCAGGCCACCGCCGGTATTGATACATTCCAGGTGCGGCGGCTCGTGACCTTCCAGCATCGAGGTGATCGCCAGATCAGCACTGACCGTGGCCTCGATGGTGCGGTCGGAATCTGAATCCACCGCCATTTCCCAATCGACTCCCGCCTCATCCAGCCTCGCGATATCTCCATCACGAAACTTGCAGTAGCGGCAATAGGCAAGGCGCAGTGGCCGCCGTTTCCACGCACTGCCGCCCGGCGCCCCGATCCAGCGCAGCGGCACCTCGTCCAGAGTTTCGCCGCCTGCGTCCACGCCGGTCTCGGTGGTCAGGATAACGTTGACCTCGCCGCGCGCATATTGTCGCTTCAGCCCGTTCGTGTAAGAAGACTGGAGGTTGACCTTCATGCGCGGATACTGCGCGTGAAACCGCTTCAAGACGGTGGGAATGACCGGGTAGACCACGTCATGCGGCACGCCCAGAACGATCTCGCCTTCAAACACCCGGTCCGTCAGGCGCGCGATGGCGTCGTCGTTCGTCTCCACGATACGCCGCGCGTAACCCAGCAACTGCTGCCCCGAGGCGGTCAGTGACACGCTGCGATTGGCCCGCTCCAACAAGGACTGGCCCAGCATGTCCTCCAACCGCTTGACCTGCATCGACACCGCCGATTGCGTCAGGTTGAGCTGCCCCGCCGCGCGGGTCACGCCGCCGGTATCGGCGACCGCTATGAACGAGCGCAGGGTCGTGACATCGAGGTTTCTCATACTATCACCAAACTTGATGGGTTTTCGAAAAAATATTCATTTCCAATATGGAATACAATCCCCATATACATCACCACAGATGATGCAAACCTGAATCCATATCACATTCACGAAAGTCTCCGCCATGTCGACCCTGACCTCGATCCACCGCGATGCCGCCCGTGTGACCGCGCACCAGCCCAGCCTTCTGGCGCGCTTGCGCAACATGCTTTCGCTGCGCGCCCAGCGCCGCGCCCTGGCCCGGCTTGACGACCGCGCCCTGGACGATATCGGCCTGAACCGCGATACCGCTCTGTCCGAGGCGCGCCGCCCGGTCTGGGACGTGCCGCATAACTGGCTGCGCTGAGGCGAAAAACAACGCCCCCGCCGCCGGAAAGCCTTGAAAACAGAGCCCCCGTGCACGATATTCGCCTTGGACCCCTCAAAGGGGATCAAAGGTTCATCATCGGAGGCACGAATGGCTAATTTGAACACGATCCGGTCGGCGGCCGGCAGAAGCGCCGCCCAGATTGACGCGGGGCTTCGCGCCCACATGAACAAGGTCTACGCGACCATGTCCGGGGGCATGCTCATCACGGCGCTGGCGGCATGGGCAATCTCGGGCCTGGCAACCACGACCGACCCGGCGATGGCGGTGGGCGAGATCGGCAACGGCAAGATGCTGACGAATTTCGGCGCGCTGATCTACACGACACCGCTGAAATGGGTAATCATGTTCGCGCCGCTGTTGATGGTCTTCGGCTTCGGCACTGTGATGCAGCGTGCATCGGCGCAGGCGTCGCAGCTGTTCTTCTTCGTGTTCGCAACGCTGATCGGCGTGGCTCTCAGCTCGATCTTCATCTTCTACACCTCCTTCTCGATCGTGCAGACATTTCTGGTTACGGCCATCGCCTTTGCGGGGCTGTCGCTGTGGGGATACACCACGAAAAAGGATATCTCGGGCTGGGGATCGTTCCTGATCATGGGCGTGATCGGCCTGCTGGTGGCGATGATTGTCAACATCTTCCTGGCGTCTTCGGCGATCATGTTCGCGATCTCGGCGCTCGGTGTGCTGATCTTTGCCGGACTGACCGCGTATGACACCCAGCACATCAAGAACCAGTATCTGCAACATGCCGCGCATGGCGATCAGGACTGGCTGGACAAGTCCGCCATTCATGGAGCACTCAGTCTTTACCTGGACTTCCTCAACATGTTCCAGTTCCTGCTGATGTTCATGGGCCAGCAGGAATAACGCAGCCACACCTCCAGACATTAGCCAAGGGCCGGCGCGACGCGACCGGCCCTTTTTGCTGCGCGGCGCGATCGCGCAGGCCCGCAGCGTCTCAGGCCATGGTCACCCCGAACAGTCGTCCGACACCGGCGGTCACCGCCATCGCCACCGACCCCCAGAACAGCACCCGCAACACCCCGGCCCGGATCGGCGCGCCGCCCATATGCGCGCCCATCGCCCCCAGTGCCAGAAGCGCCAGCAGGGTCATCGCCGCCACCACCGCGATGCCCACGGGCACCGAGGCGTCCGGCATCATCAACACCCCCAGCAGGGGCAATCCCGCCCCCACGGCAAAGCTCACCGCAGATGACCACGCCGCCTGTAACGGATTTGCCGCGCTTTCCTCCCACAGGCCCAGTTCCGAACGCGCATGCGCGGCCAGCGCATCATGCTCGGTCATCTGCACGGCGACTTCGCGGGCAAGGGCGCCCTGCACGCCGTTATCGGCGAAATGCGCCGTCAACTCGTCCAACTCGTAGTCCGGGTCCTCGCGCAAGGCGCGGCGCTCGCGCTCCAGGTCGGCCGCCTCGGTATCGGATTGCGCCGAGACCGAAACATACTCCCCCGCCGCCATCGAAAACGCCCCCGCGGTCAACCCCGCCAACCCCGTCAACACCACGTTGGCATGGTCCATCCCCGCCGCGATCACCCCGACCAGCAAGCTGGCCGTGGACACGATCCCGTCATTGGCGCCAAGAACCGAAGCCCTCAGCCACCCCGTGCGGTTCACGTAATGCCCTTCCTTCGGCATGGCCTGATCCTGCGTCTCATTTTCAAAGAGGCGGACATGAAAAAGGCCACGCTCTGCGTGGCCTGATCCGCATCACGAAAGGCATCGATCACTTACTTGATCTTGCCTTCCTTGTACTCAACATGCTTGCGCACGACGGGGTCGTATTTGCGCACCGTCATCTTCTCGGTCATGGTGCGGGCGTTCTTCTTGGTCACATAGAAATGGCCCGTGCCCGCGGTCGAGTTCAGACGGATCTTGATGGTCGTCGGCTTCGCCATTGGTATTCTCCTGCGCCGGGCAGACGCTCCGCCCGTGAAATTCTCATGAACCTCGCCTTTTACGCATGGCGCGGCGCGAGTCAACCGCTTAACCGCCATAAATGAAGCGCGGAGAGCCTGTAAGCCGGATTCTGTCCCCGCACCTTACGGCGCGGTGGATGACCATTCCTCTGGACGCGCGGTTACCCGCGCGCCTCAAGCTGCCAACCCGGGCCCCCGGGCCAAGACGTGCCCTGCGGTGATATCGGCGCTTGCGCCCCGATCAACCCGCGCGGGGCCCCTATTTGGCATTGCTCCCGGTGGGGCTTGCCATGCGGGCGCTGTTGCCAGCCCCCCGGTGGGCTCTTACCCCACCGTTTCACCCTTACCGGCCGTGGTGGCCGGCGGTCTGTTCTCTGTGGCGCTTTCCCTCGGGTTTCCCCGGCCGGGCGTTACCCGGCACCGTTGCCTTGTGGAGTCCGGACTTTCCTCGACGCGGACGATGCCGCGCCGCGGCCATCCAGCCCTCCGCGCGTCTCGGCATTTATGCGCTCACATCGCCCCGGTCAACGGGAAAGCGGCGCGCCAGGTCAACGGCCACGCCCATATCCGCCGCCGACAGCGGCCCGCGTCCCCATGGCCGAAACCGCAGCCGCAACGCCGACAACAGCGCCGCGTCGCTGGCCCGCGGGTCATAGCCGATCCGCTCCGCCAGTTTCCGCAACCGCGCCGCGTCGGGGCGCTCTTCTGCCGCCGGCGCCGCCTCGGGCCAGATCGACAGCCCCGCCCGCGCCAGTCGCCGCCAGTCGAACCGCGCGCCGGGATCGCGCTTGCGCTCGGGCGCCATGTCGGAATGGGCGATGACACGTTCGGGCCGGATGCTCCACCGCCCAATGACCCCGCTCAGCACCTTCTCAAGCACGCGCATCTGCGGATCGGGAAACGGATGATCGCCGCGATTGGCCAGCTCGATACCGATCGAGGCCGAGTTCACATCACCCACAGCGCCCCACCGGCCGGCCCCCGCATGCCAAGCGCGATCCGCCTCCGCCACCAGTTGCCAAAGCCGCCCGCGCTCGCAGATCAGGTAATGCGCCGACACCTCCGCACCCGGATCGCACAGCCGCGCCAGCGCCGCCTCGGCGCTGGCCATCGCGGTGTAATGCACAACCACCGTATCAGGCAGGGCCCCGCCGCGGCGCGCGCCGCAATTGGGCGAGGGATGCCACAACGCACCGTCATGCGCCGCCGTCGGCACGCAGATCACTCCGCGTCGCGCGCGCTGCGGAAAGGCTCGGGATCCCAGTCGCAAGCGAACCCGTCGCCATCGGGATCAAGACCCAGCCGATCCCGCTCGGGGCCGCCGCGCTCCAGGAAATCGATCTGCGCCTGGTCGGCGGATGGATACTTCGCGCAGTTGCGCTTCGTCCGCGCCTCGGTGTCGAACAGCGTCATCCGGTTGTACAACGGCGTGCCCACCGGGTTGGTCGTGCGCAGCGCATAGGCCACGATGTTCGGCCCTTCCTTGCCCTCGCGCTCCGGCAGGGCCTCGGGTTGAACCACCTCGTATTGATCGCGGTTGCGCTCAATCCTCTCGGCATCGGATTCGATGCTGCGCAGGCCCGACACATCGTCGAAATCGTTTTCCCGGGAAATGCCCATCTCGTTGACCGCCTCGGGCGGCGGGTTGTTGGGATCGGCCTGCAACGGCTCTTCGCCGGAATTGAGCGCGGCGGCGGTGTCGGCGGCCAGTTGATCGACCGGATCGACCTGCTCCTGACCATCGGCTTCCTGCTCATCGGGCGGTAACGGCGCCATCGCCTGCCCCGTCGCCGACAGCGGCGCGCCAGTCATGGTATCGTCCTGCTGCTGCGCCAGCCCGCTCGCGCTCGACTGTTGCTGGCCGCTCAACTGCGCCTCGCGCGCGGCCTGCTGCTGGGCATAACTGTCATAGTTGCCAAAGCCGACGCCGGCGCCGCTGTCCGGCACCGTGGGGGCACAGCCCGCCAACACGGCGAAGGCGGCCCCAAGGGCCGCGCCATAGGTCGTATACCGCATCTCTCGTGATCCCGCCTGATCGTGGTTTTACCGGCGTTCTACCACCATTGCGCAGGCTTTTCCACAAACCCCGCCGCGCTTTCCAGCGCATAGGCGGTGTTCAGCAGATCGCCCTCTTCCCACGGGCGCCCGATCAGTTGCAGCCCCAGTGGCAAGCCCTGCGCGTTCAGGCCCGCGGGCACGCTGATTCCGGGCAGACCAGCCAGGTTTACCGTCACCGTGAACACGTCGTTGAGGTACATCTGCACCGGGTCGGCATCGCTCATTTCGCCCAACCCGAACGCCGCCGACGGCGTTGCGGGCGTCAGGATCGCATCGACCCCCGCCTCGAACGCCTGGTCGAAATCGCGCTTGATAAGCGTGCGCACCTTGCGGGCGCGGTTGTAATAAGCGTCGTAGAACCCCGCCGACAACACGTAGGTGCCCACCATCACGCGGCGCTGCACTTCGGCGCCAAAGCCTTCGGCGCGCGTCTTCTCGTACATCTCGACGATGCCCTCGCCCGCCTCCAGCGTGGCACGATGGCCATAGCGCACCCCGTCATAGCGCGCCAGGTTACTGGACGCTTCCGCCGGAGCGATCACGTAATAGGCCGGCAACGCGTATTTCGTGTGCGGCAGCGAAATCCAGCGAATTTCAGCACCCGCAGACTTTAGCATCTCGGTGCCATTTGCCCAAAGGTCACTGATCTCTTTCGGCATTCCATCGACTTGGTATTCTTGCGGAATCCCGATCACCTTGCCGCGAATGTCCCCGGTCAGCATCTCCTCGAAATCCGGCACCGCGATGTCGGCGCTGGTGCTGTCGCGCGGGTCATGCCCGGCCATCGCGCCCAGCATGATCGCCGAATCACGTACCGTCTTGGTCATCGGGCCGGCCTGGTCCAGCGAACTGGCAAAGGCCACGATTCCCCAGCGCGAGCACCGCCCGTAAGTGGGCTTGATCCCCACGATCCCGGTAAACGCCGCCGGCTGCCGGATCGATCCGCCGGTATCGGTGCCCGTGGCCGCGACGCACAGATCCGCAGCCACCGCCGCCGCCGATCCGCCCGAAGAGCCGCCGGGCGTCAACGCGCGGTCATCCACCTTCCACGGGTTGACCGCATCGCCGTAAACGCTGGTCTCGTTGGAACTGCCCATGGCGAACTCGTCCATGTTCAGCTTGCCCAGCATCACGCCGCCCGCCTCACGCAGGTTGCGCGTGACGGTGGATTCGTATTGCGGCACGAACCCTTCCAGGATGCGGCTGCCCGCCTGGCTCGGCACGCCCTCGGTGCAGAACAGATCCTTGATGCCCAGCGGAATACCGCACAGATCGGGCGCATCGCCCGCCTGGATGCGCCGGTCGGCCGCGGCCGCCTGCGCGCGCGCCAGGTCCGGCGTATTGTGCACGAAGGCATTGAGCGCGCCCGCCGCATCGATCCGTCCTAGGAAGCTTTCGGTCAGCTCGGCGCTGGTCACCTCGCCCGCGCGCAACGCATCGCGCGCCTGCGTCAGCGTCATCTTGCTCATGTCAGACATCATTCCACCACCTTCGGCACCGCGAAAAAGCCCTCGCGCGCATCGGGCGCATTGGCCAGCACCTTGTCTTGCTGATGGCCATCGGTCACCTCGTCCTCGCGCCGCTTCAGGCGCATCGGCGTGACGCTGGTCATCGGTTCCACACCCTCGACATCAACCTCGCCAAGCTGCTCGATGAACCCCAGGATGTTGTTGAATTCAGCCGCCAGTTCCGGCAGCGCGTCATCACCCACGCGAATGCGCGCCAGTTTCGCCACGCGGGCGGCGGTTTCGAGATCGATGGACATGGCCAAGCTCCGTATTCCTGTCGCCTCCGCGTTTAGCGCCCTCGCCGCGCGCCTGCAAGCGTATCGCCCCGCTCTCGCCCACTGGCCGCGGCCGCATGTCGTGATAGGCTGTCCCCCGCACGATTGTTCACCAGACAGAAGGACCACGGCAATGAAACTCACTTGGCTCGGCCATTCCGGCTTTCGCATCGAGATCGGCGACCAGATCCTGCTGATCGATCCCTGGGTCACCGGCAACCCGACATTCCCCGAGGAAAGGCGCGCCGAGGCGATCGCCGGCGCCACGCATGTCCTGGTCACTCATGGCCATTTCGACCATGTCAACGATGCCGCCCCCATCGCGCAGGAGCTGGGCATCCCCGTCGTCACCATCTTCGACCTGGCGGGATGGCTGGAAAACCGGCACGGAATCGAAACCGTCGGCTTCAACAAGGGCGGCACGGTGATGCTGGGCGACGTGGCGGTCACCATGGTCAACGCGGCGCATTCCTCCTCGCTGGCCGGTGATGACGGAACCCCGGTCTATACGGGGCACGAATCGGGCTTCATGATCGCGGGCGAGGGGCACACGATCTACGTGTCCGGCGATACCGACGTGATGGCCGACATGGAGGTGCTGGCCGACCTGCACCAACCCGATATCGGGATCCTGTGCGCCGGCGGACACTTCACCATGGACATGAAACGCGCCGCCTACGCCGCCAAGCGGTTCTTCGACTTCAGGACGGTGATCCCCTGCCACTACAAGACATTTCCGCTGCTGGAACAATCGGCCGACGCCATGGTCGCGGCCCTTCCCGGCGTCGATGTCCTCACTCCCGAGGTGATGGAGACGATCACGCTGTGACGCGCGACCGCCCGGGCGTCACCGGCGCGCGGCGAAAAAGGTCTTGAGCAGGGCTTCGGCCTGCGCCGCGCCAATGCCGTCATAAATCTCGGGCACGTGGTGGCATTGCGCGTGGCTGTAAATACGCGGCCCCTGCGCGATGCCGCCCGACTTGGGATCGGCCGCGCCGTAGTAAAGCCGCGCGATGCGCGCCGCCGATATCGCCTGCGCGCACATCGGGCAGGGCTCCAGCGTCACGTAGAGCGCGCACCCCGTCAGCCGCTCGCTGCGCAGGTGCTCACAGGCGGCGCGGATCGCCAGCATCTCGGCATGGGCGGTCGGGTCGCGCAACTCCAGCGTGCGGTTGCCCGCCCGTGCCAGCATCGCGCCATCCGGCCCGATCACCACCGCGCCCACCGGCACCTCGCCGCGCGCCGCGGCGGCACGGGCCTCGGCCAGCGCCGCCTGCATGTGACTGTTGAATTCCATGCCTCTGACTGCCCCGTCATCGGCGCTTTCGCAATGGCGGATTTTGCGCTAAGGCTGCGCCGCACCCCTGACAGAAGAGTTTTCGACCGTGACCAACGACAGCCCCAAGGGCGAACGCATCGCCAAGGTGATCGCCCGCGCCGGGCGCGCCTCCCGCCGCGAGGCCGAGCGCCTGATCGCCGAAGGCAGGGTCAGCGTCGCTGGCCGCGTGATCGACAGCCCCGCGCTCAATGTCACCGCCGCCGATCGCGTCGCGGTGGACGGCAAGGCGCTGGCCGCGCCCGAACCGGCGCGCCTGTGGCTCTATCACAAGCCCACCGGCCTGGTCAGCACCGCGCGCGACGAAAAGGGCCGCGCCACAATCTTCGACAAGCTGCCCGACGACATGCCCCGGGTGATGAGCATCGGCCGCCTCGACCTGAACTCCGAGGGATTGCTGCTGCTGACCAATGACGGCGCGATCAAGCGCCGCCTTGAACTGCCCTCGACCGGCTGGCTGCGCAAGTATCGCGTCCGCGTCAACGGCCGCGTCACCGAGGACATGCTTGCGCCGCTGCGTCGCGGCGTCACCTCCCAGGGCGAGACGTTCCAGCCGATGAGCGTCACGCTCGATCGGCAACAAGGCGCCAACGCCTGGCTGACCGTCGGGCTGCGCGAGGGACGCAACCGCGAAATCCGCCGCGCCATGGAAGAGGTCGGTCTGAGCGTCAATCGCCTGATCCGCGTGTCCTACGGGCCGTTCCAGTTGGGGCAGCTCAAACCCGGCCAGGTGGAAGAGGTGCGCCGCCGCGTTCTGCGCGATCAGCTGGGCTACGACGCCGACGCGGGCACCGACGCCCCCGCGCAGCAACCCACCGGCACCGCCAGGCGCGCCACCGGCCCGCGGCCCGTCCGCAAACGCCGCAGCTGAATCGCGCCGTAGTGCTGGATATTTCACGCCCCTGTACCTATACTTGCGAGATGCCATCAACCGCCCGGAGCGCCCGATGACCCCCGCAGGCCCCCGCAAACGTCCCATGTCGCGGATCATGCGCAGCGCGCGCGGCATGGCCCTGGGCGCGACGCTGGTCGCCGTGGCCGCGTGCCAGCCTTTCAACCAGGGCGCGCAGCCCGTTGCTCCGCAGGCGCGGCCCGACAGCCTGCAAACCAACCCGGTCGAGCCATCGGAGCGCAGCGCGCGTTTGTCACGCTACTACACCCGCCTGGAACAGCAATCGCTGGCCAAGGGATTGCTGCGCAGCGATGGTGGCGGGCGGGATACCCCCTATACCGACACGATGCTGCTGCGCAACTTCGAGAAGATCGCGTTCTACGACGAATACCGCCGCGGCGCCGGGCTGACGTCCTCTGACGGACGCGCCGGCGCGTTGCGCCGCTGGGACGTGCCGGTGCGTATCGGAGTCGAGTTCGGCGACACGGTCGGACCCGAAATACGCCAGCAAGATCGCGCCACCCTCGCACGCTACACCACCCGCCTGGCCGACCTGACCGGTCATTCCATCCGCATGGTTGACCACAACCCCAACTTCCTCGTCCTGGTTCTGGGCGAGGATGACCGCGGCGATGCTGTGTCTCGCGTGCGCCGCTTCGTGCCGGGGATAGACTCTCGCGCTCTCAGCCTGTTCAGGCGGATGCCGCGCGCGATTCACTGCTTCGTCTTTGCCTTTTCCGGCGATGATAACGATTCCGCCTACCGCCGCGCCGTCGCCGTTGTGCGCGCCGAACATCCCGACCTGTTGCGCCGCTCCTGCTATCACGAGGAAATCGCCCAAGGTCTGGGCCTGCCCAATGACAGCCCCGAGGCGCGCCCGTCTGTCTTCAACGATGATGACGAATTCGCCCTGCTGACCACGCATGACGAGAAATTGCTGCAAATGCTCTATGATCCGCGCCTGCGCCCCGGCATGACGCCCGAACAGGCACGCCCGATTCTGCGCCGCATCGCCGCCGGTCTTGTCGGTGGGTCGGGCTGAGCGACGGCACTTCACACGCGCTCGCCCCAACGCCTGTGCCGGGGCCTTTTCCTTGCCCGGTCGGTCCGCTATGCCCATAGCTCACCAACGGAGAGCCACCATGACCGACCAGTTCCAGACCCTCTCGGACCTTCTGAATGCGCGCCATAGCTGCCGGGGCTTTCGCCCCGATCCGGTACCGCGCGAGGTGACCGAACGGATCATCACCGCCGCCGGGCGTGTTCCGTCGTGGTGCAATGCGCAGCCGTGGCAGGTCATCGTCACCGCCCCGCCGCAAACCGAAAGTCTCAGCAAGGCGCTGCTGCACGCGGTCGAAACCGACACCCCCAAGCCCGACCTCGACTGGCCGACGCGCTACACCGGCGTCTACCAGGAGCGCCGCCGCACCTGCGGTTTCCAGTTGTACGAAGCCGTCGGCATCGCCCGCGACGATCGCGCCGGCCGCCACGCCCAGATGCTCGAGAACTACCGCTTCTTCGGGGCGCCGCACGTGGCCATCGTCACCTCCGACGCCGATCTGGGCGCCTACGGCGCCATGGATACCGGCGGCTTCGTCGCAACCTTCACCTTGGCCGCGCAGGCCCTCGGCGTGGCCAGCATCCCGCAAGCCGCCATCGCCGCCTACGCACCGATCCTGCGCGACGCGCTGGACATCCCCGACGACCGGCTGATCCTCTGCGCGATCTCTTTCGGATACGCCGATCCCGACCACCCGGCGAACGCCTTTCGAACGGAACGCGCGCCGCTCGATCAACTGATCGACTGGCGCATGTGACCGCGGTCGCCCGAATCGACGGTTCGGGCGCCGAAACGTCCGTTCTGTCGGATACGCCGTTTGTCATGACGGCGCGCGGGCGGTTAACCCTTGGTGATCTTCACCTTGCTTTCCGGGGCCGCCTCGGGGCCCCGTTTGGGCACTGACAGGGTCAGGATACCGTCCTTCAGGTTGGCCTCGATCTTGTCACCATCCGCATCCTGCGGCAGGCGGAAGGCACGGCTGAACGCCCCGTATTGCCGTTCGCTGAAGTACCAGGTCTCGCCCTTGTCCTCGCGCGTGGCGCTTTTTTCGCCCTTGACGGTGATAACGCCATCCTGGACCGAGACGTCGATATCGCCTTCCTCGACACCCGGCAGTTCCATGGTGATGGTGTAAGCGTTCTCGCCCGAACTGGCATCCGAGGCCGGGGCAAGCCAGTCGGCAACCCGTGCGCCCATTGCCTTGAACGGTTCGTACATCGATGGCCACAACCCGGCCGTATGGGACTTCTCAACCATTTCATCCTCTTTTTAATCATACATTTCATGTAGTTACATGATGATGTCGCATTTGGCCGGGTGAGTCGTTGATCTGGGTCAAACTCCGCTTGCGCCGGCCTGCCCCCGGCGGCATGCTGCCCGTGATCGCCAGGGTCCAATGCAAAGGCTCCACAATGCGCGCCGTCGTTCAACGTGTCACCCATGCCTCGGTCAGTGTCGATGACGACGTCATCGGGCGCACCGGTCCCGGCCTGTTGCTGCTGGTCTGCGCCATGCAGGGCGACACCGAATCCAACGCCGAAAAGCTGGCCGGCAAGATCGGCCGCCTGCGCATCTTCCGCGATGACGCAGGCAAGACGAATCTCTCCGCCCTTGATGCGGGAGCGGGCGCACTGGTCATCAGTCAGTTCACGCTCGCCGCCGACACCTCGCGCGGCAACCGCCCCGGGTTTTCCGCCGCCGCCGCACCGGACATCGCCGAGGCGCTTTACCTGAGCGTCGCCAAGCACTTGGAAAACATGGGAATTCCCACGCAAACCGGGCGTTTCGGGGCCGAGATGCAAGTAGACCTGACCAATGACGGGCCGATGACAATCTGGCTCGACGTCTAGCGCAGGAATACCTCGCCGCGCATGGTATCGGCGATCGGCGCCCCCAACCGGCTCAGGATCGTCGGCGCCAGTTGCACCTGCTCCAGCACCGTATCCGCTTCCGGCCCCTTGGCGGGACCGAAATAATATAGCGCTGCCTCCTGTTGCAGCGGGTCGCGCCCGCCGTGATGGCCACGCGCATCCTGTCCGTGATCGGCCGTCACCATCACCTCGTATCCCATGGCCCGCCAGCGCGGGATGAACGGCGCCAGCATCTCGTCCATCATCAGGCAGGCATGGTCCATTTCCTGGCACTCATGGAAAAACCGGTGCCCCATGCTGTCCAGGGTGCAGGTATGCAAGATGCCGTAATTCAACGAAAACCTGGCGCAAAGATTGCTCAGCGTGGCGAACAGGTCCACGTCGCTCGGGGTCATCTGGTTGATCAGGCCATAGCCCGTCATCGTGTGGAAACGACCGTGATTGATGCTGTCGCTGTCCGGTTCGTCATACTCGATGTCGCGCACACGATCGAACGGCGCGCGGTTGAAAAACTCCGACCAGAACGAATGCGCCACCGCCCCGGTCACGCCACCGGCCTTGCGCAC
Organism: Paracoccaceae bacterium; assembly: GCA_011389955.1. GTDB lineage: Bacteria > Pseudomonadota > Alphaproteobacteria > Rhodobacterales > Rhodobacteraceae > Sediminimonas. The sequence goes on along the minus strand of JAABTI010000001.1, from coordinate 14,858 downwards.
CTGACCGAAAACGTCGGGCTGCGACAGGCGAAACACGTTTCCGTTGCCAGTGCAGCCATGCACCTGCGGGCTCACCCCGGTATGGATCGAGGCATAGCAACTGGCCGAGATCGACGGCAGGACCGACCGTATGGTCCACCTCTGCGCCTCGCCCGAATCGACCCAGCCCTCAAGGTTACCGAACAACCGCCGCCAGTTGCGCAGTGGCACGCCGTCCAGAACAATCAACAACAGCTTGCGTTCCATACCCTTCCCCATCCCACGCCACCCCCGCGGCGGCGAAAATTTCCGGCACGGCGAAGTCCGGGGCAGCAGGGGCTCCACCTTGCTGCCAATCCTCCTGCCGGTGTCGACCCTCAGTGACCCGCGCTTTCCATCTTGCGATGCGCGATCACCTCTTCCAGCCAACCCAGTTTCATCTCGGGCACCGATGACAACAACAGGTCGGTGTAATCGTCAAAGGGCGGCGATAGAACCTGGCTCTTGGTGCCATAACGCACCACGCGGCCTTGGTACATCACGGCGATGCTGTCCGCGATGGCCCGCACGGTGGCCAGGTCATGCGTGATGAACAGGTAGGCCACGTTCTCGATTTTCTGGAGTTCCAGCAACAGCTTGAGTATGCCATCCGCAACCAGCGGATCCAGCGCCGAGGTTACCTCGTCGCAGATGATGAGCCGCGGCTCGGCGGCCAGCGCGCGGGCGATGCAGACGCGCTGCTTTTGCCCGCCTGAGAGTTCTGCCGGGTAGCGATCGATATAGCCGGCGCCAAGCTCGATCTTGTCCAGAAGCTCGATCACACGGCGGCGTTTCTCCGCCCCGCGATGGCCGAAGTAAAACTCCAACGGCCGACCGATGATCGTGCCCACTGTCTGGCGCGGGTTCATCGCAACATCGGCCATCTGGTAGATCATTTGCAACTCCCGCAGATCTTCGCGCGACCGCCCCGCCAGGTCCGCCGACAGGCGTCGCCCGGCAAAACTGATCTGCCCGCGCGAGGGCGGCAATAACCCCGTGATCACGCGCGCCAAGGTGGACTTGCCCGAGCCGCTTTCGCCCACCACGGCCAATGTCTGCCCCGCGTCCAGCGCAACGCTGATATCGTGCAGCACGTCAAATTTCGTGCCCTTGTAGCGGGCGGTGACATTGCTCGCTTGCATCACCGGGTCATCGGTGGGCTGCTTCTCCTCGTGATCGATCGACCGCACGGACACCAGCGCGCGGGTATAATCCTCTTGTGGATCATTGATGATCTGGTCGGCGGCGCCGTATTCGATGCGGTGACCGTCGCGCAGCACCATGATCTCGTCGCTGACCTGCGCCACCACCGCCAGGTCGTGCGTGATATAGAGCGCCGCCACGCCGGTATCACGGATCGCGTCCTTGATCGCGGCAAGGACATCTATCTGCGTCGTGACGTCCAGCGCCGTGGTCGGTTCGTCGAAGATCACCAGTTCGGGTTCCGGGCATAGCGCCAGCGCCGTCATCGCGCGCTGCAATTGTCCGCCCGATACCTGGTGCGGATAGCGGTTTCCGAAATTCTCCGGGTCGGGCAGGCCGAGTTTGGCAAACAGGGACACGGCACGAGCCGCGGCCTTGCGTTTGCTGGTGCGGCCATGGGCCAGTGTGGCCTCGGTCACCTGCTCCATGATCTTGCGCGCCGGGTTGAACGCCGCCGCCGCCGATTGCGCGACGTAGGTCACCTCCGCGCCGCGAAGCCGCTTGAGCCCGGACACGCCCAGCTTGAGGATGTCACGGCCGTTTACCAGCACCTCGCCGCCGGTAATCCGCACGCCGCCGCGCCCGTAGGCCATGGCGCTCAGCCCTATGGTCGATTTGCCGGCGCCCGATTCACCGATAAGGCCCAGAACCCGCCCCTTTTCCAGCGCGAAAGATATGTCCTCGACGATGGTGATGTCCTGCGGTGGCTCACCGGGGGGATAGGCCGTCGCCTCGATCTTCAGATCAGTCACCTTCAACAGCGGATCAGCCACCGCGCCCCCCTTTCAGACTCGTGGTGCGGTTCAGAATCCAGTCCGCCACCAGGTTGACGGATATCGCCAGCGTCGCGATGGCAAAGGCCGGCACCAGCGCCGCCGGGATGCCGTAAACGATACCGTCCTTGTTTTCCTTGACGATCCCCCCCCAATCGGCCGCTGGTGGCTGCACCCCCAGCCCCAGGAAGGACAATGTCGAGACGAACAGCACCGCAAAGATGAACCGCAGGCCCATTTCCGCAACCAGCGGCGACAAGGCATTGGGCAGGATCTCGCGAAAGATGATCCAACCGCGCCCCTCGCCTCGCAGGCGGGCGGCCTCGACGAAATCCATCACGTTGATATCGACCGCCACCGCGCGCGCCAGCCGGTAGACGCGCGTCGAATCCAGCAGCCCCATCACCACGATCAGCACCGGAACCGTCACCGGCATCACCGACAACACCACCAGCGCGAAAATCAGCGTCGGAATCGACATCAGCAGATCGATCAGCCGCGACATGAGCTGGTCCATCCAGCCGCCGAGCACCGCCGCCAGGAACCCCAGCACCGACCCGGTGACAAAACTCAGTATTGTCGCCATGGTGGCGATGAAAATGGTTGTGCGCCCTCCATATATCATCCGGGTCAGCAAATCGCGCCCGATGCTGTCAGTGCCCAGAAGGTGCCTGGACGAAGAAGGCTCCCACACGTCGCCGACAATCTCGGACAGGCCATAAGGCGCGATAAACGGCGCGAAAATCGCCCCCAGAAAATAGAGCCCGGTGAAGAACAACCCGATGAGGGCGGAAACCGGGATGCCTCTCATTTGGGGTGCCTCAATCTCGGGTTGGCAAGAATGGACACGATGTCGGCCACCATGTTCAGCCCTATGTAGACTGCGGCGAAGACCAGGCCGCAGGCCTGCACAACGGGCACGTCACGCTTGGACACGTGATCGACCAGGTATTGCCCCATGCCGGGATAGACGAACACCACCTCGATCACCACGACCCCGACGACAAGATAGGCCAGGTTGATCATCACCACGTTGACGATCGGCGCGATGGCATTGGGAAAGGCGTGGCGAAAGATCACCGTGAAGGCACTCAGCCCCTTCAACTCGGCGGTTTCGATATAAGCCGATTGCATCACGTTCAGGATCGCGGCGCGCGTCATGCGCATCATGTGCGCCAGAACCACCAGCGTCAGCACCGCCACCGGCAAGGCGATCACACTGAGCTTTTCCAGCAGCGACATCGAATCGCTGATCATCGCGACAGTCGAAAACCAACCCAGCTGAACCGCCACGAAATACATCAGCACATAGCCTATCAGGAACTCCGGGATCGAGATGGAAGCCAACGTCACACCCGATATCAGCTTGTCAGGCCACCGATCGCGATAAAGAACCGCTACCAGCCCGAGGAAGATCGCAAGAGGCACCGCGACCGCCGCGGCCCAGAACGCCAGAAACAGGGTGTTGGACAAACGCCGCCCCATGGATGTCGCGATGTCTTGGCCATTGGTCAGCGCGGTTCCGAGATCCCCCTGCACCACCCCGAACAGCCAGTTGAAATACCGCGTCACCGGCGGCTCGTTCAGGCCCAGCTCGGCGCGCAGGTTGGCCAATGCCTCCGGCGTCGCCGATTGGCCCAGAATGGATTGCGCCACATCGCCCGGCAGGATCATGGTGCCCGCAAAGATCAGGATCGAAGCAGCAACAAGCAGCAGGAGGCCCAGCGCGATGCGCTGGACCACCAATATCAGAACCGGATGCATTCAAACGCCCCGGATCATGCCAACCAAAGCATCGAAGACCAACGCCCCGACATGGTCTCGCCGGTCGGGTCATCGACCCAGCCCTGAACCTTGTCGCTGACACCGGTGATGAAGTCGTTGAACATCGGACAGATCAGCCCACCCTCGTCGCGGATCATGCGACCCATCTTCGAATACAATTCCTTGCGCCTTGCCTCGTCCAGTTCGGCCCGTGCTTCCAGTAGCATCTTGTCGAACTTCTCATTGTCCCAGCGCGTGTCGTTCCAGTCGGCGGTGGACAGGTAGGCGGTCGAATACATCTGGTCCTGAACCGGCCGGCCACTCCAGTACGAGGCGCAGAACGGCTGCGTGTTCCACACTTCCGACCAATACCCGTCGCCCGGCTCACGCTTCAATTCCAGCGGGATGCCCGCTGCCTTGGCGGTTTCCTGGAAAAGCTGCGCCGCCTCGATCGCACCGGGGAAGGCCACATCGGAGACGCGCAGGATGATCGGGCTGCCGTCATGGCCGGACTTCTTGTAGTGCTCGGCGGCCTTTTCCGGGTCGTAGCTGCGCTGCGGAATGGTCTCGTCGAAAAGGGGATAGGCCGCGTTGATCGGCATATCGTTCCCGACCGTGCCGAAACCGCGCAGGATCTTTTCCACCATGTCCTCGCGGTCAATCGCGTATTTAAGCGCCAGCCGCAGATCGTTGCTCGAAAACGGCTCGGTGTCCACGTGCATGATGAACACGTAGTGTCCCGGCCCCGAATCGCTCTCGATCCGCACGCCGGGTGCGCGGTTGACCAGGTCGGCCACCTTCGGGTCTACCCGGTTGACAAGATGCACCTGCCCGGACTGAAGCGCCGCCATCCGTGCGGTCGCGTCGTTGATGACCAGGATCTCGACGCTGTCCACGTGGCCGCGGCTGTCATCCCAGTAGTTGGGGTTGCGAGACCACACGTGGCGCACGCCGGGCTGATCCTCTTCAAGGATGTAGGGCCCCGTCCCGATACCAGCGCCGGGGTTGTCGAACCCGCCATCGGGCTGGATCTGAAGGTGGTAGTCGGCCATCAGGTACGGCAGGTCAGCGTTCGGCGTCTTGAGCGTGACCGAGAACATGTCGCCCTCGACCTTCATCGACTCGATGCCGCGCATGACGCCCAGCGCACCCGATTTGGACTCTTCGTTGGAATGCCGCTCCATCGTGCGCAGCACGTCCTCCGGGGTCAGAGGTTTGCCGTTGTGAAACTCGACACCCTTGCGGATCTTGAATTTCCACGTTTTCGCGTCCGGGCTCGAACTGACTTCTTCGGCAAGGCGGTTGCCCACCTTGCCTTCCGGCGTCACCTCGACCAACGTGTCCCCAAACAGGTTCAGGTTATAATAGGGGACCTGACTTGCGGCCGCTGCGGGGTCCAGGGAATTCGTGCTTTCGCCGCCCACGGAACCCATTTTCAGATGACCGCCCTTTTTCGGGCCCTCGGCACGCACGGCCTGGGCCATCATGACGTTGGCCATCGCGGCGCTGACGCCCAGTGCGCCCATCCGTCCGACGAATTCGCGCCGGGTGATCCGGCCCTGTCCAACTCGCTTTTTCAGGTGTTCGATTTGATCTTTCATAACATTCTCCCGTGTCGGTGTGTTGGCAGCCCGCTGGCCGGGTCATTGACTCACCAGTCAACAATGCCGATTGCGCCTCATGTATCAAGGAAAAATTGGTAGGTTTCATGACACCACAGCTTTGCGTCGCCGTCGAAACTAGCACCCCGAATGTCGCATGCATAGGCTATGGCGTCGCATCACGCCCTGGATCTGCGCGATAGTTCCGTTGGGTCATCCCCGTCGTCGCTGCCGCCGAAACCGGTCACTGGACCGTTCGCAGTGCTTGCACTGGCACGAAATATCAAAAATAGTCCCCGAAAGGAGCGCCACATGAGCCAGACATTCCGGCAGCCGGACATACTCGAAATCGCGCGCAACGAGGGCAAGGTCACGGTCGAGGGGCTGGCCGAACGCTTTGGCGTGACCGTGCAGACGATCCGCCGCGACCTCACCGAACTGGCCGAGGCCGGCAAGCTCGAGCGCGTGCATGGTGGCGCGATCCTGCCCTCGGGTGTCACGAACATCGGCTATGACGAGCGCCGCCGCCTCAATGCCGCCTCCAAAACCGAGATCGCCAGGCGCTGCGCACGCGACATTCCCGAAGGCGCGTCCGTGTTCCTGAACATCGGCACGACGACCGAGGCGGTCGCGCGCGAATTGCTGCATCATCACACGCTGATGGTTGTGACCAACAACATGAACGTCGCCAATATCCTCGTCGCCAACCCCGACATCGAGGTGATCGTCGCCGGCGGTGTCCTGCGCCGCGCCGATGGCGGGTTGATCGGCACGCTGACGACGCGGGTGATCGAACAGTTCAAGGTCGATATTGCGGTGATCGGGTGTTCTGCGCTGGACACCAGCGGCGACATCCTGGATTTCGACGTGCAGGAAGTCACGGTCAGCCAGACGATCATCCGGCAGGCGCGCCGCAACAAGCTGGTCGCGGACCATTCCAAACTGCAACGCACGGCCCCTGCCCGCATCGCCTCGCTGGAACAGATCGACACGCTCTACACCGACGAACCCCTGCCGCCCGCACTGGTGCAACGCTGCGCGGACTGGGGCACTCAAACCGTGATCTGCGGCCCATCGGCCTGATCGCTCGCGTTCAGAAGGCCTTGAAGGTCGGGGTCGTCAGGGTCCGCTCGATACCCGGAATGTCCAACAGGTTGTCATTGATGTATTTGCCCACATCCGCGCCGGCAGGGACGTACAGCTTACACAGCAAGTCCCACTCGCCGCTGGTGGAATACAGTTCTGAATGCAACTCTCGCAGCACGATGGCTTCAGCGACTTGATAGGTCGTTCCCGGCTTGCACCGGATCTGCACGAATAGACAGGTCATGTTTTCCCTCGGTCTGCTGGCGCGGCCGGGCTAAGGCCGACGGACGCAAGTCACCACAGCCGGGGCAATTTGGAAAGATGCAATCGTCCCACCCGGCCGCCAGTTGTCATGCATGTCGTGTTTGCGGACACTGGTGTCGTGTTTTTCTTTGACCAGCCTCTGTAACCCGGGCACAGTGAACCCCGCAGCCATGCATGAACCCCTCAAGACAACGGTGCCAGAATGTCCAGCGATCCTTTGTTGCAACCTTATCAGCTGAAACATCTGACGCTGAAAAACCGCATCATGACCACCGCGCACGAGCCCGCCTACCCCGAAGACGGCATGCCCAAGGATCGCTACCGCGCCTATCACGAGGAACGCGCCCGCGCCGGCGTGGGGCTGACCATGACTGCCGGCTCCGCGGCCGTGTCGCGCAATTCGCCCCCCGTTTTCAACAACATCCTCGCCTACAAGGACGAAGTCGTACCATGGATGAAGCGGCTCACCGATGCGTGCCATGAACACGGCTGCGCGGTGATGATCCAGCTGACCCACCTTGGCCGCCGCACGCATTGGAACAAGGGGGACTGGCTTCCGGCCGTGTCCGCCTGCCATGAGCGCGAACCGGCGCATCGCGCCTTTCCCAAGCAGATCGAGGACTGGGACATCGCGCGCATCATCACCGACTACGCCGATGCCGCCGAACGAATGCAGGCGGCCGGGCTGGACGGGATTGAGTTGCAGGCCTACGGCCACCTGATGGACCAGTTCTGGTCGCCACTGACCAACGCCCTCGACGCCCCCTATGGCGGCAGCCTCGACAACCGCATGCGCTTTTCGCTCGAGGTGCTGAACGCCATCCGCGCCCGCGTCGGTTCCGATTTCATCGTCGGCGTCCGCTATACCGCGGATGAATCCCTCGACGGCGGCATCTCTGTCCGGGAGGGGCTGGAAATCTCGCGCAGGCTCAGGGACACGGGGCAGGTCGACTTTCTCAACGTGATCCGCGGCCATATCGAAACCGATGCAGGTCTTGCCGACGTTATCCCGGTGCAGGGCATGAAATCGGCGCCGCACCTAGATTTCGCCGGCACCATCCGGGCCGAAACCGGCATGCCCACCTTTCACGCCGCGCGCATCCCCGACGTGGCCACCGCCCGCCACGCGGTGGCCGAGGGCAAGCTCGACCTCGTCGGCATGACCCGCGCGCACATGGCCGACCCGCATATCGTGCGCAAGATTACCGAAGGCCGCGAGCATGACATCCGCCCGTGCGTGGGCGCCACCTACTGCCTCGACCGGATCTACCAGGCCGGTGATGCACTATGCATCCACAACGCCGCGACCGGGCGCGAGTTGTCCATGCCGCATGACATCGCCCCCGCTGCGACGCGCAAGCGCGTGGTGATCATCGGTGCCGGTCCGGCCGGGTTGGAGGCCGCCCGCGTCGCCGCCGAACGCGGCCACTCGGTATGCGTGTTCGAGGCCGCCGCCGACCCCGGAGGACAGGTTCGCCTGACCGCTCGAAACCCGCGACGACGCGAGATGATGGGCATCGTCGATTGGCGCATGGCCCAATGTGCCGCCCGCGACGTGGAATTCCGCTTCAACACCTACGCCGAGGCCGCCGACATCACCGCCGAAGCTCCCGACGTGGTGATCGTCGCCTCCGGCGGCCTGGCCCATACCGAGGTGCTGGAGGCGGGCAACGATCTGGTCGTGTCGGCATGGGACATCATCGCCGGCGACGTGAAGCCCGGCACGCGTGTGCTGGTCTATGACGACGCGGGCGATCATGCCGCCCTTCAGGCCGCCGAAACGATTGCCGACTCCGGCGCCCATGTCGAGGTGATGACCCCCGACCGCAGCTTCGCGCCCGACGTGATGGCCCTGAACCTGGTGCCTTACATGCGCAAGCTGCAATCGCGCGATGTGCGGTTTACGGTCACCTATCGACTACGGGATGTGCGCCGCGACGGCAATCGCCTGATGGCGGTGATCGGCACCGATTATTCGGATCACCGCGAAGAACGGGAATTCGACCAGGTCGTGGTCAATCACGGCACCATACCGTTGGACGCGCTGTATTTCGAGCTCAAGCCACACTCCCGCAACCTCGGTGCGGTGGATCAAGACGCGCTGCTGGCCGGTCGCCCGCAGCCCGATGGTTCCAATACCGATGCCACCTTCGCGCTCTATCGCATCGGCGACGCCGTATCCGCCCGCAATACTCATGCGGCAATCTACGACGCCCTGCGCCTGGTCAAGGATATGTGAACACCGGGCGGCGCTACAGCGCCGCCTGCCCGCCCGATCGCCGCTGCACGAAGTCCACCGACATGCCGTGCCGGGCGGCAAAGCGCGCCACTTCGGCCTCGGTCGGATGGGTGCCGGTGAACGTCTCGACATAGACCGGCATGCGCCGGATCCTGAACTCGGGCGGCTCTTCCACCATCATCGAGATATAACCGATCTGCGTGTAATAGACGGTATAGGCCCGCACCCGCGCCTCGTCGGTGCCAAAGCCGAAGCCCACGAACATGTCGAAGATCGCCTCGATCCGCTCTTGGTCCGACGCCTCCAGAACCGGGCGCAACTCAGGGTCCGCCAGCGCCCAGTTGCGGATCGCGAAATCCAGCCGCGCATCGAACAGATCGTCGCGCAGCCAGCAATCGAACAGGTTGAACAGCGCCTCGGCGATCGTCTCGGCGTAGGCCCTCGTGCGCTCCAGAAGGTTGCCGGTATTCTTGAGCCGCCACCGCTCCACCAGCGCATCCAGAAGCGCCTCGCGGTTCTCGAAATGCCCGTAGAAACTGGTGCGCGACAGCTCCAGGCGCTTGGCCAGTTCCATCACCTTGACGGCCTCGACCCCCTGCTCGATCAGCGTCTCATAAGCCGCCTGCAACCACAGTTCCTCGGACCCGCGCCAGCCGGTCGTCTTTTCTGGTTTCAACTGTTTCACACTGCGCTCCATCACGCGTGCCCTAGCAGCGTTTTTGCATAGCTGCAATTTCCAACATCATCGTCACATTTCACGACATGGGTGTCGTTTTTGAAGCCGACACACCCGGAATCCAATGTTTTTCTGACTTTGACACACACCATGGCAAGTGATGGACGCAGGAGGATCACCATGCAAAGCACCTCGCGCAGCAGACCCGCTGGCCCCCGCCGACAGCGCGCCGGACGCAAGCCCCAGCGCTCCGCCACCCCCGGCGAGAACCCCACGCTGAAGGTGCCCTACATCACGCGTCGCCTGCCCACCTACGACATCCTCGATGACGCCAGCCTCGCGCGTCTCGAACAGGGCACCGACCAGTTGCTGGACGAAATCGGCATCGAGTTCCGCGAAGATCCCGAAACGGTCGCCATGTTCCGCGCCGCCGGTGGCCGCGTCACGCAAGCCGGCGATCAGGCCTGGAACGTCCGGTTCGAACCCGGCCTGATCCGCGACATCCTGAAAACCGCGCCCGCCCGTTTCACCCAGCACGCGCGCAACCCGTCCAACTCGGTTCAGATCGGCGGCGATGCGATGGTCTTCGCCCCGGCCTACGGCTCGCCCTTCATCATGGACATGGATGGCAACCGGCGCCACGCCACCCTGTCCGATTTCGAAAACCTCGTGAAACTGGCGCAGTCCTCGCCATGGCTGCACCATTCCGGCGGCACCATCTGCGAGCCCACCGACGAGCCTGTGAACAAGCGCCACCTCGACATGGTCTATGCCCATATCCGCTACTCCGATCGGCCCTTTCTCGGGTCGATCACCGCGCCGGAACGCGCCGCCGACAGCATAGAGATGTGCCGCATCCTGTTCGGTGCCGATTTCGTGGACAAAAACTGCGTCATAATGGGCAATTTCAACTCCACCTCGCCGATGGTCTGGGATGGCGTCACCACGCGCGGCATCCGCGCCTACGCCGCCGCCGGTCAAGGCTCGATCCATCTGCCGTTCCTTCTGGGCGGCGCGGTGTCGCCGGTCACGATGCCGGGCGCCGTGGCCCAGAGCCTGGCCGAATCCATGGTTGGCTGCGCACTCACGCAACTGACGCGCCCCGGCGCACCCGCCATCCTGGGCAGTTTCCTTTCCTCGTTGTCCATGCGCTCCGGGTCGCCCACCTTCGGCACCCCCGAACCGGCGCTTGGCTCGCTGGTGATGGGACAACTGGCGCGCCGCCTGGATCTGCCACTGCGCTGCGCAGGTAATTTCTCGACCTCCAAGCTGCCCGACGGGCAGGCCATGATACAGGCGATGATGTCGATGATGTCGGCGGTTCAGGGCGGCGCCAACTACATCCTCCATTCCGCCGGGTTCCTCGACGGGCTTCTGTCCATGTCCTACGAGAAATTCGTGCTCGATACCGACATCTGCTCGATGATGCACACCTACCTCTCGGGGTTGAGCGTGACCGACGAAACCCTGGCCTTCGACGCGCTCGCCGAAGGCGGACCCGGCGCCCACATGTTCGGCACCGCGCACACCATTCGCAATTTCGAAACCGCCTACTGGGACAGCGCAATCAACGACGACGCCCCATGGGAAACATGGTCCGAGGGCGGACGCGAGGATGCCCTGCAACGCGCCAATGCCCGCTGGCGCGCGACCCTTGCCGGCTACGAGGCACCGCCCATCGACCCGGCGGTCGACACGAAACTGCGCGACTTCGTCCAGACCAGGAAGGATTCGATGCCCGACGCGTGGTATTGAACGGATCACACCCGCGGAGAACGGCCAAGGGCCCTAATGCGCATCTCCCTGTGGCGCCGCCTGCATCCGTCCATACAGACGCAGCGCATGCGCCCTGTCATTGGTCGCCACGGGCAGCGCCGGATCATAAGCGACCCGGATCAATTCCCCAAGGTCCGGACGCAGCACCGTCTGTCCGCCCGCCCGCGCCAGCGGCGCGCGCTCGGCAAAGGCGCGTTCGGACCACGACAACATCACCTGCGCGGCCTGGCCCAGCGCCAGGTCCTGCGCCGGCAGATCGCTTAGATGTCGATCCATTCTCAGGAATACGAACGCGGCCTGGATCGCCCCATCTTCATCAAACCGGAAGGCGCGATACTGGTTGGCATCCGCCCCCTTGAGCCGCTCCACCAGCGGACCAAGCCCGGGCACCAACCGATCGAGATTGGGCACATCCTCCAGTTCTCTCCATTCCCGCAGGAAAAAGATCATCAGGTTCGCGCCCAATTCCGGGTCGGTCTCGGCCATCTTGTGCCCGGCCAGCGTGACCGCCGCCTCGATCGCGCCCTTGACCACGCGCAGCGTTTCGTCCTCCACCCCGAAGACGATTGGCACGATCGGCCGCCCCCACCGGGCAAAGCCATAGCTGCCATCGCGCCGGGTGAACATCGCTTCAATTTCTTCGGGCGTCATCGGGGCCTCCGATATCGGTTCACTGACATCGCCCTTTTACATCCTTCGCCCACAACGTCCAGCAACCTTACGAAACGTACGGTTCAGGCCCTGAAACGTCCGTTCCGGGCGTTTCACACGGTGCTCAACGCCCGTCTCCGAACAGTTGCGCCTGCTCGGCACGCTGTGGTGCAGGCAGGCCCAGATGCGCCCATGCCTTCTGCGCCAACATGCGTCCACGCGGCGTGCGCTGGATCAATCCCTGCTGCAACAGGAACGGCTCGATCACCTCTTCGAGGCTGTCGCGACTCTCGCTCAGGGCGGCACTCATGGTTTCAATGCCAACCGGCCCACCTTGGTAATTTTCTGCAATAACAGTAAGGTATCGCCTATCAGCGCCGTCCAGACCCAGTCCGTCAACGCCCAGGCGGGTAAGCGCATGATCAGCGATCGCCTGCGTGACCTTGCCGTTTCCCTCGACCACGGCAAAGTCCACGACCCGCCGCAGCAATCGACCCGCGATGCGCGGTGTCCCCCGCGAGCGGCGAGCGATTTCGCGTGCGCCCTCATCATCGGCCGGCGCTCCCATTAACCTTGCATTGCGGGTCACGATCTCGTGCAGTTCGTCATCGCTATAAAAATTCAACCGGGTCGGAATACCGAACCGATCCCGCAGCGGCGTCGTCAACAGCCCCATGCGCGTCGTCGCGCCAACCAGCGTAAATGGTTGTAATTCAATACGAACCGTCCGCGCAGCCGGCCCCTCGCCGATCACAAGGTCAAGTTCGAAATCCTCGAGCGCGGGATAGAGAACCTCCTCCACGGCAGGGTTGAGCCGGTGGATTTCGTCAATGAACAGAACATCGCGCGCCTCCAGATTGGTTAAGATCGCGGCAAGGTCGCCCGCCTTGGCCAACACCGGCCCCGACGTCATCCGGAACCCCACGCCCAGTTCCTTGGCCATGATCTGCGCCAATGTCGTCTTGCCCAGACCAGGTGGGCCATGGAACAGGGTATGATCCATCGACTCGCCCCGCTGACGGGCGGATTGAATGAACACCTTCAGGTTGGCGCGCGCCTCGGCCTGCCCAATGAAGTCATCAAGCGCCTCGGGCCGCAGGGCGCGATCATTGTCTTCTGGCTGGCGGTCTGGCCGCAGGGTCGGGTCCGGCTCCGTCATGATTTATCCCTTTGGTGCCAGAAGCTTGAGTGCCGAACGGATCAGGGCAGGCGTATCCGCCTCCGGTGCGTCGCTTGCCGCCTGAGCAACCGCGCTGGCCGCTTCGCCCGGGCCATACCCAAGGTTCCCGAGTGCCGACAATGCCTCGGACTGCGCGGCGGCGGTGGTGTTATGGTTACGCGCCCCTTGCGCCGGCGCACTGCCTCCGAGATCGGCATCAATCACCGCCTCGCTCTCGGCGGCCACGGTGCCCATGGCCATTTGGATCGTTCCACCAAGTGCCATCACACCAGGCGCCTTGTCCTTGAGTTCATTGACAATCCTCTGCGCGGTTTTCGGGCCTATCCCCCGTGCCGCCTTGATTGCGTTCCAATCTCCCAAGGTGATCGCGCGACCGACGCCTTCGGCGCCAAGCCCACCGAGGATCGCCATCGACGCCTTCGCGCCGACACCCTGTACGCTCATCAGCAAGCGGTGCCATTCCTTTTCCAACAGCGTCGTGAAACCGAACAATTGCAAAAGATCTTCACGCACCAGCAACTCCGTATACAGCGCGGCGGCCCCCCCAGGCGCGGGGAGCGCCGACAACGTGCGCTCGGAACAATACACGAGGTAGCCGACGCCGTGCACATCAATCAGCACGTGATCTTCGCCCTTGTAATCAACCCGCCCCGACAGTTTGCCGATCATGCGCTTGCCCTTCGTACCGCAGCGGCCAACCCACCGGCCGCGCCACCATGGTGCGCGTGACAGATCGCAATTGCCAGAGCATCTGCCGCGTCCGGGCCAACGATCTCGACGCCCGGCAACTGCATGCGCACCATGTGATCTACCTGCGTCTTCGCCGCATGCCCCACGCCTACCACCGTCTTCTTCACGGTGTTGGGATAGTACTCGCCAATCGGCAACCCCCGCTGCGCCGGAACCAGCAGCGCGATCGCGCGCGCCTGCCCCAACTTGAGCGTTCCCGCGCCATCCTTGTTGACAAAAGTCTGCTCTACCGCGGCCACATCCGGCGCGTAGTGAGTGACGATATCCGTCAATTGACCGTGCAGGGACAACAGCCGCAATGCCAGATTGGCCCCCTCGGAATGGCAAACACCGTTCGCAATATGCGTGAGTCGTCCGCTACCGGCCTCGATCACGCCCCATCCCAGGTTGCGCAAGCCCGGATCGATGCCCAAAATTCGCATCTTTTTTCCTGCTCGTGTTGCTTTTCAACCTCACTAGCACGAAACGCGAACAAAGACCAATCCCAATCCGGCCTGTCCCGAATGCGACACTGGTGTCCAAGCTGCGACAGCCGTTGCCCGTTTGCGTCAAAACCTGTCCTGCAAGCGACACGCTTTGAGTAAATAAGCAGTTGTATAGAAACAATTATTTCGAACGCGCAGTCATGCAGAAATGATATGGGACCTATGCAAAAATAACGTCTTGTGTCGTGATCTCACGCTGCCTAATTGGCAATCAGACGCACGGATCACGCCCGAGACGTGCCCTAGCAAAACGGAGACTGGATATGGCTGTGTATGAAGCCCCCCGCGCGCACCATTTTGGTCTGACCGGTCGTATCGGCCAGACCTTCGCATCGTTCACCGGCAAGCTGGTCGGTTGGCAAGAGAGCCGTCAGACGCGCAACGCGCTGTCG